>NC_011529.1:1231738-1539672 GCF_000018365.1 Thermococcus onnurineus NA1 | reverse complement strand
GAAGTCATAGCGCGGATTGACCACTATAAACTTCGGGAAAGAGGCCGTGTTGACTATGGTGACATTCAGGTCTATCATTACCTGTCCCATTATACCGATGTTGTTGTAGGTGTCCCCGGGAAGAGTGTAGGTCGCTGCACTAACTAGAGACGAAGCTAACAAAAGAATAAAGAGAGATACTGCAAGGCGCTTCATGGTTAATCACCTCAGCTCGCGACCTTCGCTATGTAGAGGTACTGCTGGTTGGAGAGTATGTCTGGTACGAAGATTGACGGAACTCTAACGATGACGAGGAACTGGGTGTTCGGATCGAGCACGAGCATGCCCGACTCCTTCTCCAGGTCGACTATCTCCCATCCATATGCCCTGAGCTGCTCTTTAACATCCTCGCTGGCCTGTATCTTTCCAGCTGCTATCGCCTTGAGTATCTCAGTGAGGTCGACGGTGTAGGTGTAGCTCGCCGAGGCGCTCTGGGTGGCCGTCTGAGTGTTCGTGTAGATATCGCTGATGGCCTGACCGTTGGTTATTGAAGTGTCTCCCGGCGTGTATGTGGTCGTGTGATCCTCGGTGTACTGGGTTGAAGAGGAGCTGCTTGAAGAGCTGGTCTGGCTCTGGGCCTCGTTGACCGATATGGCTCCGACCTCAGTCGGTAGGAGGACGAGCTGGACGTAGCCCTCGTTCACTATCTCCTTGAACTGGGCGTTGGTGGCGTTCTTGGCGAATATCATTATCTTATCTCCCGGAACAAGGAAGGCACCGTTTATCTTGTCCCTCGAGAGAACAAGGGCAATGTCAACGAACTCAACCTTGTAAATCCTGTACTGGATGAGCTCCCCGTAATCCATTATTCCCCCAAGGATGGACTTAGCCTCAGTCTTTGTGACGATTCTCTTAGAGTCACCCTTCTGCAGTATAACGTTTTGAGTTGGCATGGTATCGATTAGGTAGTAGTAATAATCCCTCCAGAGCTCGAGAAGGTACGGTGAGGTTGTGATAGAGTTGACCTCCTCTATCGTGGTTGCGCTCGCAATCTGATCTTCGAGACTCTTCATAGAGTCAATAACCTTCTTTTTGAGGTCGTCAGGCAGAGGCATCGAGAGAAGCGGCTGGAACTCCATCTCTATACTCTTTATCTTTTCCTGTTTGGTCTGGTTAAGCTGCCTCTCGTATTCGAGACGCTTCTGCTCCGCGAGGTATGCCTGATATTCCTGCCAAGCCTTTGCATAGGCGGCCTTAACGTCTATTGCGTTGACTTCATCAACGGACTGAGCAGAGTTAATCTCGTTTATGAGCTCTTGCTTAGTCTGCTGACCAATGGTACTGTTCATTATCTCTCCTTGGAAGTACTGGTTTACCTCGGCCAGCTTTTTGGCCTTAGCCTGCGATAGCTGCTCTGCCGCACGATTTTGAAGATAGACATATGCTCCAACAGAGATTACAAGAATGATAACGATGAGAATCGCAGCACCAGTAAGAATTCTCTTTCGTCTCTCCCTTTCCCTAATGCTCCCCACTGAACGGGGTTTTTTAGGGGGTTTTTTGACTGGGGGTTTGGCCATTTTAGGAACATCAGATTCCACACTGGCCTTACCTAGTTCCCTCAAACGGCGAATCTTCGCCTCGATATCTTCGGACACGTTGAGCACCACCATCAACTGTTATCATAATCAGCTTCTCATATCAAATAGTTTTTTGAACCTCAAGCTTTATTTAGATTTCGGTGGTGGTATGGAGCGGTTAGAGATTCGAGTAGTGGAAATTCGGGGGAAATGTCCCGTTTTTCGTTCCGGGGACAAAATTGTGATTGACGGCCCAACCATCAACCTAAAGGAGACAGACGCACTGTGCACCCATGCTCTTGCCTCGCTACTGCCGTACATAGTTGCACTGCGAAAGGGTATTAAGCCAAAAGAACTTGGGCTTGGTAGGGGAGAGAAAGCCTACGTGCAGTGCCTTGATCCTGGACCGCCCTACACAGACGGAGGGACGGTAATCTTTGAGATAACGGTGGTGCGAGATGAAGCAGAGAAAAGCTTGGCGGGTTGTGAGAGAGGTAATTGACGAGGCCGATATCATCGTCGAGGTAGTTGACGCGCGAGACCCTATAGGAACGAGGAACAGAAAACTGGAGAGGCTCGTTAAGGAGGAGGGAAAGCCGCTCCTTATAGTCATGAACAAGGCTGACCTCGTGCCCAAGGAGTGGGCCGAGGAGTATAAGAGAAAGAGCGAGATTCCGGTCGTTTTTATCTCCGCCCGCGAGAGGAAGGGAACTGGAATTTTAAGGAGGGAAATCAAAAAGCTCGCAAAGGGCCTGCTGGACTATCAGGATAAAGTTAAGGTGGCCCTCATAGGCTATCCCAACGTCGGCAAGAGCACGATAATCAACACGCTGAAGGGCAAGAAGGCCGTAGGAACAGCCCCTATTCCAGGCTACACAAAGGGGAAGCAGCTCATAAGGCTGAGCAAAAAGATATGGCTTCTCGACAGTCCTGGAGTTGTTCCCATAGATGACTTCGACGAGCTAGTCATCAAAGGAGGTTTTCCTGCAGACAAGATAGAGGAGCCAGTTAAGCCGGCACTGAAGCTCATCGGCAGAATCCTGGAGACGAGAAAGGAGGCGCTAACGGAGAAGTTTGGCATTGAAGACTTTTCCAGCGAGGAAGATATCCTCAGGGAGATAGGAAAGCGAAAGGGCATAATCAGGAAGGGCGGTGAGGTTGACCTTGAGGAAACGGCTCGCTGGCTTCTCCGCGAGTGGCAGACCGGAAGGTTCACCCTCTTTGGAAAGGAGGAAGAGAAAGGCCAAGAGTTCGTCTGGGACTTCGAGGATGTTCTTGATGGCATCGAGAAGGATTTGCTCCTCGACCCAAGGAGGATACTCTGGAAATACGGCGAAGAGCTGAGGGAAAAGCTTGACAACACGAAGCGGGTTGGAATAAGGGAAATTGAGGGGTTCACCGTTGGCATCGCGACGGGCTTCAAGAAGTGCGACGGCGGAATAAAGCTCCTCGAAAAGCTCACCGGAAAGCACGCCCTTGCGAGTGAGTGCTTTGGGAAGAAGTGGAAGGGTGTCGTTGTGATAATGGAGTGATGAAGGATGAGACTGCTACTCACGACTTCTCAGGGAATCGAAGATTTAGCAAAGGCCGAGGTAGAGAGCCTTCTCAGCCAGCTTGGAGTTTCGTTTCTGGTGGAGGAAAAGCCGCTGGACGTAGAGGGTAGAGTCCTAGCCGAAGTAGGCGAGGCATTCTATACCGATAAGAAGGGCAGAAAGAGGGAGCTGAGCGTTGCGACGTATTTAAACGAACGCTCAAGACTCCTCCACAGAGTTATAGTTGAGATAGCGAGCGAGAGATTCGAGGGAATAAGTGAAGACGAATCAGAGAGGGCGTTGAAGAGAATAGAAGACTTCGTGGCTTCCATTCCAGTGGAAAAATACATCAAGGTCAGTGAGAGCTTCGCGGTTCGCTCCTTCAGGAAAGGAGAACACAAAATAACCAGTGTTGATATAGCAAAAACCGTCGGAAAGGCTATTTTTGACAGACTGAGTAGATATGCGACTCCAAAGGTTAACCTTGACCATCCAACGGTTATCTTCCGGGCGGAGCTGATTGGCGATGTATTCTTCCTCGGGATAGACACCACCGGCGATTCTTCCCTCCACAAGAGGCCTTGGAGAGTTTACGACCACCCAGCACACCTCAAGGCTAGCATAGCCAACGCGCTCATAGAGCTTGCAGAACCCGACGGCGGATCGTTCATCGACCCCTTCTGTGGAAGTGGAACAATTCCAATAGAGCTGGCTTTGGGAGGCTACGGAGGCAAAATAATTGGTCTTGAGAAGTACAGAAAGCACCTCCGTGGAGCCGAGATGAACGCCCTGGCCGCTGGAGTTTACGACAGGATAGACTTTATCCTCGGCGATGCGACGAGGCTGAGCGAATACGTTGAGAGCGCTGATTTCGCGGTGAGTAACTTGCCCTACGGCCTCAAAATCGGGAGGAAGAGCATGATACCAAAGCTCTACATGCAGTTCTTTGCTGAGCTGGCCAAAGTTCTTGAAAAACGCGGCGTTTTCATAACGACGGAGAAGAGGGCAATAGAGAAGGCTATAGAGGATAGCGGTTTCAAGATAATCCACCACAGGCTCATCGGACACGGTGGATTAATGGTTCACACATACGTTATCGAATAACTACCCCCAATCTTCCTAAAGAGCTAAAGCCAGTCCACAGCTTCTCGCTCCCAAAAGGGCATAAATAACAGCTAAGAAGAAGAGGAAAGAGAGTCAGACCCTCAGGCTCTTGATGGCCTTGAGGGTCTCCTTCAGATCTTCATAACCAAAGCGCAGATACTTCCTTCCCTCATCCTCACAGCCGTCGGCGAAGGCGCTCCAGGCTCTGTTAAGGGCCCTCTCGCCCCTGCTGAAGACCGTCATTATAGTTCCATAGGTCATGAGACCCTCTATCCTGAGAGGCTGGGCCTTCTCTGCGAACTCTTCGAGCTCCTCCAGTACGGCGGTGAGTTCACTGAGAACCCTATCCTTCGGGGCGTCCATTATGGCCTCTAACCTTGCGAGACTCTCGGTGAGGAGCCTTTCAAGCTCCTTGACGCCGCCGGTTCCGCTCTGGGCAGCTCTGTGGAGCTCCTCTTTGGCACCCTGCCTTCTCAGGACTATGCCAACGGCCATGACGCCGAGCGAAACCGCCAGGCCACCCCACATCGGCGGTATCCTGGCGGCCGTGATAGCTCCCCCAACGAGACCAATGGTGAGTATGACGTTGCCTATGAGCTTCTTCATTTCCATCACCTCATGGGTGAAGGACTCCCAGCACGGTGAGGACCGCGAACAGGAGGGTCATCGCGGCCTCTCCCACCATCAGACCTGCTGCAACCGGGAGGACCTTCTCCGTAATGAACTCGTGTCCCTTCTTCCTCTTGGCGACCTCGTGGACTATACAGCCGATTCCGTAGGGGATGATGTAGAGCATCGGCAGGTACATTGAGAGTCCAACGAGAACTCCAAGTCCTGGAATGCCGCTCATCGAGAGGGCGAAGCCGAGGATTCCACCGGCGATGAACTTGTCTACCGGGACGTTTCCTCCGAGGATAGCCTCGACCATCGACTTGAGGGCCATTGCCTGCGGCGCCGGAACCATCTCGTTTCCTATTCCGTAGGCCTTCCAGATGAGACCGACGACGGTCAGGGCTATTATCGGTCCTATCCAGGCTGTGAGGAGCTCGACCTTCTGCTGCTTTGATGGAATGCCTCCGACGAGGTGGCCCGTTTTGAGGTCCTGCATCATATCGGCCGCTCCAGAGATAGCGACTCCGACGGTGGCGCCAAGGAGTATGGTGAGCGGGACGTTCTTGTTAGTCAGGTAGAGGAGTATCATGACCGAGACGAGTGAGAGACCCGAGACTGGGCTCCAGTCGGTCATTCCAGTGGACATTGCAACGAGGAGCGAGGCGATGAAAATCCACGCGACGCCGACGAGTGCCGTGAGCAGGCTCCTGCCCAGGCCGAGGTCTCCAAGCTGGTAGGTCGTCACCAGCAGGAGGAGGAACGCCAGGACGATTCCAGCGTAGAGGTAGCTTATCGGCAGCTCCTCGTTCCTAGCCCTTGAGCCCAGCTTGCTGGCTCCCGCAATGCTCTTGATGGCAACGACTATGACTGGAAGCGAGAGTATGAGACCAGCTATGGAGCCTCCAAGGAGCATTCCGATACCGAGGGGCCTTGTCATGTTGGCGTAGACGAAGGAGCTTATCGCACCGTCGGTGACATCACTCGGAAGCCATCCAAGGGCCTTGACGAGTGGGGTTATGATGTAGTACGAGAGCACTCCACCGGCAAGGACTATGAGACCGTTCCTTCCGGTTATGAGTCCCATTCCGAAGACCATGAGAGAGAGCGCTATCGTGAGGTTGATCCAAGAGGGCAGGTGGAGGACAGAGCCGAGGTCAACGTACTCCGGGATTATCTCCGGAAGGCCGAGGATGGGGAACTGCTGGACGAGATAGACTCCGGCACTGACTATCATTCCAAGGAAGAGCAATCTGGCCTTCTCGATTCCGCTTCCTGGGGTCTTGAGAACGGTAGCGACTGCAGTTCCCGTCGGGAACCTAAGGCGGTCTATCTCGATCATCTGCTTCCTCAGGGGGATTATGAAGGTGATTCCCAGTATGGCTCCAGCAGCCGTCGCGATGAAGAAGTATGGCATGTTGATTTCCTCGTTGAGACCCATTATATAGAGCGCCGGTATGGTGAATATGACTCCGGAGACCGAGATGTTGACTGCAGAGGCTATTGTCTGGACGATGTTGTTCTCAACGATGGTTCCCTTCTTGAGCAGTCCCCTAAGGATTCCCCAGCCGACTATAGCGGCTATTGCAGAGCCGCCGGAGGTGAATCCCATAATCATTCCGGCGTAGGTGAAGCTCGCAGCCATGAAGGCGCCCCAGATCACACCGAGTATTATCGCAGCGGGCGTGACTTCGCGATAGGTTCCCTTTTCTCCACCCATTTCCAAACCTCCTGCACAGTTATGAACATTCATGTTCGCATTGGTACGAAGAGTTTAAGGCATAGATATTGCTTTTTTTGAAATATAAAGTTTGTTAGAACGCTAAAATTCAAGAACGAGAATTTAAAACCAATGAACAGCCGAATTAAGCCTTTATGACGGTTTTTGATATTTCATGAATAAGGACTCATCAGCAGCATGTTCAAATGGGCACCAGCGCACATTACGTTATTACAGTATCGAAGAATCTTTGAGGACAGATAGAACAAAACGAACGATGACCCGTCGGAGAAGAGAACTCAAAGCAACTTAGAAGAAATTCAAAAGAAAACGAATGAAAGTCGACTTATTAACCCCTCAGTGCCATATATTTAAAACGGCTTTTTTGTTGCCCGGATTGTGTATGATGAGCTTCCACTTTCCTTTGGGCAGCTCAATCACCATGTCTATGCGCTGGGTTTCTCCAAAGTCCGTCAAAACTTCACCGTCGTTTGATAATATCTTCACATCTGCAGGAATGTTGGAGTCAATCTTCACCGTTAGGTTAGAGGGGCCAGCGAAGACGTACTCCAGAGTTTCTCCAGAACCTAAGAACTTCGCTTTGATGTAAACGAACTTGGTCTCAACGCAGCCGGCAGAGAGAACCAAAAGCACAACGAGGAAAACAGCAAGGCACTCATCCACACAACCGGAAAGAGTTATGAAAGAAAAAAGTTTCTCAGCAAAGTATCGAGTCCTCCGCAATAACGTCCTCCTCTAAAGTCCCAATACCCTCTATCCACGCCTCAATCCTGTCGCCGTGCCTGAGCGGACCGACACCAGCGGGCGTTCCAGTGGCTATTATATCGCCAGGCTCAAGGGTCATCACGCTTGAGATGTACTCTATCAGCTCGGGAACTTTAAAGACCATCTCGCTCGTTCTGCCGAGTTGTCTGAGCTCGCCGTTTACCTTCAGACCGATTTCAAGGTCGCTGATGTCAAGCTCGCGCTTATCCACAACTCTGGGCCCGATAGGTGCGAATGTATCGAAGCCCTTCGAGAGGGTCCATGGCATGCCGCTTTTCCTCGCTTCCGCCTGCAAATCTCTCGCCGTAATGTCGAGCAGTATTGTGTAACCGAGGACGTAGTCGAGGGCCTTCTTCGCAGGAACGTTTCTCGCGCGCTTGCCGATTATCACAGCAAGCTCGACCTCGTGGTCAACGCGCTTGCTCATCCGTGGGAGGACTATCGTTGAGTTGGGACCGATTAGAGCCGAGGGCGGCTTTAGGAAGAAGACCGGCCTTTCGGGGACGTCGCTCTCCATTTCCTTAGCGTGCTCTGCGTAGTTCTTGGCGAGCGCTATTATCTTGGTCGGCCTGATCTCGTAATAGGTGTCACGGAAGGGGAGACGGAGCAAGGGCGCACCCCCTCAGCCCTTCAGCGCCTCCGGAACGGCTTTATCCCACTGTTCCCTCGCCAGCTCGCCCGTGTACTTGAACTTTTCGACCTTCTTCTCGGCCTCCTTGCGCTTCTTCTGGTGCTCCTTCAGGAACTCCTGCACCTTCTTTATGAGGTAGCGCTTGCACTGGCCGCAGAGAAGCTCGCCGTTTTTACAGGCGTGGTAGCGCTCCATGAGCTTCTTGTCGTCCTCTTCGAAGAATATCTCCAGCCACTTGAAGACGACGCACTTCTCGGGCTCCCCTCCCTTCTCGCGTTGCTCCTTTGCTGTCGCCCTCCCTCCGGTGAGGGCGTACTTCCATATCTTCCTGCCGACCTCTTCCGGATCGTCGGTCAGGTAGATGGCCGTCTCGGGCTTGCTGGCGCTCATCTTCCCTTCGAGGCCCATAAGTCCCGGCACGAACTTGCTGTGGATGGCTGCGGTCTTGTAGTAGCCAAGGCTCTCGGCAAAGTCGCGCTGGAGCCTCCAGTAGGGATCCTGGTCTATGGCCGCCGGAATGAGACAGCGCTTCTTCTCAAAGAAGGTCGGTGCAGCCTGAATAGCCGGATAGAAAATCATTCCAATCTTGCTCTGCTCGGTAAAGCCGAAAACGGCTTTCGCCATCGAGAAGTTTATCTTCTTGGCTATCGGAATGGCCATCTCGTAAATCTTGGTGAACTCGCTGTCCTGGAAGATGAATGTCCTGTCCGGGTCGAAGCCGACCGCTATTATATCAAGGATGTTCTGATAGGCCCAATACTTGGTGTCCTCAAAGGTGAGCTTGTCCTTGAACAGGAACTTCTCGTCGTCGGTTATCTGGATGTAGAGGTTCACGCCGAACTTCTCCTGGAGCCACTTCGTCGCGAAGAAGGGTATGATGTGGCCTATGTGCATCGGCCCGCTCGGACCCCTCCCGGTGTAGAGGAAGAAACCTTTTCCACTCTCGTAGTCCTGAAGAACCTTATCGTAGTCCCTGTGGGAGAAGAAGAACCTCCTCCTGAAGTAGAGCGGTAGCTCGCTCTTGGTCAGCTGGGCGGTCTTCTCAAGCAGCTCGTCCGTCAAAGGACTCGTTCCAAATTCCTCTATCAGCTTGTTGTAGTCCACCAAACCCTCAACGTCCCATGGGGTAACCTTAAACTCGTCCATTCAAAGCACCTCCATTTCCAGTGGAAACGAAACTCCAGACTAAGCGGGGGCAGAAGAGGAAGGCTTCACCAAGGCCAAAAACAATCACCAAGCATGGGAAGAAAAAGGAAGGAAGAGGATTTAAAGTTTTCCATTCTCCCTAAGCCACTCGCCGTATCTGACGAGGGCATAGACGGCATCGACGCCGTCCTCAACAGTCTCGTAGACCGGAACGCCTTTGAGCTCGATATTCCTTGCCATCTTGTGCGGATAGTCTCCTCCCGGGGCGACGAAGACTATAGGCTTGCCGTATTCCTGCATCTTTGCAACAGCATCAACGATTCCCTCGTCGAGAGCGGGGCTCTGGAAGAGTGCGATAACGACAAGAACGTCAACGTTCGGATCCTCAAGGGCGTAGCGCATGGCCCTCTCGTATCTGTTGGATGGGGCGTCGCCAATGACGTCTATCGGGTTCTTGTAGCTCATGTGGTGCGGGAGCTTGCCCTCCTCTATGTCCTTCCTAAAGCGCTCATTAGTCTGCTCGGTGAACTCGGCAAGCTCCATTCCACGCTCAAGCAGGCCATCGCTCATCATGACTCCAGCGCCACCACCGTTTGTGACTATGGCAACGCGATTGCCCATTGCAGGCTTCTGCATTGCCAGAGCCTTGGCGTAGTTGAAGAGCTGGCGCATGCTCTTCGCCTCGAGAACACCGGCTTGTTTGAAAGCTGCCTGGTATATGGCGTAAGAGCCGGCAAGTGAGCCTGTGTGGCTCGCTGCCGCCTTAGCTCCGGCCTCGGTTCTTCCACTCTTGAGGATTATGACAGGCTTCTTGAGGGTGACCTCTTTGGCAGTGTTAAAGAACTTCCTTCCGTCCTTGACCCCCTCGATGTAGCCGGTTATGACGCCCGTTTTCGGATCCTCACCGAGATAGGCCATGAAGTCGCTCTCGTCAAGGTCAGCCATGTTGCCGAGGCTGATGAACTTGCTCATCCCTATCTTGTGACTTGCCGCCCAATCAAGAATGGCAGCCCCAAAAGCACCACTCTGGCTCATGAAGGCTATCTTGCCAGCGGGTGGCCTAGCCTGTCTTTCTGGAGGATTGAAGTTGCAGTCAAAGCCGTTCTCAAGGTTTGTGACGCCGAGACAGTTCGGACCAACCAAGCGAATGCCCCACTTTCTGGCTCTCTTAACAATTTCCTCCTCAAGGTCTGCCCTTCCGGCTTCCTTGAAGCCAGCAGAAATGACGACTGCGCCCTTAACACCCTTCTCGCCACACTCATCGATAACATCAGGAACAAACTTGGCCGGAACGGCGATAACTGCCACATCAATCTCATCGGAAATTTCCTTAATGCTCCTATAAACTGGGAACTTCTTTCCATTGACCTCTACTTCGCCACCCTTGACGTTGACAGCGTAGACCTTACCCTCATACTTGAGCGTTATCGAGCGCATTATCGCGTTTCCAACCTTTCCTGGAACATTTGAAGCGCCTATGACAGCCACGCTTTTCGGGTAAAACATGAAGTCCAGTTTTGGTGCCCCCATCTCATTCACCTCCGAAATTTTTTCGGTCAGTTCTATTTAAGTTTTCCCTCCCTAAAAATCAAAATGGATAGAGGAGGATTATCAGGAGGTAGAGCGCTATGAAGAGGGGAATTTCTATTATTGCTCCCGCCCTTATGTAGTCCATGAAGCTATATTCCCCAGGACCGAAGACTATTGTGTTGGGTGGTGTTGAAACCGGCGTCCAGAACCCTATTGATGAGGTCATCGCTATCGCCATTAGGAGCGGGTAGGGGCTTATACCAGCAGACTGGGAAATGCTCACAGCTAAAGGTGATAGTATGGCTGTTGTAGCCGTGTGGGACATGCTGTTGCCGAGAAGGAAGGCTATAACCATTATCGCCAGCAGGAGAATATAAGGAGAGTGAATATAGCCGGTGACGGCCTTTCCTACCATCTCCGCTGCCCCAGTTACTTCCATCGCCTTACTCAGCGGGAGCATTCCAGCGAAGAGGAAGACAGTTGTCCAACTGACGGAGTTGAAGGCCTCTTTAGCAGAGATTATACCAAAGGCCACCATGAGGACGGCCCCAAGTGCTGCAGCCGTCTGATACGGAAGGAGCTTGAGCATCATGGCAAGTATGGTCAGTACGAAGATGACTATCGCCAGCCACATTCTGTCATCCCGGACCTCTTCGAGTTCTGAGATAGCCCTCCCACTGAATGACGCTTCTGAACTCGGCAGAAACCTCCTTCCAACTGTTACCGCCAGGGCTATACCGAGTATCGTCAGAGGAAGTCCTATTTTTCCAAACTCAAAGAAGCCAAAAGGCTGAAGGCTCATCTCTTCTAAAACGCTATTGACTATTCCGTTGGGTGGTGTTCCAATGACCGTGAGAGTTCCGCCTAGCGAAGCAGCCCAGGCCAGCGGAAGAAGCATTCGCTTGGGACTTATTCCAGCCGAGCGAGAGGCAGCAACGACAATTGGCAGTAAGGCGACGGTGGTTGCGGTGTTGCTGAGAAAACCGCTGAGGATTGCCGTAACTATCATAATGAAGAGCATAAGACGAACCTCGCTTGTTCCGGAGATTCTGACGACAAGCTCACCGATTTTTTGAGCCGCGCCTGTCCTGAAGAGGCCTTCCCCTACCATGAACATGAAGAGGAACACTATGACCCATTTGTAACCGAAATAGGAGAAGGCCGTATTTGCGTCAAGAATTCCTGTTACGGAGAGCACCACGGGGACGAGGACGGCGGTAAATGCAATAGGGATTATCTCAGTGAAGAACAGAACAAAAGCCACACCAAGTAGAAGGAGAGACATTTGAGCAGACGTTAAAACCTTCGAGAGAACATAAAAACCCAAAACAACCGCCGAAATTATGATCCCATGGACAAGTTCCTTGCGCTCCATGCCACTCACCCATTGGATATTTTATCCGCAAATCTTATCAAGTGGAGGGCAGCCTTGACATATATAAACCTACCGCCGAAAGCAAAAGGGTTATATGCCATAACGTTCAAAGAACCGTTAGAACGTTTAAATTGGGTGGGAGCGATGGCAAAGATTAAAGTCATAACTGACCCAGAGATAATAAAATTGATGCTCGAAGATACGAGGAGGAAGATACTTCAGCTGCTCCGCAACAAGGAGATGACAATTTCCCAGCTCAGCGAGATTCTCGGTAAGACGCCACAGACAATATACCACCACATAGAGAAGCTCAAGGAGGCCGGTCTCGTTGAGGTCAAGAGGACGGAGATGAAAGGCAACCTCGTCGAGAAGTACTATGGAAGAACGGCAGATGCCTTTTACATCAACCTCTATCTCGGCGATGAAGAACTCCGCTACCTTGCCCGCTCGAGGCTCAAGACCAAACTCGAGATATTCAAGGCCCTGGGATATGAATTCGACGACGATGAGCTCCTTGACGTGATGGACAACATCCTCGAGAAGGAGCACGAATACAAGACCGAGATATCCAAGGAGATAGAGGTAAACGAGGAGAAGCTTAAGGACTTCTCCAACGAAGACATAATCCACGCCATAGAATGGCTGGCAATGGCCAAGATGGGCCGCGATGAGGAAGCGATGGAGCTCCTCCGGAAGCTCGGGAAAATACTTAAAAAGTGAGAGTGAAAGGAGAAGCGATGGACTATGGCAAAGGGGATAAGGCTTCTAGTTCTAGACGTGCTTAAGCCGCACCAGCCGATAGTGACAGAGCTGGCTTTGGGACTGAGCGAGCTCGAGGGGGTAGATGGAGTTAACATAACCCTCGTAGAGATAGATAAGGAGACGGAGAACGTCAAGATAACCATGGTCGGAGACAATCTGGATTACGAGGAGATAGTTAGGACTATCGAGGAGTTCGGCGGAGTTGTTCACAGCATCGATATGGTCGCAGCCGGGAAGAAAATCGTTGAGGAAGGAGAAACCCCTCAAGACAAGTTGGAGGAGTACTGAGTGAAAGGCGTTTTGATAATAACAGAACCCGAGAAGGTAAAAGTCCTATCAGAGGAGACACGATTCAAAATCCTCCAATTACTAAGAGAGCGTCCAATGACAATTATCGAGCTTAGCAGCGCACTTGGAAAGGACAGAACAACCGTCTATCGACACGTGAAGATTCTCGAGAACGCGGGACTCATCAAGGAGCTCGACAATGACGGTAACGAGAGGATATACACCAGGACAGCGAGGCTCTTCCTCATAAAAGCAGACCCTGACGAGGTCATAGAAGAGTTCAGACAGGCCTATCTCCAGGTAGAGGCTGAAAAGCTCATCCAAATCCTTGAAAAAGCAGGCGCCAAAATAAAAGACCGAGAAAAACTAAAGCATCTCACCAAGACGGTGCTCAACGAAATTGAACTCAACTCCCAGCCTATACTCAAGAGAATATCCCAAGCCAAAGTGGATCTGACGGAGGTAGAGCTCTTCCACCTTTTCAACATGCTCGTTTTCCTCCAGAGCTGCGAGCTCTGCGAGAAAGCCAAAGAAGTAAAGAAGCTCGTGGAATTCTGAGGCTTCTTTTTATCATTCCCGATAAAACGTGAAGTTTCATTTTCATCGCCCAGTGGATGAACGATTAGGTTCTCCAATGCACATTGGCGGCAAAGTTTAAATATTTCACCATCGGTGATATATTGTGAGCAGCTTACCCGGGTGGTAACATGGCCAGAAAAGCAGCCGTTGCAGTTTTGATGGCCATTCTGATTTCCATGAGCCTGTTTGCAGTTCCAGCCAGGGCGGAAACACTGGAAAACGGCGGAGTCATAATGCAGGCCTTCTACTGGGATGTGCCAATGGGTGGAATTTGGTGGGATACAATAAGAGCCAAGGTGCCGGAGTGGTCACAAGCGGGCATAGCCGCAATATGGCTACCTCCGGCGAGTAAAGGCATGAGCGGCAACTACTCCATGGGCTACGATCCATACGACTACTTCGACCTCGGCGAGTATGACCAGAAGGGAACGGTAGAAACGAGGTTCGGCTCAAAGGACGAGCTCATATCCCTAATCAACACGGCACACGCCTACAACATGAAGGTGGTAGCGGACATAGTCATAAACCACAGGGCGGGCGGCGATTTAGAGTGGAACCCCTTCGTCAACGACTACACCTGGACGGACTTTTCTGGTGTTGCCTCAGGCAAATACACCGCCTGCTACCTCGACTTCCATCCCAATGACGTCAGCTACGCCGATGAAGGCACCTTCGGAGGTTTCCCCGACATAGACCACGACAAAGAGTGGAACCAGTACTGGCTGTGGAAGAGCAACGAGAGCTACGCTGCTTACCTCAGGAGCATTGGAATTGACGCCTGGCGCTTTGACTACGTCAAGGGCTACCCGGCGTGGGTGGTTAACTCGTGGCTGAGCTACTGGGGAGGCTGGGCCGTTGGAGAATACTGGGACACTAACGTCGACGCCCTTCTCAACTGGGCTTACTCCAGTGGTGCCAAAGTCTTTGACTTCCCGCTCTACTACAAGATGGACGAGGCCTTCGATAACAACAACATCCCCGCCCTCGTCGATGCCCTCAGATACGGCCAGACCGTAGTTAGCCGCGACCCGTTCAAGGCAGTGACCTTCGTCGCCAACCACGACACGGACATAATCTGGAACAAGTATCCAGCTTATGCGTTCATCCTCACCTACGAGGGTCAGCCCATGATATTCTACCGCGACTACGAGGAGTGGCTCAACAAGGACAAGCTGATAAACCTCATCTGGATACACGACAACCTCGCGGGGGGGAGCACCGACATAGTCTACTACGACAGCGACGAGCTGATATTCGTCAGAAGCGGCTACGGAAGCAAACCGGGACTGATAACCTATATCAACCTCGGCTCAAGCAAAGCCGGAAGGTGGGTCTACGTTCCGAAGTTTGCCGGGTCGTGCATACACGAGTACACCGGCAACCTCGGCGGCTGGATTGACAAGTGGGTGGACTCAAGCGGCTGGGTCTACCTTGAAGCCCCGGCCCACGACCCGGCCAACGGCCAGTACGGCTACTCCGTCTGGAGCTACTGTGGTGTTGGCTGAACTCTGTTTTCTTTTCCTATTTAAAAAGACGAAGAAGATTAGAACTCCACCACCCATTTAACCGCGTGCGGCACCTTTTTGGCAACCTCCAAAGCGGTGAAGTTCTCGCCGAGCTCGTCCTTCACCATATCCCCAGCGAGGCCGTTGATGAAGGCGCCAACGGAAGCGGCCCTTAGCGGCTCGTTGCCCAGAGCCAGCAGGGCCCCAACGAGGCCAGCCAACACATCTCCAGTTCCTCCGGTGGTCATTCCCCTGTTGCCGGTTCTGTTGTACTTCCAGGTTTTTCCGTCGCTTATGACGTCGTAAGCACCCTTGAGCAGGATAACGCCACCAATTTCCCTTGCCTTTGCCCTCACGAGCTCTGCTTTTTCCTGAAAGGAACCCTCAGGCTTGACGCCAAAGAGGACCTTGAACTCGCCACCGTGGGGAGTTAGGACGAAGGTCTTGCCCTTGAGAACGCTCAAGTCCTCAGCTATGCCCTTTAGGCCGTCGGCGTCTATGACTAAAGGCTTTTCGCAGCGCTTTACAAATTCCCTGACGAACTCCTTAGTTTCTTCCCTTAATCCTATGCCAGGCCCTATGATGACGGCATCAGACTTTTCTGCCAGTGCCAAGACTTCTTCAAGATGCTCTTTTGTGAAGTTCTTTCCTTCGACTGGCCTTAGAATAATATCCGGGTCGGCTATGCGCTTCGCAGGATATTCCGGCATCACTAAATAAACCAAGTCCACAAGATATGAAGCAGCTTTTGCCGCCAAGTAGGGCGCGCCGAAGTAGTCCTCGCTTCCGCCGATTATTAACAGCCTTCCGTTCTGACCCTTGTGCTCGCCCTTCTTTCTGAGTGCGAACTTCGCATCACCGGGGCCAACGAGGTGGTAGAGTTCCTTGGGATAGCCTATCTTAACCACAACGCGCTCGAAGCCATCATACTCCTCCTTGTCCCACTGGAATGTTACGGCGAAGTCGGCCTTAACGCGAACCGCAGATGGGTAGCCGCTTGGCAGGTCAACACTGACTATCTTGGCCTTTCCGGCGTATTCGTTTATCTTCTCGATGGCCGAGCGTATCGGCTCGCGCGGCTCGCCCTTTGTGCCGGCTCCAAGAAGGGCATCTACTATGACATCGAAGCCAGACAAATCGAGGGCCTTAATGTATGTCGAGTCCTTGAGGATCTTGATTCTCACGAAGTCGAGGCCCTTCAGGATTTCCCAGTTATGCTTAGCTTCCTCACTCCGTATCTTAGCCTCATCGCCTATGAGAAAGAGAGTAACATCGTTCTCGAAGCTGAGATGCCGAGCGGCAACAAAGCCGTCGCCGCCGTTGTTGCCAGTTCCAGAGAAGACGGCTACCTTGAGGCCTTTCCCAAACTTTTCCTCAATCGTTCTGGCAACTCCAGCGCCAGCATTTTCCATGAGCTGGAAGGGTGAGATTCCAAGCCACTTGGCGTTGATGTCCCAGATGTAAACGTCCTCGATTCTCATGGTCTCACCTTAATGAAATAGAAAACAAAACTTAAAAGGATTTTAGAAACGACGTCCAAGGAAAGTCATTATTAACAAGAGAGATACTAGAAAGGCAGGCCCACATATTGTGTTCCCAGAGGGCGTCTCTTTTGAAGATGTATTGTGTTCTCGATCTGCGAGTTCTTGATGAGCAGTATTGTTTAAAAGAAGCCTTTCAAGAGTCGCGTTAATCGTGAACTCTCTGCTCCTGAGATCAATAGCAGTACTAAAGGGTTTGTATCCTTCAAGCTGAAGTGATATGTTATATAATCCGGGCTTAAGGAGAACACTCATCGGTGTAATCCCAACCTCAGAGCCATTTAGGATAATTCTAGCACCTTGTGGTGAGCTCATTATTGTAAGATTTGAATAGACAAGTGGCAAACTTACTGAAACAACTGTCGTCCGATTTGAAAAAACTTGAACTATTTTTGTAATAGTCATATACTGCTCTGGATACTCTGCAGATTGAAACTTCAGCAAGTATTTTCCAGGAGCAAGTGTTAGGTTAAACGGTGCTGTGAAATTCCCATGTCCATCAATGATAACGATTGCCTCTGGTGAAGATAGCACCGATAAAACCCCCTCAAGAGGTCGGAGGTCAGCATCCAAGAGATAGCCTCTGCCAGATTCAACATTCAAAGTGATGTTATATGGGTAGTACAGCTCCTCAACAATCCTAAACGTGTGAATTCCAGGCGACACATTAAGCCTCAAAGGTGTCTCACCTACAAAGACACCATCAAGATACACCCTAGAAGTAACTGGAGCCCAGACCTCAACAAAAGAGGGCAAATTAGACAAATCAATAGAGTAAACATAGAACCTATTATCTGGAATACCCACTATGCTAGGAGGATTCCATACCACATAATGGCCATAAATCTTCGGTTCTACAATACCATTTAGAGATTCCAAATACTGATCCCAAAGTAAAACACCACTGGATGGATCAACAACCCCTATCCATCCAACTCCTTCCCTTGTCCCCCAGTTTATCAAACCTAGTGCAATAACAAGATATCCATCAAGAACGGCAATATCATACCTCGACGGACTATACCCTTTCATAGTATGAACTGGAACACTTAAGAGAATTCCTGGACTAGAAAAATCCCAATTGAACCTAACCACTCGAAGTTGTCCCAAAGAGACCCCACTCTCCCGTGCAAGAGCATAGAACGAACCATTGGTAAAAACGAGATCGCGAATTTCCCAATCAATATACTTCGAATTGTAAACCACATCGATGCCCTCTTGATCAACGCGAATGCAGGTTATATAATTTCCCAACCCAGTGTTGAATGGCACTCCATAGATTACAAAATAAGGAGTATTACTTTCACCAGCACTCTGAACTGACTCACAGGAATCATTCACAGGGAGGACTTGGGGAACTATCAATTTACCCAAAGAAATAGAGTAATTGTTGTAGCCATTAAGAGACAGCACTACAAAACGGGACTCCTCCGTTCGAACATCCGTATCAATGAAATACACGTTCTCACCGTCAGTATAGGCCCATCTCACCCAATAAACATTCTTTTTGAAGGCAATATTGCCATTAATATCTGTAACAAACAACCAGGATTTGTATCCAATGCTTGAGTTAACCCACTCAGAAACGAACACAATTAGTTCTTTAGTGTCTGGGATAAAGAATAAATAATTACTAAAAGAATTTAGACGAACACCCTCAAGAGAAAAAGTGGACCTGACTGAATATCCCCAGGGGTCGTTTTCATAAACGTACACTCTATTGTTGATATCAAATACTACATACCGACTATCAGGAGTTATCAAGAAGCTACCAAACCCATAACCGAGATATATATCCTCAAAAACAGTCCTGTTGGTCTCAAGATCCAGTATTTCCAAATAAGAGGGAGATGCTCCATTGTCAACATGAAACACTAGATATCTATCATGCATTACAATTGCCTCCATTTTTCCACCATTTTCTAATTCCATCTGAAAAACCTGTGACAATAAGCCAGCGAAGACACCCGGAATTATAAACGCAATAATTAGAGAAACAATCACTATCCGTCTCATAGCAAACACCTCTCAATTAATACTCCAAAAATACTTAAAAAAGTATCTCATAAAAGGAAGTACAAAAGTATCGAGGCTTTTTATAATTTTCCGAGCATAGAACAGAATAGACACTTTAAAGATTCTTCTTAAGTGTCCATTCAACAATTCCAATTCCAGAGTTAGGACAACTACTCCTCCCTGAAAATCCCCTCCCAAAAAGCCATCATTCCAGAGAGGGCAGCCCACATGAGCAGAGCGGCGAGGGAGAGCTTCCAGTAAGGCAGGGGCTCGTAGAGTGACCTTATGAGGTAGGCAGCGGCACTCGTGGGGAACAGTAGTAAAGGCTTTTGGAGAACGCTCGGCAAGACCTCGACGGGATAGTAAACGGGCAGGAAGACCGTGAGGAGCGTTAGCGCTATGTTTGAGGCGCGTATAATAACGATGGGCTCCTTCAGCTTCACCCCGAGGTAAAGACCTACGAAGACGCTCCAGAGCCATAGCAGGGCGAGAGCCGCGAGGAGCGAGAGGACTTTGGGGAACGACAGACCTTCGAGGTAAGCCAAGGATAGAACCAGCAGAACCAGGTAAGGTAGCGCGGGAAGGCTCATTCCAATGGAGATGCCGAGTCCCAGTTTGAGTGGATGCACTGGGAGAGTCATGAGAATGTCGTAGAACTTCGAGCGGGTTTTAAGACCTGCCAACTCTATGGCCAGGTCAGCTATTCCGACGCCGGCGATAAAGCTCACCATCGCACCGATTAGAGCGTTCGGAAGGGGCCGTCCACCGCTGATGACTGTCAAGAGGAAGATAAACGAGAGCGGCTGAATCGCGAAGCTGATGAGAGAGGAGCGGTTTTTAGTTAAGGCCCTCGCGTAGTATTCCAGCATGCTAATCATGCTCCCACCCCAGTAAGAAGAGATCCTCGATTGTTAGTTCCTCCACCCTGAAGGGAACGCCCCTATCAAGGAGAAGGCCTTCAAGCTCCCTCAGCTCGGTCTCGCTCGCAGGGTAGACGAAGGTGTACCTCCCGGCGCGCTTCGATGTGAAGCCCTCCAGCTCAAAGCTCTCAAAGAGCACCACCTTCTTCCTGAAGTGCGGAAGGTAGAGCCTGGCTATTTCCTCTGGCCTCCCCTTCAGGAGAACCCGCCTCTTGAGGAGTATCACCTCATCGCATACCCTGGAGATCCCGTCCACGTAGTGGCTTGTTAGAAAAATCGTGGCGTTTTCGGACTTCTCCCTCAGAACGTCCCAGAGCTCGAATCTCGCAGAGGGGTCGAGACCAACCGTCGGCTCGTCGAGAAAGTAGAGCTCGGCGTCATAGGCCAGAACCATCGCGAGTAGGGCCTTCCTAGCCATCCCACCGGAGAGCTCGACCATCGGCCTGTCCGCGTAATAGATGTTAAGCTTTTCCAACCACTCGCTGGCCTTTGCCCTCGCTTCGCCCCCCGGAAGGCCGCGCATTCTGAGGTAGTGGTATATGTACTCCCTCGGCGTGAGGGTGTAGAAGTGCGCTCTGACCTCCTGGGGTAGGAGAGCGCTTCGTCAGGCGTTCAACTTCAATGATCGCCATTTTCGAGCACCGCTCTGGCCCTATCATAGTCCCTCTCCGAATAGAGCACAAGGTAGACTTTCTCCAGACTCTTCGCTTCCTGTGAGAACTCTTCCACTGTCTCCTGGAAGGTTCTCACGACTCCCTCAAGGGGACAGCCGTAGATTCCCGCACTTATCGCCGGAAAGGCTATCGTTTTGACGCCAAGTTCCTCTGCCTTCCTCAGAGCGCCGAGTATAGCCTTCCTCAGCTTTTCCTTTTTATCCTCATCCCAGCGACCGCCGCAGTAGGGACCAACCGCGTGAATGACGTACTTAATCCCGTATCGCTCCAACCCCAACGCCGGTGTTACAACGACCTCGCCGTGCTCGATGGAGTCCTTCCCGAGCTGTTCATGCATCGCTTCCTTACTTATCCGTATATACTCACGAACATCACCGGCGGCCGCTTTGGCTATTGCGTAAGCAACGCCGCCACCGTGCTCCAGATAGCGGTTGGCTGCATTAACTATCGCCTCAGCAGGAAAGCGGGTAATGTCCCCCATAACAACCCCAAAGGAGACCATACCCCCCACCTCAGTCAAAAAGCTTCCTAAGAATCCGTCTCTCCCTCTCACCAAGAAAAGAGTCGTCACCAATCAATATTACCGTTGCCCCATTCAGAAGTGAGTAATCCCTCAGCGCGGACAAAAACTTCATCACCGGAGCAAAACCATTCTCTAAGATTAGGTACTCAAGCCCGTCTATGACGATGACAGCATTCTTTCCCAGATCAGATGCACTTTTCATGAACTTAACGGCCATATCAAGCATCTTGGCCAGGTTCGTAGGACTTATTGCACGCTCTTCTGACAACTTGGTTATCCAGAACCAGTTCGATCCGTCCTTATGTACCCTAGAAAATACGAGTGCTCCTTCCAAGATGTCATCGGGAACAGAAGGCATCATTGTAAGGCCGTTTTTGAGCTCGAGTTTAACATCAGAGAGCTCAAATTCACCGATAAAAGAACTATCGAGGAACGTCTTTATTGAAACGTACGCTAGAACAACAGCAAAGACAGCGGTAACGAGACCTATATACTGGTTAGTAAAGTAGTAGCCCCTCAAAAAGACGATGGCGGCAAAAGCCATCTCCAAGATACCCATTAGTCTGAGAGATTCGTTTCTGGTAAGGAGGAGGTAAACCCCTGAAAAAGCCACACTTCCCGCCAAAACAACCATGGAGTACGTCATATGCTCAGGAAACAGGAATATCAGCCCTGCTAGAGGGACAGCAGAAAAATATCTTAGCTCACGGACATAGGAGATATTACAGAGGAGCTCTTCCGAGGCGCGGAGATTCCCAAGCCAAACGAGGAACGCAAAAAATGCCAGACCTACGATGTACACAGATTCCCTCGGGACGAAGAAGTGAACAGAAAGGCTGAACCATGCGAGCGCGTAGTAAGCTAATGCCTTCCGCCCAGTAACGTGGTAATTATAGAAAAGGAGAACATATGAAACGATAAGAGCAACCCCAAAGACGAGCTCCATCATGTTAGCTCACCGATCACCCGTTCGGCATCATTAAGGATTTTCTCCTCATCCAAAGTGAATAATTCCCGATCCAGCATTAAAACTTTTCCGTCCACTATAGTTGTCTCGACGTCATTGCCGTTGGCGGAGTAAACCAAGTGGCTGATGACGTTATTAATCGGCCTCAGGTGAGGCTTGTTGAAGTCGATTATCGCGATGTCGGCCAAGTAGCCCTCCTTGATTATGCCTGCCTTGAGCCCGAGTGCCCTCGCACCGTTAACGGTCGCCATTCTGAAGACGGTCTCTGCATCGGCAACGGTGGGGTCGAGGTTGTGAACCTTATGGAGGAGAGCCGCAAGCTTCATCTCGTCAAGCATGTCGAGGTTGTTGTTGCTCGCTGAACCGTCAGTACCAAGGCCGACGTTAACGCCCGCATTAAGAAGCCTCTGAAGGGGCATAACGCCGCTGGCGAGCTTCATGTTGCTCGCAGGGTTGTGGGCGACGGTAACGCCGTGTCTCGCCAGAATCTGTATGTCTCTGCTGTCTAGCCAGACGCCATGAGCTATTATGACATCCCTTCCAAAGAAACCGATGTCGTCAAGCAGAACCACCGGGCTCTTGCCATAGCGTTCGGAGATCTGACCTATCTCGGCCATTGTTTCGCTGACGTGGATGGTTATGAGCTTGCCGTGTTCATTCGCGAGTCTCCTGACCTCTTTAAGGAGGGCTATCGAGCAGGTATACGGGGCGTGCGGCCCGAAGACGAAGTGAACTCTATCTGAGTCAAGTCCCTCTATGAATTTCATTATCCTGAGAGCTTCATTTACCTCCTTCTCCGTCTTCTCAGGGTCGCCCAGGTCGATCATGCCGTAGCTCAGATATCCCCTCAGACCGCTTTCGAGGGTCACCTCGGCGACCGCGTCCATGAAGAAGTACATATCCAAAAACGTCGTTGTTCCGCTTTTTATCATCTCCAGCGCGCCAAGGTAAGCGCCGACTTTGGTGTACTCCCTTGTCAGCTTAGCCTCTTTCGGCCAGATGTGGTCCTGGAGCCAGTCCATCAACGGCAGATCGTCGGCGAGGCCGCGGAAGAGCCCCATTGGAGAGTGGGTATGCAGGTTGACGAAGCCTGGAGAAACAACTTTTCCCTTGGCGTCTATGACAGTGTCGGCGCTCTTGTTGATGTTTTTGGCAACCTCCACTATTTTATTACTCTCGATGAGGACGTCCGCTTTGATAACTTCAAGGTTCTCGCCGTAAACCACGTAGCCGTTCTTGATTAGGATGCTCATAACTACCACCCTCTTTTTTAAGAGGGGATATTTAGAAGATAAGTTAAAAAGATGTCGGGAAAGAGAGAAAAGTCAAAGGGGAACCCAAAGAGCCCATTCGTAGGGATTGAACTCGTTATAGTGATCCCAAATGTAGGCGTAGCCGTTCTCAACCAGCCACTCATTGACGTTGAGAGCATAACCGTCGTCCCAGTAGGGAAGATAAACAACAGCGACAACACGGTCGTATGGGTCGGTTTCGTATATATCGTCGACATCGATGTAAACGTACTCTCCAAGTATCAACCTGGTAAGGGCACGCCATGCCTTTTTGCCATCGCTTGTGTAAATTTCCGGCGCGTTTATGTCCGCAAGGCGTATCTTGAACGTCTCTCCAGCATGGTAGCCACTGTAAGACTGGAACCAGATAGTATCGCCGTCAACAACATCAATCACCTTCCCATAGGCCTCAAACTCGTAGGCACTGGCAAAACCAGAGACAAAAACCACCATAAGGATCACGGATGTAAGGAACAATGCACTCCGCCCCATGGGAATCACCGGAGAAAAATACAAAAGAAACATAAAAAGATTTCGCATATATGTTAAAATTCCACAAAAAATAGAAATATTATATTATCTCAAAACACCAGAACTAGATAGTCGCACAAAGGACAACATAGAATAAAAATGAAAGCTCAAACAAACATGCTCTTCAGCACCTCGGCGCAACCGCACTTCCTCTCCTCCGGTATGCGTGGAATTCCCTTCTTGAGAAGCTCCTGAACTTTATAGTTGTTCTCAGCCATGACCTTCATGACCTCCTGAGCATCGACGGGCTTGTCGGCCCAGACGTCGTAGTCGGTAACGGTTGCGATGTTTACGTAGCACATGCCAAGCTCCCTGGCGAGGTTTATCTCCGGAACAAGCGTCATGCCGATGATGTGAGCGTACTGTCTGAACATAAAGCTCTCGGCCCTCGTTGAGAACCTCGGACCCTCTATACAGACGTAGGTGCCCTTCTCATGGACAGGGAAGCCGAGCTCTTTAGCCGTCTCGTAGAATATTTTCCTCATCTCGGGGCAGAAGGGGTCGGCCATGCTGACGTGGGCAACTCTTGGCCCGTTGTAGAAGGTGTAGTCGCGCTTTTTCGTGAAGTCAATGAACTGGTCGGTTATGACGATGTCTCCCGGCTTGTACTCCTCGCGGAGCGAGCCGACGGCTGTTACGCCGATGACGCGCTCGACGCCAAGCTCCTTGAGAGCCCAGATGTTCGCCCTATATGGAACCTCGTGCGGCGGGAACTCGTGGTGCTTGCCGTGGCGCGGTATGAAGGCGACCTCGACGCCCCCAATCTTCCCGATTTCCACTGGAGCCGAAGGCCTGCCGTAGGGAGTGTGAACCTTGACGGTCTCTTCTGGATCAAAAACGCCGTAAACACCGGAACCGCCTATGATACCTATCCTCGGCATTTGGACATCACCCTGTAAAAATCAGGCTTGAGTTATTTAAGACTTGCCTTTCCAGTGGAAATAGAGCTCCGAAACTTTAATAACCTTTAGAAACTAAAAATTTCCTTGGGTGAGAACATGGAGAACGGGAAGCCAGTCAAGATAGTTCTGCCAGAGATAAAGGACCCCATTCTCATCGAGGGATATCCCGGAATAGGCCTGGTCGGCCACATAGCGGCCAACTTCTTAGCGAAGGAACTCGGAATGGAGATGGTAGGCTACGTGGAGAGTCCATTCATTCCTCCGATGGCGCTCATCCTTGAGGGGAAGCCCAACCCACCACTCAGGTTCTACGGAAAAGACAACATAATCCTCGCCGTTGCCGATATCTACG
Organism: Thermococcus onnurineus NA1; assembly: GCF_000018365.1. Classification (NCBI taxonomy): domain Archaea; kingdom Methanobacteriati; phylum Methanobacteriota; class Thermococci; order Thermococcales; family Thermococcaceae; genus Thermococcus; species Thermococcus onnurineus. Next base: position 1,514,828 of record NC_011529.1, on the reverse strand, counting down.
TGCCTCCAACTCTAGTAAGCGAAATAGCCAAGGAACTAGTGAGGTATCTGAAAGATATGAACGCAGCGAAGGTAATTTCTCTTGGAGGCATTGGTATTGGCCTATTCAAGGAGAAAATGGATGTCTGGGGCGTCGGTGCGCGCGAGGAGCTCAACAAGGAGCTGGAAAACTTCGGCGTCAAGATACTCCAGTACGGCTCAATAATGGGCATGAGTGGCAAGCTCCTATGGGAGGCAAGCAAAGAAGGTTTGGACGCCTACGTTCTCCTCGGCGAGACCTTTGGGGACAGACCAGACCCGAGGGCAGCAGCCAACGTTGTTGAGGTTCTCAAGAAGCTGACGCCCATAGAGGTCTCCACGGAGCCTCTTATCAAGGAGGCAGAGATGATAGAGGAACAGCTCAGAAAAATGCACGAGCAGATGGAGCAGGCGAGGAGAAAGACCGAGAAGCAGTACGAGAGCATCTACCTGTGAGGTGAGAGCATGGAGGCGGTGACCTTAGCTGGAATCGCAAGACGCGTTCTGGATGAGCTCCTCAGAAGCCCCTACAAGACGCTGGAAATCAGAAGCGCGAGGAACGTCGTAGCCCTCGAAAGGGCGCGCGAGCTGGGAAGGGTCTTTCTCACATACGAAACCTACCAGGACATAACCATCGGAACGGAAGGACTCCTCGCCGAGTTGCTAAAACTCGAGAGCATGGAGCAGCGCATTCCATGGGAGGAGAGCGATGAAAGAGAAATCACAGTCTGCAGGGCGCAATTGAGGCTGCTGGGACTGGGAAGAATCGTCGAGATAAGGAAGAAGAATACAATTTTGTTCGTCAGAGTCAGGGAGATGTTCCCGCAGGAGATGGACATTGGCTAAAACAGCGTCGTTTGCCTGCCTTTAGTCACGCTTTCCCTCTTGGGCGGCTGAACCCTTCTGAATTCCAGACCTTCTTTTTCAAGGAGCTTCTTAGCGCCAGAGGTAAGCGAAGGTGCGACGAGAATTCCCCTGACGGCTGGGTGCTCAGCCCTCAAAGCCTCAACGTAGCGCTTGAGCTGACTCACCGCGTGGAGGTCTGCCCTCCTGCGCTTGAGCTCCAGAACCACGAGGTTGCCCTCCCTATCCCTTCCAAGGATGTCCACTATGCCGTGGCCAATGGACTTCTCGCGGAAGAGGGGCCTGAAGCCAGGCTCAATTAGCTCGGGGTTTTTGAATATCATCTCCGCCATCTCAGCCTCGCTGCCGGTTAATGCCAGCTCCTCGTAGTCCTCGGCCTTAAAGAGGGAGGCGAGGTAAACCTCCTCCAGCTCGACTTCAAGGATTTCTTTGGGCTTCCTTCTTACGGATCGGAGGACGATAATCCCATCGCGCTCCTCGACGGTTACGAAGCTTCCGGGCGGTTGCCAGTTGACAGGCTCACGCTTCTTGCTCTGGTGAATGAGAAAAGCACCGTCGGGCTTGACAAGTATAACCCTGTCGCCAGAACCGAGCTCGCTCTTAGCCCTGCCGTCGTAGTGAACCTTACACCGGGCAAAAATCGTCAGCATGGCCTCCTTTGATAGCGCGGAATCGATTATCCCTAGAAGCTCCTCGCGGGAGGGGTTCGTCACTGCCTCAACTTTTGACATGGGAAGAGGTAAAGAAGAGGGGTTAAAAAGCTAACTCAGTCCTCGACGCCCTTGTCGGTGATGCGGAATATAGCCTCTCCCTCGGGCAGGTGCGGGCTGTCTATGAGCCTGGCGACGCGCTTTCCAGCCTTGCCCTTCCTGAGGTATATCCTCAGCGTCGCGGAGTGTGCGAGTATATGACCTCCAACGGGCCTCGTCGGATCGCCGAAAAAGGCGTCAGGTTTCGCCTGGACCTGGTTGGTGACGAAGACTGCTATGTCGTAGAGGTCAGCGATGCGGTGAAGGTCTGCTAAGTGCTTTGCCAGCTTCTGCTGCCTCTCGGCAAGAGTTCCCCTTCCAACGTACTCACTTCTGAAGTGGGCCATAAGCGAATCTATGACGATCAGCTTGACGGGCCTCTCAGTCTCGGCTTTCTCCTTGATTATCTCCTCTGCCCTCTCGACAAGAAGCATCTGGTGGTTGCTGTTGAATGCCCTTGCAACATAGATGTTCTTGAGGACCTCCTCCGGATCGAGACCGCGGTTTTCAGCAATCTGCCGTATTCTCTCGGGCCTGAAAGTGTTCTCCGTGTCTATCCAGATGACCGAACCTTGAAGTCCACCTTCTTCTGGCGGAAGCTGAACCATTACTGCCAGAGTGTGGGCCAGCTGGGTCTTACCGCTTCCAAACTCACCAAAGACCTCGGTTATGGCCTGGGTTTCTATACCACCGCCGACCAGCTTATCGAGGCTCTTGCTTCCGGTGGATATCTTGCCTATGGTCCTCCGCTTTTCCATGTACTCGTCGGCGCGCATGAAGGTTCCTATGTTAGCTGCCTCTCTGGCAGCTTGGATTATCTTGAGTGCCGCCCCCTCGCTTATACCGGCTATCTCCTTAAGCTCCATCGGAGATGCAACGGCTATAGCCTCAATGCTGTCGTAGCCAGCCTCGCGGAGCTTCTCGGCAGTGGCGGGACCAACGCCCGGAAGATCCTCTAACGTCTTAATCTCTTTCTGCTTCTTCTTGGTTGAGCTTGATGATGACTCCTCAACAACGTCGAGCTCCTCAAACTCCTCGAGCTCTTTTATTTCATCCTCAGCCTTCTTTTTCTTCGGCATCCCACTCACCCGCTACGACTACCTTCCATAGGGGTAAAAAACTGGAGGGTTATATACTTTTCTCAGGGAAAGGAACTTTTAAGATTTTGGTTCTAAAGCCAAAAGACCATCAAATTGGCCAAATTTAGTGGAGTAAGCACAGGACAATAAAGCAAAAGCCCAGAAATCCCAGGAGTTCAGCCTTTTCCAGTGGAAACAACACTCCTTATCACGAGCAGTTTTGCCCCTTCCGGGATGGGTTCATTGAGATTTGGTCCGAGGATAGCCCTATCAGTGTAGTAACCGACGAGGAAGTAGCCCTCCGAATAAAGCTTCTGAAACGCCTCGATGTAGGGAACACCCCAGAGGTTCTTCCTTACAATAGTGGATATGTCATAGCCCCGGGAGGTGGTCGTCAGGTCATCTATGACATCAACGACTTCGGGTTCGAAGACTGAACTCGCTAAAAGTCTGCCCGCGAGGCTCCTGCTTGTTATAACCCTGTCGGCACCTGCCTGCTTAAGCAGCTCGACGCTCTCTGGCTTCAGTGCTTCCACGAAGACTTTTGCATCAGATATGCGCTTTATCATTAGGGTTGTGAAGACAGACTTCGAGTCGTCCTCGAGGGAAAGTATCACATAGGACGCATCCCCTACCTTGGCCCTCTCAAGAGTCTCTCTATTCGTGGGATCCCCGATGAGAACCTCCACCTCTTCCGGAAGTTCCAGTTTTTTGCGCTCCTCTTCACTGGGGAGAACAACGACTATCGGCCTTGCATCAGCATCTCCAGAGGAAATCGCCGACATGAGCTCACTCACACAGCTGGGAACGCTACTTCCCTGACCTATGATAACGTAATGTCTAGAATACCTTACGCGATGCATGCCCGTCATCCTCCTCAAAGACGATGAAATGAAATATTCAGCTAGAATGGAAACCAGGGCGGTGAAAGTCGAGATTCCAGCGACAGCGGCTATCATAGCCACTATCCGGCCGGCTTCGGTTTGGGGGATTATGTCCCCATAGCCGATCGTGGCCATGGTTATTATTGCCCAGTAGAACGCGGTAAAGAAGTCCACGCCCTCCAAATACATGAACAGACCCGCAAAAGCTAACGCCAGTCCCAGAACCACAGTAGCAATTAGGAGAAGCTTGTTCCTGCTCACCCGGATCTTGAGCTTCAAGAGTCTTCTAACGAGGGGTACTGGAATCATGTTGTACACTATCGTTAGCAGGTTTAAAAAAGTATCATTAATGCTTTGTGGTGTCCAGTAATGGAGTTAGATTTCCACTGGAAACAAAGGTCTTTTTCGATGATTATTTGAAAGACCCCCCAGAGTTTCATTTCCACTGGAACCCAATTTCGGAGAATGGATGGATTACATGCCAGAAAAAACAGAAAGCTCCATTTATAAAGGACATTACAAACATAAAATCAACAGATTTTAAATCTACTCTTTGAATATTTAGACTAATTTTCATGATCTTTATGAGTTTGAGATTTTTTATGAACATTGTTCATGAAAAAATATAAATATTGGGAATTGTAAAGAAAGCGGGAGAGTTTCACCAAAAACCAAAGGACAATATGGGAGTAGCCAAAGCCCGCCTCCACCGGAAACAGAACTCTGGGGGACTACGAAACCGTTTAATGTTCTGTCTTGTGTTTAGTACATATGTTTACCAAAATAGTACGATTTGGAGCATTAGTGTACATGATTTTCTGTCCAAAAATGTTCATTCTTCTTTCAGTGGAAATGCCCATCTGGATGCTATTGTTCATTTTCGAATGTAAATGTTTGATGCACTATTATGTTCTTTGACCCCTTCAGTTTCCGCTGGAACGATACCGTTATTAAGTTTCGAATCGAAAGTTCCCTTGGTGATTTCAGTGGAAGATATTGAGAATCAAGTTCTCAGCTGGCTTAGGGATGGTGACGACAACGCTAAGGACATTGTGGATCTTCCTTGGGTCATAAAAAACGTCGGTCAGAACGCTTACGTTGCTGAGCATCCCCGTATGCCATTTGGCCTTATCGTGATGTTCTCTAATGACTTTGTCCATCTGATAGTTCCTCTTCGTCTGGAGACCATTTCCATGACGAAAGACGAGCGCTTGAAGATTTACCACACACTTCTCCTGCTCAATGATAGAGTCAACCTCATGAAATTCACACTCTCCGGGATGAACGATGAGATATACCTCCGTGTGGACCTCGACAAGAAATCCCTGGGTAAGGCCGAGTTCAATGATGCCCTGACGTCACTTCTGGTAGGTCTTCAATCGGCCGTCGAGGCCCTTGGCTTAGAGGAGGCCTTTGCCCGGGATGTGTTTGATCGCATTGTCTGGATGATCTTCGAGAGGCTTCAGAAAGGGGCTACACGGGAAGAACTTCTCCGCTTCCTGGTGGTTAAAGTCGGAATGCCTGAAGCCGATGCCAAACGGCTGCTCAAAGAGATATTCGAGGCCCAGGAAGAGGCTAACTCTCGTGAACAGGACAACACAATATATCTCTGACGATTTTTCTGTTGGCCCTCTATTCTTTTTACATCCCTCTGTTCAACAAGGCATATAAACCCCTGAAGCTCACTACCTACGCTTTCCTCTGTATCCGGTGCTTCCTGTGGAGCACATGTTTAGCGTTCATGATCACAATGATGAAGTCGTATGATTTACAGTTATTGTCTTTAAAATTGTCATACGTTCCAACTGTGATTCGGAGCTCTGTACAATAATCACGGCTGGAGCTGGATTTCCAGTGGAATGGGTGGTGCTGATGGACGACAATTACCTTGATTCAATCTTCGAGAAGTATCTTCATGCCAAGAAGATTTTCAAGAATAAGGAGGTTTTAAGGCATAGCTATACGCCCAGAGAGCTTCCTCACAGGCGTGAACAGATTGAGAACCTTGCGCACATTCTCGTTCCGGTTCTTAGAGGTGAAACTCCTTCCAACGTTTTCGTCTACGGCAAAACCGGTACTGGTAAGACCGTCACCATAAAGTTCGTCACAGAGGAGCTGAAGAAGATATCCCAAAAGTACAACGTTCCCGTTGATGTTATCTATGTCAACTGTGAGATAGTCGACACACAGTACCGTGTTCTTGCCAACATAGTGAACCACTTCCGCGAGGAGAGTGGCGTTGAAGTTCCGCTCGTAGGATGGCCGACCGATGAGGTGTACTCCAAGCTCAAGGCGGTCATAGATGCCAAAGAGCGCTTCGTCATCATAGTCCTCGATGAGATTGACAAACTCATCAAAAAGAGCGGTGACGATATTCTTTACTCTCTCACGAGGATAAACACCGAACTTCACCGGGCGAAGGTTAGCATAATTGGCATATCCAACGACCTCAAGTTCAAGGACTACCTGGACCCGCGCGTTCTTTCAAGTCTAAGCGAGGAGGAGGTTGTCTTCCCACCTTACGACGCCAATCAGCTGCGGGATATACTCATGCAGCGTGCTAAGGATGCCTTTAACGAAGGTGTTCTCGATGACGGTGTAGTTCCCCTCTGTGCTGCCTTGGCAGCCCGCGAGCACGGTGATGCAAGGCGCGCCCTCGACCTGCTCCGCGTCGCTGGAGAAATAGCCGAGCGCGAAGGGGCGAGCAAGGTAACCGAGCGCCACGTCTGGAAGGCCCAAGAGAAGATAGAGCAGGACACCATGGAGGAGGTCATAAAGACCCTTCCGCTCCACTCAAAGGTTCTCCTCTATGCTATCGTTCTCCTGGACGAGAACGGCGAGCTGCCCGCAAACACTGGCGACGTCTATTCTGTCTACAAGTCCCTCTGCGACCACATAGACCTTGAACCGCTAACTCAGAGGCGCGTGAGTGATTTAATAAATGAACTAGATATGCTCGGCATCATAAACGCCAAGGTCGTCAGCAAGGGCCGCTATGGTAGAACCAAGGAGATAAGGCTCAACGTAACTCCTTATAAGGTCAAGAACATATACCGTCATGATCACCAGCTCCAGACGGTGCTCACTATAAGCATGTCCCGCCAGAGGAGGCTGCTCTGATGGGTCTGATTGAGGATTTAATGGCTAACAACTATCTAATCACTCCGTCGGCCTATTACCTCCTTGTTGATGGCTATAAGAAGGACTTTACTCTCGCTGAGCTCATCAAGTTCGCCAAGGCAAGGGGTACCTTTGTAATAGACTCCACCGTCGCCAGGGAGTTTCTCATGGAGAAGGGCATGGCTCCATTGGAAAGTTCGATCTCTTCTTCTGCAGAATTCCACCCCCATGTTGAAGAGCAAACTTCAGAAGATATGGCTTCTGAAGCTGAAATGCTTGTTGAAACGCCTGGAACTGTCGAATCGTCTGCTGTGGATGGAGAAATACTCGAACTGACAACTGTGGCTGCTGTTCATAGTGCTGACGAAGGAACGTCTATTTCCACTGGAACCTCCTCTGAAAGCGGGGGTGATATGTCTGAAATGGGCCCGTTGGGGCAAGAAGAGCCCAACTTTTCTGGGGGGGAGAGTTATATTTCCACTGGAACTCTGGAGGAATCCCCCCTTATAGGTGACTCTGAATCTGAAACCGAAGTCATGGAGGCCTCCATTTCTGAGGTTGCTGATGAAACCCTTCCAGTGGAAGGGGGGCTTTCAGTCGAAGAGGCTCCGACTGGAAACGACAATGGCAATGTCCCCAGCTACGTGAGCAGTGAGGAGGCCGATAACGGCGTCAAGCCGAGGATAGTCTACGGTGACTATGGTGTTCCGATAGCCTACGTCGAGGAGGTTCCTGAAGAAGAGAAGAGCTATTCAGTCTATTCTGACTTTAGGATATCTCCAAAGGAAGGCTTCTACTACAGGGCCAAAGAGATTCCAGAGGATTATGAAATTGCCTTCGATGTCAAGGACGTCAAGTTCACCATTCCGAAGGCCAAGGACGCCCGGGGCAAGGAGGGGGAGATAATAATCAAGGTCTATGCGGACTACTTCAGGAGCAGGCTCAAGAAGATGCGCCGTATTCTTCGCGAGAATCCGGAGATAGGCAGTGTGATAGACATAGCCAAGCTAAGTTACGTTAGAACCGATGATGACGTCACGATAATCGGCCTCGTGAACTCTAAAAGGGAGACTGCTAAGGGTTTCATGTTCGAGGTTGAGGACAACACGGGAATAATCAAGGTCTTCATAAACCGCAACAACGAGGACTCGAAGAAGTTCTTCGAGATAATGCCCGACGCTGTGGTGGCCTTCAAGGGTCGCTACTCTGGAAGGGGCATCTTCTTCGCGGATAAGATTTACCTGCCGGACGTTCCAAAGTTCAAGCGCGAAAAGCCGCCCCTTGAGGAAAAGGTCTACGCTGTTCTGCTCAGTGACGTCCACGTCGGAAGCAATAAGTTCTGCGAGAAAGCCTTTATGCGCTTCCTCGAGTGGCTCAACGGAGATGTCAACAACAGGGCCGAGGAGGAGCTCGTGAGCCGGATTAAGTACATGATAATCGCTGGCGACGTCGTTGATGGCATAGGCATCTATCCCGGCCAGTACAACGAGCTTGCTATTCCTGACATTTTCGATCAGTACGAGGCTTTGGCGAACCTCCTCTCCAACGTCCCGGACCATATAACAATGTTTATTGGCCCGGGCAACCACGATGCGGCCAGAACGGCCCTTCCTCAGCCGGGCTTTTACGAAGAATATGCCAGACCTCTCCTTAAGCTCAAGAACGCGGTCATAATAAGCAATCCTGCGGTGGTAAAGCTTCATGGCAGGGACTTTCTCATAGCTCACGGAAGGGGGATAGAGGACGTCGTCAGCTTTATCCCGAACAGAACCCATCACAGGCCTGCGGAGGCAATGCTCGACCTCCTCAAGCTCCGCCACCTTGCACCAACCTTCGGTGAGAAGGTGCCAATAGCTCCGGATCCGGAGGATACCCTTGTCATAGAGAGCGTTCCAGACCTCTTCCAGGCCGGCCACGTCCACGTTATGCAGTATAAGATTTACAACGGCGTCTTTTTGATAAACACCGGCACATGGCAGGCCCAGACGGAGTTCCAGAAGATGGTGAACATCGTTCCTACCCCTGCAAGGGTTCCAATAATCGATGTGGAAACCGCCCGTTTGAGGGCCGTTGTGCACTTTGACCAGTACTGTGAGGGTGTTTGACAATGGCCGAGCTGTATTCTGAAAAAATGAAAGCTTACTTTGAATCTCTCCAGCGCGAGATTGACAGGGCCTACGAGATAGCGAGAAAGGCCCGCGCTCAGGGTAAGGACCCGAGCACCGATGTTGAGGTTCCTCAAGCTACTGACATGGCCGGTCGTGTCGAAAGCCTCGTTGGCCCTCCAGGCGTTGCCGAGAGGATTAGGGCGCTCGTCAAAGAGTATGGAAAGGAACTGGCCGCCCTTAAGGTCGTTGACGAGATAATAGACGGCAAATTCGGTGACCTTGGGAGCAAGGAGAAATACGCAGAGCAGGCGGTAAGGACGGCCCTTGCTATTCTCACTGAGGGCATCGTCTCCGCCCCGCTGGAAGGAATAGCCGACGTTAAAATCAAGCGCAACGAGTGGGCTGATGGGAGTGAGTACTTAGCCCTCTACTATGCCGGGCCAATAAGAAGCTCTGGTGGAACGGCTCAGGCTTTGAGTGTTCTCGTTGGTGATTACGTGAGAAAAAAGCTCGGCCTCGACAGGTTCAAGCCGAGCGAGAAGCACATTGAGAGAATGGTTGAGGAGATAGACCTCTACCACCGGGCAGTTACGAGGCTCCAGTATCATCCGGAGGCAGACGAAGTAAGACTTGCCATGAAGAACATCCCCATAGAGATAACCGGCGAAGAGACCGACAAGGTTGAAGTTTCCCACCGCGATGTCCCTGGAGTGGAGACCAACCACCTGCGCGGCGGTGCAATCCTCGTTCTTGCTGAAGGTGTCCTCCAGAAGGCCAAGAAGCTCGTCAAGTACATTGACAAGATGGGCATAGAGGGCTGGGACTGGATAAAGGAGTTCGTCGAGGCGAAGGAGAAAGGCAAGGCTGAGGTCAAGGAAGAGAAGGTCGAGAGCGCCGGTGAAGAAGCTCCCACTGAGAAAGTTGAGGAGAAAATTGAGAAGGGCTTCTACTACGAACTCTACGAGAAGTTCAGGGCCAATATCGCCCCCAACAAGAAGTACACGAAGGAGATAATCGGTGGCAGGCCGCTCTTCGCCGAACCCTCCACTAACGGTGGCTTCAGGCTTAGATACGGCCGTTCGAGGGTTAGTGGCTTCGCAACCTGGAGCGTCAATCCTGCAACCATGCTCATCCTCGACGAGTTCATAGCCATAGGCACGCAGATGAAGACTGAACGCCCCGGAAAGGGCTGTATCGTAACCCCCGCAACCACCGTCGAAGGCCCGATAGTCAAGCTCAAGGATGGCTCGGTTATCCGAGTTGACGACTATCAAACCGCCCTCAAAATCCGCGACAAAATCGAGGAGATACTCTACGTCGGCGACGCCCTTGTCAACTTCGGCGACTTTGTTGAGAACAATCAGACTCTCTTGCCTGCCAACTACGCTGAAGAATGGTGGATTCAGGAGTTTGCTAAAGCTATCGCGGATATCTACGAGGTCGAGCTGAAGCCCTTCGAGGACAACCCACGCGAGGCGGTAGAAGAGGCCGCTGAATACGTCGAGCTTGATCCTGACTTCCTTGAAAGGCTCCTTAAAGACCCTCTCCGCGTCAGGCCGAGCATTGAAGAAGCCATACACATCTCCAAGGTTCTCGACATTCCCTTCCACCCCCACTACACCCTCTACTGGAACACACTAAAGCCGGAGGAAGTTGAGGATCTCCAGAAGGCCCTTCTCGGCGCTCAAATCGAGTGGGACGAGCACATGAAAAACAAGTTCGCGAGAAAAGTCGTCCTCGACAACGACTCGAAGATAAAGCGCTACCTCGAGCTTTTGGGCCTTCCGCACCGATTGGAGCGGACGGAAGATCGGAAGAAGGTTATCGTAATCGAATATCCCTGGAGTGCCGCATTACTGACTCCCCTCGGCAACCTCGAGTGGGAATTCAAGGCCAAGCCCTTCCACACAGTAATTGACATCATCAACAAGGGCAATAGGATTAAGCTCCGCGATCGGGGTATAAGCTGGATCGGCGCGAGAATGGGCAGGCCCGAGAAGGCCAAAGAGAGGAAGATGAAGCCACCCGTTCAGGTGCTCTTCCCGATCGGTCTCGCCGGTGGAAGCTCCCGTGACATAAAGAAGGCCGCCGAAGAAGGCAAGACTACGGAGGTGGAGATAGCCTTCTTCAAGTGTCCAAAATGCGGCCACGTTGGGCCAGAACATATATGTCCGAGCTGCGGAACGAGGAAAGAGCTTCTCTGGCACTGCCCGAAGTGCAGCACTGATTATCTTGAGGGTGAGGCCGATAACTTCGACTTCCGGTGTCCGAAGTGTGGGATCGAGCTCAAGCCCTACGCCAGGCGGAGGATAAAACCCTCTGAGCTTCTCCGCGCCGCTATGGAGAACGTTAAGGTCTACGGCATAGACAAGCTCAAGGGTGTCCAGGGAATGACCTCCGGCTACAAGATGGCCGAGCCTTTAGAGAAAGGCCTCCTCCGGGCCAAGAACGACGTCTACGTATTTAAAGATGGTACAATCCGTTTCGACGCCACCGATGCCCCGATAACCCACTTCAAGCCGCGGGAGATAGGCGTAAGCGTTGAGAAGCTCCGCGAGCTTGGCTACACCCACGACTTCGAGGGTAAACCGTTAGAGCGGGACGATCAGATAGTCGAGCTCAAGGTGCAGGACGTAATCCTCTCCTACGAGGCTGGCAGATACCTCCTCAAAGTCGCACGCTTCATAGATGACCTGCTTGAGAAGTTCTACGGACTGCCAAGGTTCTACAACGCCGAGAAGATGGAGGATTTGATAGGCCACCTCGTCATCGGTCTTGCTCCCCACACGTCTGCCGGAATTATTGGCAGGATAATAGGCTTTTCCGACGTGCTGGTTGGTTATGCCCACCCGTATTATCATGCCGCGAAGAGAAGGAACTGCTTCCCTGGTGACACGAGGATACTCGTCCAGATTGACGGAATGCCAATGAGGATAACGCTTAGAGAGCTCTACGAGCTCTTCGAGGATGAACACTACGAGAACATGGTTTACGTCAGAAGGAAGCCGAAGGTTGATGTCAAAGTTTACTCCTTCGACCCAGAGAGCGGAAAGGTCGTTCTGACAGATATCGAGGATGTCATCAAAGCTCCAAGCACTGACCACACCATTCGCTTCGAGCTTGAGTTGGGAAGGGCCTTTGAGACAACCGTTGACCATCCGGTTCTTGTCTACGAAAACGGGAAATTCATAGAGAAGAGGGCATTTGAGGTCAAGGAGGGCGACAGGATACTCGTTCCCAAGCTAGAGCTTCCAGAGGCGGACGTTGAGTCCATTGACTTGCTTGAGGAATTCTCTCGCGAGGAGTTTAAAGAGCTGTGGGACAGGATAATGGTTCGTGGTCTCTCTGGATGGTTTATGTCAATAGGTGCTGGAGTGAAGGAAGATTACCTCCGCAGGGACTCCATGCCTCTGGATGTTCTACTCAATGTTCTGAAGGAGAAGGGACTCTCGATTAAAGACGTTCCAGACTGCTACTTAGGCTTCAAGCGGGACAAGGTTAGGATAAAGCGCTTCGTTCCGGTTGGACCATTCCTCCGCGTCCTTGGCTACTACTTGGCAGAAGGCTATGCCCGCAAGAGCAATAGCGTTTACCAGATAGGCTTCTCGATAGCGGACGAAGAGGCCAGGGAAGACCTCAAGAAAGCTTTAAGGGAGGCCTTCGGCGAGGGCTTTGGAATTCATGAGAGGGGCGAGAAGGTTACTGTCGGCTCACGCATCCTGTACCTCCTCTTCACGGAGGTGCTGAAAGCTGGAAGAAACGCACACACGAAGAGAGTTCCTGCCTTTGTTTTCAAGCTAACTCCTGAACTTGTGGCCGAGATGCTGAGGGCCTACTTTGAGGGAGATGGGAGCGCTCTCAAAACCGTGCCAAGGGTGGTCGTCTACAGCGTTAACAAGGTTCTGCTTGAGGATATCGAAACGTTACTCCTCGCCAAATTTGGAATCCGTGGTTACTACACCCTTGACAAGAACGCCAATCGTGGCAATGCCCGCGGCAGGCTCTACCATGTTGAACGTGGAGGTGAGCCTCCGGTTTCGAAAGTCTATGCCTTGAACATAGCCGGTGAGTACTATGACAGATTCTTTGAGAAAATAGGCTTTGTGAGTGACCGGAAGAATTCTGTGTATTCACTGCACTCTGATAAAAAGAGGCATCATGACAAATACCTCTCCGAAAATGGCTGGCTCGTGAAAGTTAGGCGTGTTGAATACGTCAGGCCCAGAGAGGAATTCGTCTTCTCACTAAACGCCAAAGATTACCACAATGTTCTGATTAATGAAAATTTGGTAACGCACCAATGCGACGGCGACGAAGATGCAGTAATGCTCCTCCTCGATGCCCTCCTGAACTTCAGCAAGTATTACCTCCCTGAGAAGCGCGGTGGGAAGATGGACGCGCCGCTGGTTGTTACCACCCGCCTTGACCCGCGCGAGGTGGACAGTGAGGTCCATAACATGGACGTTGTCAGGTATTATCCGCTCGAGTTCTACGCGGCGACTTACGAGATGAAATCGCCCAAGGAGATAAAGTTCATCGAGCGCGTTGAGGACCGCCTAGGAAAGCCCGAGATGTACGAGGGCATAAAGTTCACCCACGACACTGATGACATCGGCCTCGGCCCGAAGATGAGCCTGTACAAACAGCTCGGCGACATGGAGGAGAAGGTCGCCCGTCAGCTGGCTTTGGCGGAGCGTATTCGTGCGGTTGACGAGCACCACGTTGCCGAGACGATAATCAACTCCCACCTCGTTCCAGACCTGAGGGGCAACCTCAGGAGCTTCACCAGACAGGAGTTCCGCTGCGTCAAGTGCAACACGAAGTACCGGAGACCACCGCTCACCGGCAAGTGCCCCAAGTGCGGCGGCAAAATCGTCCTGACCGTCAGTAAAGGTGCAATTGAGAAGTACCTGCCGACGGCCAAGATGTTGGTTACGCGGTACAACGTGCTGGACTACACGAGGCAGAGGATATGCATGACAGAAAAGGACATCAAGAGCCTCTTTGAGAACGTCTTCCCGGAGAGGCAGAGGACTTTGATGGGCTTCTCCGCTGACATCTGCGAGAAGATGATAAAGGCCAGAACCGGCAAGTCCAACGGCAGGAACGGCTACCTTGACGAGCTTAAGGCCAACGGGAAGCTCAAGAAAAAGGCTGAGAAGTCAAAAGCCGAGACGAAAGCTGAAAAGAAGTCTAAAAAAGCTGAGAAAAAGACCAAGCCTTCTGAAGGTCTTGAGAATGACATTAGGAAGGAGAAGTCCAAGATGAAGAAGCCCAAGAAGGGCATAAGCCTGGACGAGTTTTTTGGTTCCTAGCGTTAATCATATATATTATTATGTCGCCCTTTTTTTTGATGTACGACCAGTTCAAACTGCTCCCCAGCGTCGCCTACCTCCGCGTGCAGAGGCAGGTCTTCCTCGGCTATTCCATGCCCCTGGCCGGATGGGTGGGGGAGTATCTGATAAATTACCAGAAGCTCCCGCGGCCGAACTTCCTAAACCGTGCAATGGCCAAGCTGGGCTTTTCTCTGGCGGGTGAAGAAAGGGACGACGGTTATATCACTCAATTCTTTACGAAGGGTAGCGTCTCGATAAGCGCGAGCTGGGACGTCGAGCGGGAAAATCTCTTCCTTCAGATTATTCCCCTCCGCTCAAGGCTCTCCCGCGGCTTAACGATCCGCGCGGAGCACATCGAGTTCTACGATCAGTACGTGGTCAGTATAGAACCGACAGGAAAGCTCCCGCCTGGTGTTAAGAGCATCGGAATAAACGCCCTGATTTTGGAGGACTTTTATCCCATCGAAACGCCCTACTGGGGCATGCTCCACGAGGACTGGGAGGCAGAACTCAACCTCCTTGTGATGAAGGATGAGGTCTATGATTCCCTCCAGCGCGAGGAGTACCGCTGTCCGGTCTGCTTCTCTCCGCTGAGTGAGGAGAACGGCGTTCTTAAGTGCACCCGTTGCGGCTTCGTTTACGCTCCGGAAAACGACTTCGAGCGTGTCATGGAGAGCTTCAGCGTGGACGAGTTTGCCTTCTAGCAAACTTTTCTGGCGAAAAGAATACCCTCCTCATCAAACTGGCAGAAAAATTAGTCGTGCACTATTCAAGGGCAACTTTGGCTGGGGTTTAACACTAAATGAAGCCTTCTACGTAGTTTCAATTTGTTACTGGTGTCCTTCGGACGCCGTTTGTAGAGTGAAACACTCGCAGAAGGGCAATTTGAGCGTAAACCCTTTTCAAAATCAAACCTTTAGAAAAGGCACATAATCTTCCGCCAGCGCTTGCGAAGGAAGCTTTTAGAAAAAGCTTCGCCAAAAGCATGTAGTCTCTCTTAGAAAAGGCCCTAATGCAGGATTTTCTATCCGAGAGTGCTCATTTTCTAAGCGAGAATTCCCTGAAAAAGCTTTTAAAGGGTTTAACCCTTCCTTGACGCCCTCGGGGCGTTGATTTTTAGTTAAACCGGAGCCAATGGGGATAATTTGGGGAGTTCTCACTTTAAAAACGACTACTCAAAAAGAAAATCACGCAGAATTAGCCTTTTAAATGGACTACAAACTTTGATGAAACTTTGCGAAGGCAAAGTTTCTATGGTAGCCCCGCCGGGATTCGAACCCGGGTCGCGGGATCCAAAGTCCCGCATGCTTGGCCGCTACACCACGGGGCTGCCCGATAAAAAGAGTTCCCCAGGACTTATAAATCTTAAGCTGGTCGATGTCAGAAATAGTTGAAAAAGGAAAGCTCAAACAATCAGCGATACCAGATCCCTTATCGCCTTCTCCGGGTCTTTTGCCTTGGTAACGCCGCTCGCGAGGAGAACGCCAACGCTTCCGAGCTCCAAAGCCTTCTTGACGTCCTCTCCAGTGGAAATGCCCGCGCCGGTAAGAACCTTGACCTCTGGGTTTACCCTCTTGACGAGCTCGACGGTGTCGGTTATGACTTCCGGTTTGGCCTTGCTGACTGGAATGCCCGTTCCTATCAGCTCAGGCGGTTCAACTGCGACGTAATCTGGCCCCAGAGCGGCGACAGCGGCACTGACTGCTGGATTGTTGGAGCAGACCATTGTCATCAATCCAACTTCCTCGGCGCGCCTTATGGCAGCTTCGAGGTCCGCTAAAATCATTCTGTTCTCCGAATGATTGAGGAGAGTTCCGACGGCCCCAGCTTCTTTAACTGCCTCCGGGAGGACGTGACCGGTGTGGCTTCCCGGTTTAATCGGGTCTATATGCTGAGCAAAGACCGGAATCTCGACCTCCTGGGCAATTCTGTAAAGGTCAGCCAGCTGCGGCGCGACCACTATGGTTATTCCAGTCTCCTTCCAGACCTTCTCGGCGGCCTTGGCGATCTCAAGGGCTCTCTCGCCCGTGGCCTCGATGTACGTCTTGAAGTTTATCGCTATTATCGGCTCCTTCAGCTTCGTCATAGATATCACCAGGAGTGAATTAACGCTCAACTCTTAAATTCTTTCCTGGTGAGGAACTTTTCCTCGGACCCGGTTGGGACTTTTAATATTTTGAAAAAAAGGTTGCTGGAAAGATGCTCCTGAATCCGGAGGGATTATTCTATTTCAGGTTGGGGGTAATAGGGAAGACTCTCCTGAGAGTCAAGATGCCAATCCTAAGGGGCCTTATTGAAGCCCACCACCCTTTCTGCCCGCCGGATATGGGGTTCCCCGTTGGAGCCCTCACCCTCAGGAGGGGGAGGAGGTCAGATGGAGTATGTATCAATAACATGGGGAGCATTACGGTGAATCTCTCTTCCTAGGGTTTCCGAGCGGGTCGATGAGGCCTGCTCTGATCAGGGAGGAGCTTATCTTCGCCCCGAGGCTGCTCCTTACGATCCCGATGGTCACTATCTCGAGGGGCTTCAGGCCCCTCTCTTCTCTGGCTCTGTTCACTATGAGTGCCCCTTTGTAGGTCTCCTCACTGACGACTATGGCGTCAAGGCTTTTCATCTTATCCGCGAAGCCTATGGCCGTGTGTATCTTGATGATCCTGTAGTTGGAGTAGCCGTTAACCTCGAAGAACTTGAGCAGATCCCTCAGGCGGAGCTTGTAGGGAAGGATTTTATCTGCGTGGGGCTTGTTTCTCACCATCTCGTCGGCAGTCAGTCCAACATAGACGTACTTTCCCACCTCGAAGGCCTTCCTCAGCAACGCCTTATGTCCGAGGTGGAGCCTGTCAAAGGTTCCTCCGACGACCACTTTGCGGTACTTTTTCCTCATGGGCTGAAATTAGGCTGAGGGACCAATAAGCTTTTTTATCAACTTCCAGAGATTTTTCCTGGAGGTGGTAGAATGAAGAAGCTCATCGCGTTCATTCTGACGATCCTTCTTCTCACGCCCTTGGTCAGTGAGGTCAATGCCGCCGGGAACTCACAGCCCCTTTTCAAGATCGAGATCATGATTCGGGTCTCGCCGGTGGTCATAAACGGCTCTTCCACCTGGATGGGCCAGTTCAGGATATATGCCACCCTCAAGGATCCGGGTTACAGGGCCTATTTTGACCATCTCGCGGCAAACAACACGACGAAGGCAAACGAGGAGTTCAGGTCATTCGTCAAACAGCTGATTTACGATAACCTGAAGAACAACTTCAAGGATCGTTTTGAGGCCAAAGGCATTAACAGCACAATTTACCTTCCCTCAGGAGGTCCGGTTAAAGTTCTCGACAACTGGTCTGCTGTCGTTACCTTTGCTCTCTCAAACTTCCTTGTCAGCGATGGAAAAATCATCAGCTGTCCTCTTAGCGGCCCGATGGACTTCGTCTTTAAGGGCCACGTTTTCGACTACAGCTGGGACAAGCTGACGGTCGTGCTTCCGAAGGACTACGAGGTGAGAAACCTTGCTCCTGCTCCTGACGACTTCAGTAACAACGTTGCCGTCTGGACCAACGGCGACTTCATACCCCTGATAGAGCTTTATACACCCGTGTATTCTTATGTGATATTTCTGAACTCGACCAGGAAGGAGATATCGCTCCAGTACGACCCCCACGAGGGCTACGTCCAGTTCAATGCCACATTTACCGGTGCCAACGCAACGCCGGTAGTTATCGATCAGCTCCTCTCGAGCTTCAAGGCCACGATGGACATAATAAGTCTGGACACCCGCGAGGAGAACGGCACCTTGGTTGTCATCGGTGTGGCAAAACCCAAGGTGGCCTACAGGGAGACCTCCTCCGAAAAGATATGGGAGGCCCTTCTTAAACTGCCCGGGTCGTTTGACAGGGTTTCAGTGGTGGGCGGCACCTACAAGATGGCTCCCGACAACACCATCGTAATCACTGTGACTGAGAAAAAGACGAGCCGTCTGCCTTACATCTGGGCGGGCCTGATTCTGGTTGTCGTTCTCGGAATACTCTGGATCAAGAGGCGTGGGACATCTTCAGAGGAGCCAGAGCAGCCAACTGGGGAAGAGAGTGGGGCTGTTGAAGAAGGACGCACTGAAAATGAAGAAGTCGAGGAGTTAAGTGATGAGACCTCCGAACCGGGAGGTGAGTGAATGGACTTCTTCTTTTATCCCAAGAGCGTCGCGATCTTTGGCTCCTTCAAGGAGGGTGCGATAGCCTACGAGATTCTCAGGAACATCGTCGAAGGTGGCTTTGATGGGAGGATAGTTCCAGTTAACCCAAAGGGTGGAACCGTTGAGATCGCGGGGAAAGCCTTTGAAATTCGTCCGAAGCTGGAGGAGCCCGTTGATGCTGCCATAATTGCCATTCCTGCGAAGTTCGTTCCATCGCTCATAGACGAGATTGGTGAACTCATCAAGGGTGCCGTCGTCATAAGTGCCGGCTTTTCCGAAGTCGGAAACGTTGAGCTTGAGCGCGAGCTCGTCGAGAAAGCCAGAAAGCATGGCATTAGAATCATCGGCCCTAACTGCGCCGGCATCTTCGGCGTCCACGGCAAGTTTTTCGGCTCCTTCGAGGTTCGCGTTAAGCCGGGTGGTCTGGCGCTCATAAGTCAGAGCGGCGCCTTCGGCGGTGCCGCTTTAGCGATGGGCAACGACGAGAGGATAGGCTTCTCGGCCTTCGTTTCTTATGGAAACGCGGCTGACCTGAACGAGAGCGACTTTCTGAGGTATTTTGCAGATGACAAAAACACGAAGGCCATAGCACTCTACATTGAGGGCGTTAGGGACGGGAGGCGCTTCATGGAGGCCCTCCGCTATGCAGCTGGCAAAAAGCCTGTGATAATCCTCAAGGCTGGAAAGAGCAAGAGTGGTGCAAGGGCAGCCGCTTCTCACACCGGTTCGCTCGCCGGAAGCTATGAGATTTACAGGGCGGCCTTCAAGCAGGCCGGCGCCATAGAGGTTGAGGAGATGGAGGGGCTATTCGACGCAGCGAAGGCCTTTGAGATGTACGAGAAAGCCGGGAGGCGCGTTGCCGTGATTACCAATTCTGGCGGGCCCGGTGTTCTCGCTACCGACAAGCTCGAGAGTCTTGGCCTCGAAATAGCTCAGCTAAGCGATGAAACCGTTGAAGAACTCCGCTCGTTCCTTCCACCGCAGTGCTCGGTTAAGAACCCGATAGATCTCATAGCTGATGCGGACTACGAGCGCTACAAGAAAACGATTGAGATCGTCTGCAGGGACGGGAACGTCGATGCTTTGCTGGTAATCTGCGTCCCGCCGATATTTGTCCCGAGCGAGGAGATAGCGAAGGCTGTAATTGACGCCGAGTGCGACAAACCGGTGATAGTGAACTTCATGGCTGGAGAGCTCGTTAGGGATGGGGTTAAGCTGCTGGAGGAAGGTGGAATAAAGAACTTCCCTACACCGGAGAGGGCAGCCAAAGCTTTGGCGTGGCTCTCCCGTCGCTGAGGCTTTTAACTTTTTAAGGTGAAGCCCAATTCATTTTTGGTGGTTCTCATGAAGCCGTACCGACTCCTCTATCCTTTGAGGACTTACCTCATCGTGGCAGGAAATGGTGAGGAGACAAACGTAATGGCCGCCGACTGGGTCACGATAGTCTCGTTCAGGCCCTTCATGGTTGGTGTTGCCATTGCTCCTGAGAGGTATACATGGGGGCTGATAAAGAAGTACCGCGAGTTTGTCATCAGCGTGCCGAGTCTCGATATGCTCCGGGACGTCTGGATAGCCGGCACTAGACACGGCCCTGAGAAGCTGAAAGAGATGAAAATAACCCTTGTTCCATCGAAGGCTCTTGAAACCCCCAGCATAAAAGAGGCCCTTGCGAACGTTGAGTGCAGGCTCGTGGATGAGAGGGACTATGGCGATCACACATGGTTCGTTGGGGAGGTTGTAGATAGCTCATACCGAAAGGATGCCTTCGAAAACGACAGGCCAAATCTTGACGCCAAATTCCTTGCTCATACTGCATGGACGGATTTTGTGACCTTCGAGAAGCACGTCCATCGTCCTCCTCAAGTCCACTCTCGATAACCTTTTATACTATTTTTACACTCCACCCTTGATGATAGCTCTTGGCATAGAGGGGACGGCACACACTCTTGGCATAGGTATAGTCACCGAGAAGAAAGTTCTCGCCAACGTATTCGATACTCTCACTACTGAAAAGGGTGGAATCCACCCAAAGGAAGCCGCCGAACACCATGCAAGGCTTTTGAAGCCTCTTCTGAGAAAGGCCCTTGACGAGGCGGGAATAACTATCGAGGACGTTGACATGATAGCCTTCTCCCAGGGACCAGGTCTTGGGCCTTCTTTGCGAGTTGTTGCCACGGCTGCACGAGCTCTTGCCATAAAGCATAACAAACCGATAATCGGTGTGAATCACTGCATAGCTCACGTTGAGATAGCTAAGATGTTCGGTGTTAAAGACCCCGTTGGTCTCTACGTGAGCGGTGGAAACACCCAGGTTCTGGCGTTGGAGGGAGGCCGCTACCGAGTCTTCGGTGAAACGCTTGATATTGGCATAGGTAACGCTATAGACACCTTTGCGCGCGAGATTGGGATAGGTTTCCCTGGAGGACCCAAGATAGAGAAGCTTGCCCTGGAGGGAGAGAAATACATTGAGCTCCCCTATGCGGTTAAAGGTATGGATTTGAGCTTCTCCGGAATACTCACTGAGGCCGTCCGGAAGTACCGCACGGGCCGGTATCGGGTTGAGGATCTTGCCTATTCTTTTCAGGAGACTGCATTTGCAGCGCTCGTTGAGGTCACCGAGAGGGCCGTTGCCCACACCGGCAAGGATGAGGTCGTTCTCGTTGGAGGCGTCGCCGCGAACAACAGATTGAGGGAGATGCTTAGAATAATGACCGAGGACAGGGGGATAAAGTTCTTCGTTCCGCCCTACGATCTCTGCAGAGACAACGGGGCCATGATAGCTTACACTGGATTGAGGATGTATCTTGGCGGTGTTAAGTTCAATCTCGAGGAAACTGTGGTAAAGCAGAAGTTTAGGACGGATGAGGTGGAGGTTGTATGGAGTTAAAGGTTTCAATCTGGATCTTTTTTATTGATATCGTACTGTTCATCGTTATCGGATATTCCGCGCTCTACGCCCTCAGAAGGATATCACGTTACGGTGAACCCCTTAACAGGTTCATCGTTATAGTGGCAGTTTCCATGTTCACGGCTGCGGCAGGAAGGGCACTTGATATCGTTGACGATTTCACTGGAGAAGTGCCCATTATTATATCTCTAGAGCAGATTCTCTACTTTCTTTCGATAATCGGTATAGCATATGGACTGTTGAGCTATATAAGCCATGTTGAAAAAACTATTCTTCCGATTCCTGCAAATGCCGCTGGGAACGCAAGGCTCTCCCCGGGGGGTTATCTCTACACGGGAGAAGACACAGGAGATCTTGTAGAGTTTATTTCTTCAATTGACGCTCCAGTGCTTGTAATCACCAGGAGTCCTTGGATATACGAAAATATCGGAGAGCACGTTCAGACGCTCTGGATAACCCCTGCCATTGACAGGGGGATAGGGCCAACGAAACTTCATGTGATCATGGAGAGTGCAGTGAAGTTTCTCCGGGGAGGAGGCAGATTGATAGTGGTGGACTGCTTGGAGGCCTTTATCCTGTACAACGACTTTACGGCCACCTTTAGATTCCTTTCGTCTCTAAAAGACTACGCCGTTGAGGCAAAGTCCACCCTGCTCCTGGTTGTCATTAAAGGAACCATTGGGGAGAAAGAGCTGAAGATACTCATGAGAGAGTTTACTCCGGTCAAGAGTCCTAAGAACCTCCTCAAAACTTCCTCTTGATCTTCATTGTGTACTTTGGGTAGACCTCATTCGTGAATCTTACGAATTTTGTCTTTCTCGGGGAGAGTCTTATCGTTATCTCCGTTTCAGGCTCGAGGTAGGTGTAGAACTGGCCGTCTATCGCCAGGATTATCTCTCTAGTTACGGCTAAGTTCCTAACATCTATTTTGGTGTAGGAGGGTACTATCATCGGCCTTGAGCTCAAAGCTATCGGTGCAAGAGGGGCTATCACTATTACGTCGAGCCTTGGGTCTACAAAGGGACCTCCTGCGCTCATGGCGTAGCCAGTCGAGCCCGTCGGAGTCGATACTATGAGCCCATCCGCCCGGATTTCATCGGCGAGGCCTTCGTCTATGTAGTAGCGCAGATGGATTATCTTGCCTGGTATACCGGTCAGGATGGCAACCTCGTTGAGGGCATCGGGAACTACGTTCTCGCCGTTTAGATATGTCCTCAGCTTTATGCGCTCATCTATGTGGTAATCACCTTCAATCAGCTTGCTGAGGGCAAAAAAGGCCTCGTGTGGTTCAACCTCCGTGAGAAAACCGAGCGTCCCCATGTTGATGCCCAGCAGGGGTATTTCCTTTTTGGTCTTGTGCTCCACTCTGAGAATCGTTCCATCTCCCCCGATAACGATGATGAAATCGACGTCGAAGTCCTCCAGCGGGAGAACGTCCTCCTCATGGAACTCGGGAAGATATTTGTATGTATCGGTATCCACGTACACCTCATAACCGCTGACCTTGAGGAAGTCGTAGACCCTGTATGCGAGCTTGAGGGCGGCCTCTTTATCCCTTCTGGCCACTATCCCGAACTTCATAGTTACTTCTTCTCCCCTTCATCAGTTAAACTTTTCTTTTTCTTCTCCTCACTGACCTTAATGCCGAAGTGAGTTGTTATGAATCCTCCGAAAATCGTTGGGGCCCAGTAAGATACGACCCTCTCGATGAGTGTTGCCGTTACCGCGAAGTTCTTGTCTATGCCAAGAAGGACATAAACACCTGAATTAATAGCCTCGATGAAGCCTGCTCCACCGGGAATTATGCTAAGCAGCCCGACAACTATGCTTATCATCTGAACGACCATTACGTCCATCAGTCCTATGGGATAGTTTATGCTCAGAAAGATGAAATATGCGCGGAGGATGGTCAGAAACCAGAAAACGAAGGAATAAGCCAGGGCCAAAAAGAAGGTCTTCTTATCCTTCAGCAGGAGCCTGAAGCCCTCCTGAAACTTGGGAACGCTGACCTCTATGTTGTGAATGAATTTCTCATCGTACTTCTGTGCCCTTTTGGGCATGATTCTGGAGACCAAGTTAAAGAACCAGTAGAGTATCTTCTTCGTCCTCCTCTCGTTGAGGAGTATGGCGAGGGTTATGACGATGAGGAGGGCAAGGAGGAAGTCGAGTATGAGGAGCATTATCGTTAGGGACCTCGAACCGAGAAGGTAAACATAGATGGTGGAGGTCATAAGCATTATCACCACGGGAATGAGGTCGAGTATCCTGTCTGCCATGACTGTGGCAAAGACTGGACCGTAGGCCCCGTTGGAGCGTTTAGAGAGGTAATACATTCTAATGGGCTCACCACCGCCTCTCGCTCCTGGCGTAACGTTGTTTACAAAGATACCGACGAATATTGCCCCAAGGATGGCCTTGAAGGGTGCGTTTATGCCGAGGCTCTTAAGAAGTACACGCCAGCGAAGGGCCCAGATGAAAACTCCAGCTATATAAGCGAGAACGGCGAGCAGGAAGTAGTCCAATCTGGCCTTTTTTAAAACGTCCAATACCTCCTCTACCCCTGCCCATTCAATAAGGAGGGCAATTATGAGCAGTCCGAGGGTGAGGAATGCTATTTTTTTCCAGTCCATTCTCACACCTTCCTGAGCTTCGCTATGAAGAAGCCCTGAGTTAGATGTCTGTTCGGATAAAACCTCTGCACTCCGTCGAGACCTATGCCGTGGGAGCCTATGAATAGGCTCTGCTCCTCGAGCTTTAAACCTTTGCTCAGCATGTACTTAACGTTCGCCTCGTTTTCCTCATAGCTGAGCGTGCATGTGGAGTAAACCAGAACGCCACCCTTCCTGAGGGATTTGATTGCCGCGTTGATGAAGTGTCTCTGGTAGCGCGCCGTCGCCTCGATGTCCTTTGGCGTCCTGCTCTCCCAGAGCTTTGGCCTAATTCCCAAGGCTGTACAGGGAGCATCGAGGAGTATCTTATCGGCCTCTATTCCGAGCTCGGGCAGCTTCCTTGAGTCCATGTGGATCAGTTTGACATTTTTGACCCCGAGTCTCTTGAGCTCCTCCTCCATTTTCCTCAGCCGGTTCTTTGATTTGTCGATGGCTATTATCTCACCCCTGTTCTGCATGAGCTGCGCGATGTGGCTCGTTTTTCCTCCTGGAGCGGCCGCCATGTCGATTATCAGCTCCTCCTCGCTCGGCTCTAAAATCCTCGCAACGACCATTGAAGGCAGGCTCTGGGCGTAGAAGAGCCCCTCCTTAAAGCTCTCCAGTTCGCTCAGGCTGGGAAGTCTGAACTTGGGCAGGGTGACCTCCACCGCTATACCCCTCGTCGAGACGATCATCTCTTTGGCGCTCATCCTCGCTATTCCAATTCCAACGAGGAGGCCCCGTGGATCGCGAATCTCGACCTCGTCGCCGGGCTTGATTTTCTTGTCCGCCTGGAGGACACCGGGTGCGTAGAGCATTGCCCCCTGATAGACGCTCTCGCTGGCGAACTTGTTTGCTCTTACAACGGGAAGGCCGGGCTCATAGTCATCAGGAAAGTTTGGGCCTTCGCGCTCGAAGTAGATGCCCTCCTCCAGATAGGGACTCCTCTTTGGCTTCAGACCTTCCTTTCGGAGAATTCTCATCAGCTTTGAGCGGCTCGTCTTGAGTGTGTTAACGCGGATGTAGTACTTCTCAACCGGCGTCCTGAGGGAGGCCATTATCTCCTCGGCCTCTTCGCCAAAGAGCCGCCTGTAGTACTCCTTCAGCTCCGCTGGAAAGGCCTCCTCGTAGCTCATCCCGACACCTCAGAGATCGAAGATTTCAAAGCGCTTCCCGATATCAATGAGCCTCTCAATGCCCTCTCTGAGGGTCTCCACGCTCTCGAAGTTGGCCTCGAACTGGAAAATCTTCTCATCGCTTTTCTCTATGCGCGCCATTATCTCGCTCGGAGAAATCCTCCCGTCGCGCCTCCAGTTGTATACGTCGCTCAGGAAGTCCTCCGCCCCGTAGATGAAGCTCCTCGGGAAGAGCTCCACGAAGAGGCCAACGAAGTTCTCGCTTATCCTTTCCTTTGGAACCGCGACCACGAAGTAGTAAGCCTCTGGTGTTGCCCCAACTTCTATCTGGGGCTTTATCTCGAAGGCCGGGTGTGGGTACTTCATGAGCCTCCATTCGCCGTCAAGGAAGATGTAAGCGCCAAAGACCTCCTCCACGTCCTCCACTTTGAAGCCCTTCTCGGGAAGCTCGGCCTTAAGTTCCTCGTTGAGCCTGAAAATGCTCTCCCACATCTCGTTGAGAAACTCATGAACCTCTCTCACGTTCATTTCTCCCACCAGAAAGGAAAAAGATGGAGGGCTTAAAAACTTTGGTTACCTCACAAGCCCCTCCAGCATCCTGTTGAGGTCTCCCATCATGTCCGTCCTGACGGTCTCGTCCACCGTCGCCAGTTCCATCTTGAACTCCTTGCCAAGCACCGTGACGTCGAGGTATATCTCTGCTTTCACGTAGCTGGTCTCTTTGTTCTTTATGTGCCTGGCCCAGGCCTCTGGGAGGGCGTTTGTGTCTATGAGCGTTTCAACATCAACCGTTCCGTAGCTCTTCGCCGGAAGGACGACGCTCTCGACTATGGTGCCTTCACTTATCTTGACCCCGTTCACGTAGAGAGTGTAGCTGACCCCGGTGACCGGGAGGGGGAAGGGATTGGGGTTGTAGAGCTTTAGATGGTTAATTATTATCGCCTTGTTCCCCCGCACTCCAGCCCACTCTGCCTTTGTTTCGACGAGGGCGGGAGTTTTGGCTATGCCAAGATCTCTGCTCTCGGCTTTTACATCGAGATAGCTCAGTATATCCTCGTTTACCTCTTCGCTGATGCTTCCCTCCACCGGCACCACTCCGAGGAGCTTACCTTTGAGGTGGACGGTGAAGGCGCCTCTTTGCCCGTTGTTCAAGTAGTTTATCATGGCCTTCACGAGGTTTCTGTTGTCTATGGATATCGCGAGCGTCACGTCTTTTTTAGTTGCCCCGTAATCGAACCTCTCCACCCTTGCCATAGGGACATCAGCGAACTCGAGGCTAACGTTCTCTATGGATGCCGGAACGAGCAGGGGCTTATTGAGGTGGGCATTTATCCAGATCTCTGTGGTGCTTTCGTCCACGTAGCCCCACTGGGCGTTGATACTAGGCTGAAGCGTGAGGATGGCATAGCCGACGTAACTGCCCCACAGTATGAACGCGAGGAGTACTGCTAAGACCGCTATTTTCCAGTTCATTTCTCTCACCTTCCTATTTGTTATCTGTGGGGCGTTTAAATGTTTCCTATTTTCTCAGCTGGCCCTTCCCCTGTGGATGTAGATTACCACGATCACCACCAGTACTCCCACGATCACGGCGAGGTTCCTCAGATTGGTTGAGGTCTTGGTGTTCTCCTTCACCGTTACATCTACGGTCCTTTCGAAGACGTAGACGTTGTCGTCACCCTGGTTGGGGTCTCCGACGGCCCTTATCCTGAGCTGGATCCTGTAGTCCTTGGGTATGGCATCGCGGTCTATCCTGAGGATTATCACGCCCTCACCGGTTGCCCCGGGTGCTAGATCACCGACGTAGTCCGTCCTTTTGTCGAGGCTGAAGGGCTGGTCCGCCTTAACCACACCCTCGATGAGCACGCTCGTGGCCTTTTCTCCGCCCGTGTTCTTCAGGGTGATGTAAACCTTGACGCTCTCTCCCTGGAGGGGATCGGGTTCAAACCTGATGTCAACGACCTCTATATTCGGCTTGGCGCCTATAATGATGGGAACCTTCAACGTGACGTTCTTCTGTACCCCAAGGCTGTTGGTGTACATAATTAGGAGCGGTATCTCGTAGGTTCCGGAGCTCGCGTTCTCTGCAACGTTAACTCTGAAAGATGTCTGAGCCGAGTCGCCCTTGTTTAGGCTTCCCAGACCTATGACCTGCTGGCTCGTTTCGCTGAGCTCAAATGGCCAAGTTGGGTGGGGCTTTATTATGACCGTCCTTGCGGTTCCGGTTCCGACGTTGTCTATCTGAATATCTACCTCCACATTGTCGGTTCCCGGCAAAATCTTGCTCGGCGAGGTGGAGACCTTTGAGAGGATCAGCTCGGCCCTTCCTGTGACGTCTATTCCCACCAGCCTCTCATCGGTTATCTCCTTCTCATCCGGCTCGCTGAGGTACTTGAGCTCTATCCTGAGAGGGTATATGCCGTTCTCGAGCCTGTCGTTGGCCTTAATCTTAAACTCCAGCGTCGTGCTCTGTCCCGGTTGGAGCTCGGCCACGTACTTTACGTTGTCCTCGCCGATGGGTAGGAATGCGTCAATGTTCTGCTTCGCCAGCTCGCGCATTATCTGGTTGAGCGCTGTCTGAAGGTTCTCGCTTAGAGCCTCGCTCCCCTGGATTGGCAACTGTGAAAGGGCTGAAAGGTCAACGTTTTTGATTTCTCCTTGGACCGGGACCTGGTAGGAGGTTATCTTCAAGCTGAGGGCCTTGATGGGCTCGGCTCCGGTGTTTTCCACCGTAAACCTCACTGTGAAGGTATCGCCGGGACTTATCTCCCCTGGAATCGTCTCGACCTTCGTTATCTCGACGAAGCCCTCCCTGCTCTTTTTGACGGTAAGGGCGACGAAGTTGTAGCCCTGAATCATTTTCATGTTAGCCCCCAGACCCGTAAAGTAAACCACCCCAACGTAGAGCGGATAGGTGCCGACGTCAGCGTTGGGGTTTATCTTTATCCTGAACGTCAGTGTTGTGTTCTCCTTGCCATCGAGATACTCTACGTACTGGATCGCGCTTCCTTCGGGATAGAATACACTCTGGGATAATCCGCTCTGACTCAGTGCCATCGATACCGCGCTCGCTATGGAGGAGCTGTCGTTGAAGCTCACCGGCGCTGGTGAAACGAAGACGTTCAGATAGCGAACCTTCAGCGCTCCTTCGTTCCTCAGGTGGACTTTTATCGTGACTGTATCGCCTGGCTGGACAGTTTCTGGTATTTCAACGCTTGAGATCACCACTCCTGGGGCGGTTGATGCTCTCCACTCGGGTGGCCCGCTGATGCTTATCTTTATCCCGTTCGGATATACTTCGAGGACGGTCACGTAAACTGTCTGATCATCCACATCAACTTCTACCGTCTCTCCCTCCCGCACGGGAGTTATGTCTGGATACGTTATGGGCATTAAGATGTCTTCCTTGTTTATCCCGAGCTCTGGGTGCTCCTCAATGGTTTTCACGACCGCGTTGGCTATCTCCTTCGGCGATGCCGTGTTGAGCCACTGGTAGAAGCCGAAGGCGTTGGCCATCAGGCATGCGTTGAACGCTGTAGTGTCGTTGACGTACTGGGAACACGAGCTTACATCGTAGCCCTGGGTTTCGGCGAGGGCCAGCAGGAACTCCGGGTCGAGGAGGAGCCTCTGAATCTTTTCAGGGTCGGGTACGTATATCGTCTTATACTCGGCGTTGAGTATCTTTCCATCCTTCATTATCACCAGGAAGGCGTAGTACTCGCCGTTCCCATAGTCCTTCTGCGTATCTGTCAGCGAGATTATGAGCGGCCCAACCAGTATGGCCTCGCCCCTGCTTAAGTAGCCCTCGAAAAGTGGGCTTCCCGTCGAGGCGCTCACCGCACTTCCGAGCAGACCCGTGATGAGCATCAATCCGAGCAGGACAACCTTTATCTTTTTCATTCCGCATCACCTCCAATTTTCTTTCCGTAGAAGACCTGCAGCAGTGCAGGCGTTACAAGGTAAGCGGCAAACATAGAGGCAAATATTCCGAACGCGAGTGTCAATCCAAAGTCGTGTATCGTTGGCAGCTCTCCAGCCAGGAGCGCCAGAAAGCCTCCGGCAGTCGTCAGGGCGCCGGCGAGTATGCCCGGCCCCACGCTCTCGATCGAAGTGACTATCGGGCGCGGGTTCCCTTCGTTCATCTCCTCGAGGAAGCGGTGGGTCAGGTGCATCCCGTAATCGACGCCCAGGCCGACTATCATCGAGATAACACCAGCCAGTGTCTGGGTGAAAGGAATGCCAGCGAGACCCATGAAGCCGACCGTCCAGAGGGCACCGAGGAACATCGGCGTTATCATTGCCAGGGAGACCTTTGGGCGCCTGAAGAGGAGCAGGACTATCACGACGACGAAAACCGTTCCATACATGGAGATGCGGTTTATTTCCTCGTTTGTGAGCTGGTCGAGGACGTAGTTGAGGTAAATGTCACCCGTCAGGGAGAGGCTCACTCCAGGTGGGAAGACGGCGTTTTGAACTTCTTCTTCAAAATAGCGTATTATCTTCCTGAAGTCGTCTATACTCGAGCCGCTGAAGTCGCCGGTGAATTTGATTACCGTCATGGAGTAGTCCGATGAAACGAGCTGAACCCCCTGGTAGTCCTTCAGAGCTTCCTTTATCTTCTCCCTGTCGTCGGGGATGTAGCCGTACTTCTGAACAACGATGTCGGCTATACTCTCGGAGTCAAAGACGTTGTTGTAGTAGGTGTCTGCCTTTATCTGGTTCTCGAAGCGGTAGATGCTCCTTACTACGGTGGGATCCCTAACGTCATCCGCTTTTACGAGAATGTAGAGCTCATCCTGGCCGCCGAAATCGCTGCGTATGTCCATCAAAGCTTCTATCTCGGGCATTCCCTTGGGAACGAACTTCTCGAGTCTGACCTCGGTAGTTACCTGTGTCACACCATAGCCGAAGATGAGTGTTATCAGAAAGACTGCACCGAGAAACGCAAAGGGCTTCCTCCTCACGGCCTCGCCCAGGGAGCGGAAGGCTTTCCCAACGAAGCCTGAATGGGAGCGTATCTCCGGAACCTCGTAGTGCCCCTTGAGCTTCTTCATGACGTCTTCCTCAAGGATTATCACCGAGGGAGTTATCACGACCGCGTTCAGTGCCGCCAGACTCAGTCCTAGGATCAAGGTCGTCGCCAGGTTGTGGAGCATCGGAAGGCTCGAGAGGTACATGGCAGCAAAGCCGGCAACGGTCGTCAGCGCCGCTCCGAGCAGGGCCTTTCCCGTCTCGGCTATGGCCTCCTCAGCGGCCTCCTCGATTGTCCTTCCCCTTTTGCGCTCCTCGTAATAGCGGTTCGTTACGTGGATTCCGTAGTCTATGCCCATTCCTATGAGCATCGCACCTATGGTGGTCGTCGCAAGGTCGAGGGGAATGCCGAGGAGCCCCATTGCACCCAGGGTCATGGCTACACCAAAAACGAGCGGCGTTAGGGGTATCAGCGCCTTGACCGGCGAGCGGTAGAAGTAGAGGAGCAGGGCGAGAACGATTATGAACGATATCGCCATGGTCTTGTTGAGGTCGCTCTGGAGGAGTTCCAGTATGCGGTAGGTTATGCCTATGTTGCCTGTCTGGATAACCTCGACGTTCTTCGGGAACTTCACGTCGTTTATGTCCTCCTGAATTCCCTCATAGACTCTGACGAGGGTTTTGGAGTTCTTCTCCCTGCTTATGGTCACCACTATCATCGTCGTCGTGTAATCCCTGCTCACGAGCTGATTCCTCGTTTCCGGTGGGAGCACGTCAAGGACGAACTTTGCCTCTTCCTCATTTTCCGGGAGCCTGCCAAGAACCTGCATGTAGATGTCGGCGATACTTATCGTGTCCGTGACGTACTCCCTCTGGAGGAGCCTCTGTTCGAGTTCATAAATGGCTTGAATTACCTGGGGATCCCTCACGTCGTAAACTCCACCCGGCTCGATGGAGCTCACTTTGACCACTATGATGGTGCTGTCGCCGCTCTGGAACTCATTCTGAAGTGTGGTATAGTCATCTATGGCAGGGTGTCCTTCGGGAAGCATGCTTCTCAGGTCGCTCTCAAAGCGGAGGTTCTGAATTCCGTAGATGGAAACCACTAACAGGAATATCGCTATCAGGGCAAAAGCGACCCTGTACCTCACGATTATCCTAGCGGTACTGCGCAGCGCTTCCATTATTTTCCCTCCGAACTTTCGGAAATTTCCGAAAGTTTTAAATATGTGAAGCCTTAAAAACCTTTTCCCGAGATTACTATTATCACTGGAATCGAGGTGCTGGGCATGGGAATCGAGGAAGCCCGTCGAATAGTTATGGAACACTTCGCAAACGCCGCGAGAAGATTCGGCTTTAGTGAGCTTTATGGCTACATCTACGGTGCTCTCTTCCTGGCTAAGGAACCAATGAGCCTGAGTGAAATAGCCGAGAGGACGGGCTATTCGCTCTCTCACGTGAGTACTGCCCTGAAGTCTATGGAGAGCCTCGGCTTGGTGGTTAGAATCAAGAAGCCTGGCGATAAGAAGGCCTACTACAAAGCGACAAAGCTCCTCAAGGACTGGAGACAGGCTGCCTACTACAGCAGGATTCTTGAAGACATTCAGCAGATGAAGGAGAACCTCATGCGTGCTTTGGAGGAGCTTGAAGGTGAGACCGGCCCCGAGGCGGAGTTCATCAGGGAAAGCATCGAGTTAGCCATGAAGAGGAACGATCTTGCCGAAAGGATACTCCGCTTTCTCATGAACCACGACGATAAGGAGGTTCTTGAGAGGCTCCTTAAGTGCCTTGAGGGCGAAGAGAAGCGGTAGCTTTAAAACCAGCTGTTGGTAGTCAAATTGGGGTGGAGGAATGTCGCTGTCGTCGCTGCTGTGGGCATTCTGGTATATTCTTCCCGCTTACTTCGCCAATGCATCGCCCGTCCTGGTCGGTGGTGGAAGGCCGATAGACGGCGGCAGGTACTGGAAAGACGGGCGGAGGGTCTTTGGGGATGGTAAAACCTGGCGCGGCTTAATCGGAGGAGTTGCAATTGGAACTGCAGTTGGCGCTCTCCAGTACTTCATTACCCCTGAGTTCTACGGCTCACTTGGGAAGGCTCTTCTTCTTGCGTTCCTGCTGTCATTTGGTGCCCTCTTTGGCGACTTGGTCGGGAGCTTCTTCAAGAGGAGGATAGATCTTCCGCGTGGCTCTCCGGCGATAGGTCTCGACCAGCTCGGCTTCCTTATTTCAGCGCTGGCTTTTGCTTATCCGGTCAAAACACTCGATTCTGGTCAGATAATCTTCCTCCTCGTCGTCTCGCCCTTCGTTCACTGGGGGGCCAACTACTTCGCCTACAAAATGGGCTGGAAGAGCGTGCCGTGGTGATTTTTCTTTACCCACTATCATCCAGCAACCCTTTTTAACTTCCGTTTCCCAACTCCTTCGGTGGTGTAAAGATGAAGGTAAAGGTCAGGTACTTTGCCCGCTTCCGCTCCCTCGTTGGCACTGGCGAGGAGGAGCTGGAGGTTCCGGATGGGATAAAGGTCAGAGAACTTATCGATATCATCAAAGAAAGGCACCCAATTCTCAAAAACGAGGTCTTCGCGGAGGACGACGATTTGGCCGACGTCAACGTTTCGCGGAACGGGCGCTATGTGAGCTTCGACGAGGTTTTGAATGACGGTGACACGATAGCGCTGTTCCCCCCGGTAAGTGGTGGTTGATATGCTGAGCGAGAGGGAACTGGAGCGCTACGACAGACAGATCATGATTTTCGGAAAGGAAGGTCAGGAAAAGCTCAAGAACTCCAAGGTGGCTGTGGTAGGAGTAGGCGGTCTTGGAAGTCCGGTCGCCTACTACCTTGCTGCCGCTGGAATAGGGACGCTCCTCCTCATAGACGAGCAGACACCCGAGCTCAGCAACCTCAACAGGCAGGTACTCCACTGGGAGGAGGATTTGGATAAGAACTCCAAACCGATCTCCGCCAAATGGAAGCTGGAACGCTTCAACTCCGACATAAAAATCGAGACCTTCGTGGGACGTCTAAGTGAGGAGAACATCGATGAGATTCTCGAAGGCGTTGAGGTAATCGTTGACTGCCTCGACAACTTCGAGACGCGCTTCCTTCTCGATGACTATGCGCAGAGGAAGAAAATCCCCCTCGTCCATGGCGCGGTCGAAGGAACCTACGGTCAGGTGACGACGATAGTTCCGGGCTTCACCAAAAGCCTGCGCGAAATCTTTCCAAACGTAGGGAGAAAGAAGGAGAAGTTCCCGATTTTAGGAGCTACCGCGGGGGTCATCGGCACGCTTCAGGCAATGGAGGTCGTTAAGCTACTCACAGGCATCGGCGAGCCGCTATTGAACAAGCTTCTCATAGTTGATCTGGCCTTCAACACCTTTGATGTCGTGGAGCTTAAGTAGAGGGCTCCTTCACGCTTTTCTTTTCGTTGATGCTCTTTATCTCGATGACCTCGTTCCAGGATCCCTCCTGGGTTATCGTCATGGTGCCGAGCATTGGGTCGTCTATCACTGTCTTGGAACTAACGGTGTAGCTTATCTTTCCGCCAACAAGCTCTCCGTCCTTGAAGTAGAGTTCTAAAATGCCGTTGTCAACGCTTATCTCCGTGTCTGGAGTGGTTGCGAAGTACATCCTTGCCAGTGGCTCGAGATCGGAGCTTCTGAGGTAGTATATGAGCGTTAGAACGTCACCCTCTTCGCGTTCGTCGGGGTCTCTGGTTAGATACTTCCTGGCGAGGCTCACGAGATTGTATTCCCAGAGGAATTTGCTGGTGGTACTATCGTCCGTCTTTATCCATCCGGCAATCGTCCGGATGTATGTCACGTTGCCCACAATTACCTGTGAGAAGTTGGTGGAAGCCCCATCCGGCATGCTGACGGTGGTGGAATTTATCCACGCGCTCCACGATTCAAAGTCCATGTAACCTTCCTCGACTATGCTGAGGTTCACGTGGTCTTTCTGGGTGATTCCTTCCTGCTCCACTGTTACTACCATTGAAATCGTGGCGTTGCTCACGTAGGTAAACTGCTTTATCTCTGAGACTGCCTGTAGGAGCTCGAGAATGTCATACCTCTTCGAAGTTTCCGTTGAGGTTGGGGTTTCAGTGGGGGTGGTGGTTGTGGAGGTACTCGTGGTTGTTGGGCTCAACGTCTGAGTTTCAGATGGAAGGGACTCGCTCGATGTCGTGGTTGAGCCACTGGAGGATATGCAACCCGCCATGAGTCCAGTGAGCAAAATGAGGATAAGCACAAGCGCGTATTTTCTCATTCCATTCACCGACAACCCCTGAGCTTGAAACCACTTAAACCTTTTTATTAGCCCGACAGATTTAATTGGGTGAAGCTTTAAGTTCCATGGGGGATGGATATGAAGGTTAAGATTACTAAAGAACCCTTCGATCTCAATGAGGCGTTGAGTTATCTTCTCGTTCCAGAGGCCGGTGGCTACGTTTTCTTCTTGGGGAAGGTCAGGAACGAAAACCATGGCAGAAAAGTCAGAAAACTCATCTACGAGGCCTATGAAGAGATGGCCATTGAAGAGATGGAGAGGATACGGGGAGAAGCACTTGAAAAGTTTCCCATATTGGACATCCTGATATGGCACCGCTACGGCGAGCTCAACGTGGGCGAGGACACGATACTCATTATTGCCAGTGGCAAGCACAGGAAGGAGGCATTTGAGGCCTGTATGTGGGCAATCGACGAGGTCAAGAGGCGCGTCCCGGTTTGGAAACGTGAGGTGACTGATGAGGGTATCTTCTGGATTGAGGGTGATAAGCTTATACCTGACGAATGAACATTTATGTTCTCTCCATTTTTTG
This sequence comes from Thermococcus onnurineus NA1, assembly GCF_000018365.1. Classification (NCBI taxonomy): domain Archaea; kingdom Methanobacteriati; phylum Methanobacteriota; class Thermococci; order Thermococcales; family Thermococcaceae; genus Thermococcus; species Thermococcus onnurineus. The sequence continues at coordinate 1,480,002 of NC_011529.1, read as the reverse complement.
CTAACTATTATTAGTAGTATGCAAAATCGGAATAGAAAAAGTATATATACAATTTTGTCCCATTCTCGGTCGGTGGGGGTCAATGGAGAAGGTTGTATACAGTGTCGCTAATTCAGTTGATGTCGGAACGTCCACAAACATTGTCTCCGTTGGAAAGCCTCCATGGAGCAGTCAGTCCCATAGCGGGGAGCTGGAGAGACTCATCATCCAGCTCGGCGCTGGAAGTGGGAGGTTCTCTGAGATTACAGGTATCCCCCGTTCGATAGGCTGCATCGGTAACAACTCATTTCTGCTCCGGCGGGAACCCCTCAGCCCCGAGAGGGTGAGGGAAATAATAAAGGATTTCATGGATATCGGTGGAAAGGAGCTCTGGCTCACAAACTACGATCGCATCGAATACCTCACCAGCATCGCTGCATATGCCGTTGAGATAGGCGTCCCCGAGGTGTACGCCGTCGTTAAGCTCGAGGACCTCGAATCAGTTCATCCAGTTGAGGGGGTTCGTTTCATAGCCGAACTAGAATACTCCAAAGAGAACATTCAGAAGCTTGGGGCTCAGGACTGGCTCCACGGAGCTCTCGTAATGGCCACCGCGAAGCAGTACGATGAACTCAAGGGTCTCAAAATCAGCTTCCGCGGGGAAATTTACGTTGATATACTCTACCCTGGCTCCGCCAGGAAGCTCGACTTTAACGTCATAGAGATGAAGAGGGTTCTTAATCAGAGCGCCGAGACGTATCATGACTGCCTTGCAGGAACCCTTGCAATAACCGCCGAGGGATATGCTCTTCCGTGCCCGCTCCTCAGAAATTACATCGTGGCTGACGTTAAGGAGGTCGGACTGAGGAAGGCCCTCAGGAAGAAGCGCCTCAAGGAGTTCTGGAAGATGACGAAGGATAAGATAGAGGCCTGCAGCACCTGTCCCTTCAAGTACATCTGCCACGACTGCAGGGCTCTGGAATATCAGGCAACCGGGGAGATAAAGGGGATCGAGTACTGCCTTATAAACCGCTAAAACTCCAGTATGGAGCGATAGCCGCTCCCATCTTTTTTAATCATCTGGGAGAACCTCTGGAATTTGCGGTTTTTGTTGAAATCCACCAGCAGATCGAAGTATTCTATGGCGACCTTCTCTACATAGGTGCTGAACTCGAAGAGCTTTGTTCCAAGGTCTTCCTTTGAGTTGAAGAACCACTCGAGGATGTATTTATTGCCATCAAGAACCCCGACCATTATCTCGTAGTCTTTGAAGTATTCAAGGACGGCCTCGTCGAGCCGGGAGGTTATTCCCAGGACTCCCCTGTCGTGAGCGTCCATGTCTATAGTAGCGATGAAGCCCCTCAGTATGCCGTCCTCCCTCAGCTTGTTTATCATATACCTAATCGTCGGCCTAGTCTTTCCAAGCATCCGGGATATTTCCTTCATTGGTGTTCTGGCGTCCCACTTCAATATGTCCATGAGCACGGCGTAGTCGTAGCTGTACTTCCACTCTCCGAACTCTCTCCTCTTCTTCTTCGGAGGATACCTTGTGACCTCGTAGTACTCGTAGTCCTCGGAGTACTTGGAGAGCATCTCGTCGATGTATTTAACCTGCTCTTTGGGTATGTGGAGGATCGAGCTTATCCCGTTTTTAAAACCAAACATCGCGGTCTGGTCAATCATAAATGGATTCTGTTGTATTCGAGCCGCTACAGAGCGGAGTTCGCTCCTGGGAACAGAGAGAAAAGCGATGTAACTCCTCAGGCCAACTTTCTCTATTCGGTACATGGCGTTGACCTGAACATATTCACCATAGTACTTATCGTACAAGCGCTTGAGCCGGTAGTAATCAATACCCTCGAGCTCGGCAATCTTTCGGAGGCTTTCGGTAGGGTATTTGTTCAGAAGCTCGACGAGGAATTCTATCTCCTCCATGTTGAGTTCGCTCATTTGACCTCACGGAAAAGGTTATATCGTTCCTGATATTAAATCCTTCCGGTGATGACTATGGTGAAGATAGAGGTTGTGGACATCGAGAAGCCGGAGGGCGTTGAGGTAATAATCGGGCAGGGCAACTTTTCCATATTCACGGTTGATGACCTCGCAAAGACACTTCTCACAACTGTCCCGGGTATAAAGTTTGGTGTGGCCATGAATGAGGCAAAACCCCAGCTTACGCGCTTCACCGGCAACGATGAGGAGCTTGAGAAGCTTGCCGCCAAGAACGCAGTGAAGATAGGAGCCGGCCACGTCTTTGTGATTCTCATGAAGAACGCCTTCCCGATAAACGTCCTCAACGCCGTCAAGAACCACCCTGCCGTTGCCATGGTCTACGGTGCCAGCGAGAACCCGTTCCAGGTTATCGTTGCCGAGACCGATCTTGGAAGGTCTGTACTTGGCGTCGTTGACGGCAAAGCGGCAAACAAGATAGAGACCGAGGAACAGAAAGCTGAGAGGCGTGAACTCGTCGAGAAGATTGGTTACAAAATAGACTGAAAGTTTTTTATCGTCTTTTCTTCCCTATCCTCCGGTGGTTATATGAGGCTGGCGTTCATCACTTCTAACCCGGGGAAGGTTGAGGAAGCGCGAAAGTACTTTGAACCCTTGGGCGTTGAAGTTTATCAGCTCAAGGTTGAGTATCCAGAGATACAGGCAGATACGCTCGAAGAAGTTGCCCTCTTCGGCTTGGAGTGGCTGAGCAGGAAAATCGATGAACCGTTTTTCCTCGACGATTCTGGTCTCTTCGTTGAAGCTCTGAAGGGATTCCCTGGTGTTTACTCTGCCTACGTCTACAAGACCCTCGGCGTTGACGGCCTTCTGAAGCTCATGGAGGGCGTTGAGAACAGGAGGGCGTACTTCAAGAGTGTCATAGCTTACTGGGACGGCGAAGCTCACATCTTTACCGGTATTGTGGAAGGCGAGATAATCCACGAGAAGCGCGGAAACATGGGCTTCGGCTTCGACCCGGTATTCAAGCCTTCGGGTTTCGACAGAACTTTTGCCGAAATGACAACCACCGAAAAGAACAAAATATCACACAGAGGTCTGGCTCTTAAAGCTTTTTCAGAGTGGCTAAAGGAAAACCTTAAATAAGCTCATCCTCCCAAAAATTATGATTGCAGTTGTACAAGTGACGAAGGGGGTCGCGATGGTAACTTCACTCGATGCCACTGATATGAAGCTGTTGAAGGAACTTAAGGAAAACGCCAGGGAGAACATAGCCTCGCTCAGTAAGAAGCTGGGCATCCCGAGGACCACCGTCCACTACCGCATCAAAAAGCTCGTTGAGGAGGGCGTGATCGAGAAGTTCACTGTTAAGCCAAACTACAAGAAGCTCAACCTTGGCACTACCGCTTTCATACTTGCCAGATACGAGCCAGATTCCGGCCTGAGCCAGCGGGAGGTCGCTGAAAGAATAGCCGCCCTCGAAGGGGTTTACGAGGTCCACATCATAGCAGGCGAGTGGGATCTCCTCATAAAGGTGCGCGCCCCCTCATCGGAGGAGGTTGGCAAGATAGTCGTTGATAGGCTCAGAGAAATCAAGGGCGTCGGCCAGACTGTAACTATGGTGTCATTCGTCACCGTGAAGGAGGAGCTGTAAAGCTTTGGGGCGATGATTGGCGTTCTCCTTTCTGATTTTATGATGATGCGAGGTTTACTGAGCCCACTACCGTGGCGCCCTACATAACGCAGCACTCGTAGATTATCTCAACTTCCCTCACAGTTTTTGCCCATTCTATAACTTTTCTTGGTGGGTTCGTCAGTCTGTCAACGCCCGCTAAGACGGCCCCCTTATCAAAATCAAGGCGCCATTTCCCAAGCGGCCTCATGCAGCCTATGCTGAGCTCGCCATCAAACTTTTCCCTGGCGTACCTGACAACGTTGAGGCTCTCCTCCACGCTTGGCTTTTGAAGGCTCTCCATCTCAGTGCCGGCTGTTGGAATGAGCACGTCAAGGACGAGCACGTCTATTGGGTACTGAAGGAGCATGTCTATTGCCTTGTACTCCCAGTGAATCCTGCCGAAGTCAAGGCCGATTGTTATGTGGGGTGCGACCCTAACACCGGCTTCGGTGAGCAGATCGAGGATTCTGAGATAGTCTTTGACGGTCTTGTTTATCTTGTACACGCGCTTTATCACGTCGTTATCGCCGACGAAGTCGAGGGAAACGACGTCAACGTATTTGACCCACTCCAAATCGCTCTCGTCTATGAACCCAACGTGGGCGTTGAGCTTTAAGCTCGTCCCCCTCTTTATTTTCCTCAGCTCGTCTGCGTACTTATCCAGTGGTACCTTCAACCTGGAATCCATGCCACCGCTGAGGAGGCAGCCGGTATAGCCTTCCTTTTCCAGATTCATACAGTAGTTGAGGAGCTCCCTTCGCGTGGGTTTTCTCATCCTCTCCAGGTAGTGCCTCCCACAGTGGGCGCAATTGAGGGCACAGTAGTTGCCCGTGAGCGAGATTGAGGGAAATTTGATGCCAGGGATGTAGATTTTGAGTTTTTTGGGCATTCAGTTCCCTCCCTGAGGGGTGTAGGTGGCAGAGTCTACTCGGAGAGTTTGATAGTCATTCTTCATCGGTTGAGGCCTCCTAGGATGAGCACACCCTGCTGGTTCTTGCGAGTTCAAAAAACGTTGAAGCCGAAGTTAAAAACTCTTGCTGGCCAATAATGTGGAAAAGAAAGAGAAGGGCTCAGAAGAACGGGTTCCTGAACTTCCTGCCCGGATAGTGCGCGATGCCCTCGAGCTCCTCCTCAATGCGGATGAGCTGGTTGTACTTGGCGTTCCTGTCACTCCTTGCCGGGGCACCGGTCTTTATCTGGCCGGCGTTGAGTGCAACCGCAAGGTCTGCTATGGTGGCATCCTCGGTCTCTCCGCTCCTGTGGGAGACGACGACGCCGTAGCCAGCCCTAAAGGCTGTGTATGCGGCATCTATGGCCTCGCTCAGCGTTCCAATCTGGTTGACCTTGAGGAGAAGTGCGTTGGCGGCACCCATCTCGATGCCCTTCCTTATCCTCTTCGGGTTGGTGACGAAGAGGTCGTCGCCGACTATCTGTATCTTGCCGCCGAGCTCCCTGGTGATGAGCTTGAAGCCCTCCCAGTCCTCCTCCTGAAACGGGTCCTCGATGGAGACTATCGGATAAGCCGAGACAAGCTCCTTGTAGAGGTCAACGAGCTCTTCCCTCGTGTACTCCTTGCCGGCAACGACGTACTTGCCGATGTCCGGGTGGTAGAACTCGCTGGAGGCTGCATCAATAGCGAGGGCAATCTCGTCGCCCGGCTTGTAGCCGGCCTCCTCAATGGCCTTGATGAGGGTCTCGAGTGGCTCGGTGACCTCTTTCATTGGCGGTGCGAAGCCACCCTCGTCTCCTACGTTTATTGCGTCCTTGCCGTACTTTTCAGCAATGACTTTCTTAAGAACGTGGTAGGTCTCGCTCACCCACCTTATAGCTTCTCTGAAGGAGTCAGCACCAACGGGCATTATCATGAACTCCTGAAAGTCAAGCTCGTTGCCGGCGTGAACACCGCCGTTGATGACGTTGCTCATCGGAACGGGCATGACGTAGGCGTTGGTCCCCCCGATGTACTGATAGAGCGGAAGTCCGAGGGCGTTGGCGGCAGCCTTTGCAACGGCCAGGGAAACGCCGAGGATAGCGTTTGCACCGAGGTTGCTCTTGTTCTCGGTGCCGTCGAGCTCGAGCATCAGGGTGTCAATGTCCCTCTGCCAGGTTACGTCCATGCCGATGAGCTCGGGCGCGATTATCTTGTTGACGTTCTCAACAGCCCTTCTAACACCTTTTCCGTGGTAGCGCTTTCCTCCGTCGCGGAGCTCAAGGGCCTCGTGGGTTCCAGTGCTCGCTCCGCTCGGAACCGCTGCCCTCCCCATGCTTATCGGCGTGTAGACCTCGACCTCGACAGTCGGGTTCCCTCTGCTGTCAAGTATCTCCCTGGCAACGACCGCGGTTATCTCAAAGGGGTTCTCCATCTCAATCACCTCGGGTGATATTCTTCAAGCAGCATATAAAGCTTTTAGTCTCTCTGGGCTTGTTGTGGGGTTTTTGGCTGTTATTATAACGAGGTTGTTGCCATGTTTTGCAGAACAAAAAAAGTCAAAATTTTTTAAATTATTTTATGCATTTAACCTATTGAGGATGGTATTAATGGATATAGATGATACAAATAGAGATTTAAACTGTATAAAGTCTGAAATAGCTGGTTTTCCAAAGTTTTTCGTGATACACGAGAGCTCGGGATACGTGGTGGAGGTAGAGCCCGAAACCTACTCCGGCCTTCAGAAAATCAAAGAAGGGGAAGGGAACAAACTAACCTCGGAAGAGCGAGCAAAACTTAGGGAACTTCAGAACTATTTGAACCAGCTCCCGCCCCTAAACCTTGAATACAACGAAGATTACGGTTTCCTCCTTGGGGGGAGCATCAACGTTTCCCAGGCCTGTAATTTCTCCTGCGTTTACTGCTACGCAAATAAAGGAACCTATACCCTCGAAAAGCCAAAACTTATGGATAAAGAGACAATCCGAAAGGCCATAGACTTCCTATTTGAAAAATCTCCCTATGGAGTGAGCATAGTCTTCTTTGGAGGGGAACCCCTACTAAACTTTCCTGCAATAAAAGAAGGCGTCCTCTATGCAGAGCAGAAGGCCAGGGAAACAAAGAAACCCGTCTTTTTCAACGTTACAACCAACGGATACCTTCTCACCCCAGAGGTGGCTGAATTCGTACTAAACCACCCCTTCAACGTGATAGTGAGCATGGATGGACCTAAAGAAATCCACGACCATAACAGACCCTTTGCGGACAACTCCCCCACCTACAATGTTGTAGCTAAAAACCTCAAGCACCTCGTTGAAGAAGCTAAAAAAAGAGGAAAGCTCCACAAGATTTCTGTGAGAGCAACTGTTCTCCCGGAACAGCTTAATAGAGTTTATGACATCTACCACCACATCAAGACAGAATTTGGAGTCCTCAACGTCGGGGTTGAATTAGCCACCCTCTCGGACAGCGTAGTAACCAAGGGACACATTGATACTTACCTGGAAAGGAGATAACCTGAATTCTTCTAACATTTTTATTTTTGTCTGCGCTGTAATCGGGAGACAGGTGATGGAATATGGATATAGTAAAGCGCTATACCTTACTTTACATCTTCATGAATACAGGCTTCATTGGGAACCTCCTCATCGTCTACTACCTCTCAAAGGGCCTTACATATGCCCAGATAGGCATCGCGACATCGATACTGACTGTGGGATTCTTCCTGTTTGAGGTCCCGACAGGTGTGGTCGCGGACAAGATGAGCAGGAAGCTCAGCGTTCTGGTGGGCTTTGCGATAAATATAACGGCCATGATATTCCTGATATTCCTTAGGGGATTCCCTATGTTACTCATTTATGCCATTGTTGCTTCGTTCGGCGCAACGTTCGTGAGCGGAAGCCTCCAAGCGTGGCTCTTTGACAACCTCAAACACCTTGGGATGGAAAGAGAATACCGGAGCCTAATGAGGGACATTAAAACCCTTACGATTCCACTCTCGGCACTAGCCATAGCGATCGGAGGAATCCTCGCCCAGCTCTACGGCTTCTGGCTTCCCCTTCTTCTTACGTTAATCCTTGAAATAGCTACCCTTATCGTGGCCTACACGATTCCAGAATATGAATTCAAAAAACCAGAGCGCTCATACCTCTCACACACTCTCCATTCATTCAAGGACATCCTCCAGCCCCAGCTCTTCTGGCTGGTGGTTCTCTCGATAACCGTCGTCATGGCCACGAACCAGTTCCGGAAGTTCTTCGAGCCCTACCTCGGTGAGATACTCGCAAAAAGCCTTGGAACGACCTTAATGGGAACCCTTGGACTCCTTGGAATTGTTGAATCCATCGTGAAGATTATCCCAAGGCTCATAGGCGTTCGCTTAAGGGACTCGTGGAGCGTTAAGGCCTACTCCCTTGCCCCGGTTGTCATTCCAGTATTGACGGCATTGTCGGTCGTTTACCAGAATCCGCTTTGGATTATTGCCATTGGGATTTTCGTTACGGTGATTCACACGGCCTTCTCCTTTAACCTTGGGATAGAGATCCAGTACAGGATTCCGAGCGAGAAGAGGGCCACCATACTGTCCGTTTACTCCATGGTCTCGGCACTGGTCATGAGCGTTTTCTACTTCATCTACGGGTTTGCCGTTGATTGGCTTGGGCTTGGGGGGGCGAGACTGGTGTTTGCCATAGCGTTGCTGGTTGCTGGAATCTTCCTGAAGGCCGGTGAAATCGTGGGGCCCCTCGGGGAGACCCTACGGCTCAGGCACGCGGAGGCTATCCCAAATGAGCGGTAGGCCGTATCCTAAACAATACAATGGCAAATTTGGGAATTGGATGGCCTTTGACTTTTCTTTTCTCAAGCCTCGCCCTTAGCCGGGAGGAGGTCAGTTCAAGCTGGATTGAAGCGATGGGAAGGGGTATATATTTCCTCTCCTTATTTCCTACGGTGGAGATCATGAAGAGGGTTATGGTGCTGATTGTGTTTTTGATGTTCGCTCTAACACCCCTGTCCGAGGCCTGCATGAGCCCCACCGATGTCTATGCGGTCGAGGTCGTTCTGAACAAGCCAGGGATAATTTACAAGCCGTATCCCGCTTTCAATGCTCTTCACAACGCAATAGTCGAGAATGATACCTTCATCTTTCGCTCCCACTACGACAAAAGGCTTGTAGTTGTACTGTGGAACGCCAGCGACGGTCCCCACCTGAGGATAGAGATTCCGGCAGAGTGGAGAGAGACTGGGTTGACTAAAACAGCCTTCAACGCCTCGCTCCTGATAACAACTGACGCACTTGAAAAGTTGAAGGCTGATGGATGGAAAACGAGGGACAATCTAACTTTTACCAGGGACAACGTCACGATAACCCTGACGCCGGTGGCTGGGGAAGAGTGCACTTTGGATGGGGACTGCGCTACTGGCGGCTGCTCCGGGGAAGTATGCGCTCCAAGGGAAGAGGCCACCAGGATAGTAACCCCTTGCGTCTATCGCGAGTGGTACACCTGCCTTGGCCTGACGAGCTGCGGCTGCGTAAACGGGATCTGCACCTGGAAGCCAAACGATGCCTTTGAGTCCTGCCTGAGGGAGCACGGGATTGATCCTGAGAAAGTTATCCGGGCGGGTCTCGTGAGGGTGGAGGTTGAAGCTTACAACATGGAGCCTGGAGAGGTTGAGGCTGCCGTTAAGGACTTTCTCTCGGCCTTTGGTGTTGACTGCAACCCGGCGTTGACCTTCGTGGAACCCATGAGTGGAAGGCTCGTTCCTGTGGTTGATTCCTCCGAGGTGAACTTCTCGGAGGCGGTAAAAGTCGAGCTCGAGTGGCTGAGGGATGTCGGGGTGCTCCAAATAAGCGACGAAGACATCGAAGCGATAGCTAAAGTTGCCGGGCCTGGAAAGGCGGGACCTAACTCCCACATCGGCTGGTACGAGACAAAAGACGGCACTTATGCGTGGATACCCTACGAGGAGAGCCTTAATCCAATGCTGGTCAGGTGCACCACCGATGAGGTGCCCACCTACAACCTCCCGAACGGAACTGCCTATGTTGGCCCAACAGTAACCCAGTCCCCATCCACAGATGCCACCACGTCGACGGAGAGTTCACCAAATGGTGGAATATGCGGTCCTGCCTTAGTCGTTGGGCTGTCGCTGTTTGCCTTCCTGCGGAGGAGGTGAACTTTTAAACCTCTCTCTCCAACTTTTCACCATGGACTGGAAAAGAGGGCTTCGCGAAGAGGGTTTTCTCGAGCTGGACGGCTTTAGGGTGGAGCTTACCTTAGACGACACTTTCATGGACTTGGACTACATACCGAGGATAATCGTCTACGACTATGAGAACGAGAAATGGCATGTTCTGAGAAACGCCGTACCGAAGGGAAGGACACTCGAGGAGAACTGGGACAACGCAGTGAGGGTTTTTGAGCGGATAGTCAGAGGTGAAGAGGAGCCACAGTTTGGTGAGAGGGGTGTTAAGGAGAGGTTTTTAAAGGATTTGAAATTCCTGGGGGTGTAAGGTTGCCTTTCTAACGTTCGTTTGAATCTTCATTAGAACTTCCTCTGCCTTTTAGAAAAAAGCTCAAAAATTGTTAAAAATCCAAAGGGGGCCTGCAGATTTTCTGATTGAGTGCCCATTTTTGAGGGAAAATTCTAAATACATTTAGATGGAGTAGTAACCGGTGATGGGTATGAGCGATCACATCGATGTCGCCAGGTATATCGACCATACGAATCTCAAACCTTACGCTACCGCTGATGACATAATCAAGCTCTGTGATGAGGCCAAGCGCTACAACTTCTACGCCGTCTGCGTCAATCCCTACCGCGTCAAACTCGCCAAGGAGCAGCTCAAAGGCTCGAACGTAAAAGTGGCCACTGTCATAGGATTTCCACTCGGTGCAACTCCCACAGAAGTTAAGGTCTTCGAGGCGAAGAAAGCACTTGAAGACGGCGCTGATGAGCTGGATATGGTGATAAACATCGGCGCGCTGAAGGACGGCGATTATGAGTACGTTAGGCGAGACATAGAGGAGGTCGTTAAGGTCGCCCATGAAAAGGGGGCAATAGTCAAGGTCATTATCGAGACCTGCTATCTAACGGAGGAGGAGAAAATCAAGGCCTGCGAGCTGGCTAAGGAGGCTGGAGCGGACTTTGTGAAGACCTCGACCGGCTTCGGAACCGGTGGCGCAACAGTCGAGGACGTCAGGCTGATGAGAAAGGTCGTTGGTCCAGACATGGGTGTCAAAGCATCTGGAGGAGTCAGGACATACGAGCAGGCAATGGCTATGATAGAGGCTGGCGCGACGAGGATAGGGACCTCGAGTGGCGTGAAGATTGTGGAGGGGGCGATGGATGCGGGAGATTAAGGACATCCTTGATCGGGCCATTCAGGAGCTCAGGGTGGAGGGTCTTGAGCCGGACATCCTCCTCGTTGGTCCAGGTTTCTTGGAGTACACCATCCAGGTGCTTAGGGAGTGCAAGCTTAAGATATACAAGATTGATGAGCTCGGCTACGACGCGGTGGTTGCTGACTCCAAGTACCTCGGCCAGATAAAGCGCGCCTCCAGAAGGATTTCTGTCGAGCCTCTCCTCAAGGAAAGTGAAATGTGGGAAGAAATAAAGAAGCTGGACGTTTAGATGAGGTCCTCGACCTCGGGATACCTCTTCTTTATCGCCTGTGCTAGCCCGGTGCCGACTAAAACACCTGTGACCGCCTGGACGATGTTGGGTGGGACTTCCTGGGCCGCCGCCGGAATTCCAAACATGTACGCCTCGAACAGGAAGTAGCCGGTTATCATTATTACTCCGCCGACTATTCCGGCTATGATGAGCGTCGAGACATTGTCGCTTCTCCTTGCCAGATAACCAACAGCGAGGCCTTCCAGTCCCTTGACGACGAGCGTTATTGGCGCCCATCCAGGATATCCTGCTATAACATCGCCAAGGGCAGAGCCGACACCACCTGCGAAGACACCAATAACGGGTCCGAAGACCATAGCTGTGAACATCACCATCGTGTCGCCGAAGTTGAGGTAGCCGCCGGTCGCCGGAATAGTTATCGTGACGAATGCAGTGGTGACACCCACTACGGCCGCCATCATTGCAGATATTGCCATAACATTGGCGCTTCTGAACTTCTCTCTGTTGGCCCAGAGGTAGGCGAGGTAGACTATGATCGCCCCTCCAAGTACATAGGGCACGTAGGGTTTTAGCATTTCAGTTAGATCTCCCATGTTCACCACCTGAAGAATTTCAAGTTTCAACTTTAAAAAACTTGGCCCAGGAAAAGCGAGAAGAAAAGAATGGATCACTGGAGAGCGGCCTTGAGGCTCTCCTCGAATATTTCCATAGCCACGTCGATCTCTTCCTTGCTGATGGTCAGTGGTGGGATGAACCTTATGCTGTTGTCGCCGCAGCCGAGGAGTATAAGGCCGCGCTTGACGGCTTCCTTGACGATTTCGTTCCTGAGCTCTGGGTGCTTCTCCTTGGTGTCCTTGCTCTTGACAATCTCAACGGCTTGAGCCAGTCCAAGACCTCTGGCATCTCCGATGACCTCGTACTTCTCCTCAAGCTCCTTGAGGCGCTTGTGGAGGTAGTCACCGACATCCTGGACGTGCGGCAGGAGCTCCTTGACGATCTCTACGACCTCTATTCCAGCCGCTATTGCCACTGGATTGCCGCCGAAGGTCGAAGCGTGCCTGCCCGGCTTGTCGAACGCTATGTCGGCCCTGTGGACGACACCGGCGAGCGGAATGCCGCCACCTATGGCCTTACCGAACTGGATGGTGTCCGGGGCAATGCCAAAGTGCTCAATGGCCCAGAACTTGCCCGTTCTGCCAACACCCATCTGAACCTCGTCATCCGCGAGGAGTATTCCGTAGTTGTCCGCTAACTTCTTCAGCTCCTTAAAGAAGTTCTTCGGTGGAACGACGTATCCACCCTCACCCTGTATCGGCTCGAAGACTATGGCACCAACCTCTTCGGGCGGAACGTGGCGGAAGACGTACTCTTCGATGAACTCAATGACCCTGTTAACGAGCTCGTCCGGCTCGGCGTAGCCATCAATGTGCCAGGGGTTCCTGTAGGGGTTAGGATAGGGAATGTGCTCGACGCCCGGCATGGTCGGGAAGAAGCGCTCCTGCTGGACCCACTTGCTCGCGGTGAGGCTGAGAACGGCCTGGGTCCTGCCGTGGAAGGCGTGGTAGAAGGCTATGAACCTCTTCCTGCCGGTGCCGTACTTGACGAGCTTCATCATGGCCTCGTTGGCCTCGGCACCGCTGTTCTGGTAAACGACCTTCTTCGGGAAGTCGCCTGGAGCCAGCTCTGCAAGCTTGTTGGCTAGTATTATGGCGTTCTCGTAGAAGAAGTCGTTCAGCGCGAAGTGAGTGAACTTCTCAGCCTGCTTTTTGACGGCCTCAACGACCCTCGGGTGGGCGTGGCCGACGTTGAGAACACCGACACCGCTTCCGAAGTCGTAGAAGACGTTTCCGTCGACGTCGTAGACGAGTATGCCATCACCGTGGTCGATGACTATGGGGAGGGTATCGGGATCCTGGGTGGTAACTGCCAGAGCCTCGAAGTTCTTCTTTATTATCTCCTGAGCCTTCGGCCCGGGAAGCTCCTTAACGTTTGGCCTAACCACCATTGTGCATCACCGATGGGAAAAGGAACTCCTCCTATATAATTCTATGTTCATCAATGAACACTTTTGGTCGAAAAATCTTCGGGAGAACGCCGAAAAGCGTGAGCCCGTAAAGACCATCACCCGTGGGGACGCAAAGTTAATAAACTTATAAGAGTTTCGATTTTCGGTATTGTGGTGGTGAAGTTTTACTGGAGCATCAAACGGAAGGAGCGAAAGAGAGGGGGATTTTGGTAAAGCCTTTCTGGCTAGTTCCATCGCCTCGATAATGGTGATTGTTGCCATGGGGGTTCTTATGGGTGAGCGGGATTTAATAGCCGCCCTTGACATGGCAGTTGAGGTAATCCCGTTCATGGCTTTGTGGGATTTTGTCTTAATATCGCTCTTTGACAGGGGTTTTCTCTTTGACGAAGAAGATAAAAGCAGTTCGGCCTTTCCTTATGATGTGTCAGAGACGGCTGAAAGCAAGAAATGAAAAGAGATGACTCTGAAGCTCACTCCCCGTTCTTCTCGCCCCACTCCTCGAGGAGCTCCTTCGCTGAGTTGGCAGCGATGGCACCCTGACCGACTGCAACGGCTATCTGCTTGAAGACGTTGGTGATGTCTCCAGCAGCGAAGATGCCCTTGACCTTGGTGCGCATGTGCATATCAACCGGAATGTAACCGTACTCGTCGGTTATGCCGAGGTGCTTGACGAAGTCCGTCTTCGGCTCGTATCCTATGAAGATGAAGACGCCGTCAACGGCCATCTCCGTCTCCTCGCCGGTCTTGACGTTCTTGAGCTTCACCGCCTCGACTTTGTTGGTTCCCTTAATCTCGGTGACGACGGTGTTGAGTATCATCGGAATTCCGCTGGCCTTGAACCTGTCCTGGAGTATCTTGTCGGCCCTGAACTGGTCACGCCTGTGGACGAGGGTGACATCGACGCCTATGCTTTTGAGGTAGAGGGCCTCCTGAAGGGCGGTGTTTCCGCCTCCAACAACTATGACCTTCTTGCCTTTGAAGAGCGGGCCGTCGCAGGTGGCGCAGTAGCTGACTCCCCTGCCTGTGAACTCGGCCTCGCCTGGAACGTTGAGCTTCCTTGGGGCGGCGCCGACGGCTATGATTATGGTCTTGCCCTTGTACTCCTTGCCGTTCTTCGTTCTGACGACGAACTTGCACGGGCCCTCGTAATAGGCGCACTCGGTCGGGTCGATCCTCTCGACCTCGTCAAAGACGATGTCAACGCCAAGCTTTTTGACGTGCTCGTGCATCCGGGTGGTGAGCTCCGAGCCGCTGATGCCCTCCGGGAAGCCGGGGTAGTTCTCTATGAGGTCCGTCAGTGCCATGTTTCCGCCGAGGTCCTTGCTGATTATCAGGGTCTCCAGTCCGAAGCGTGCCGCGTATATCGCTGCGGTGAAGCCAGCCGGTCCCGCGCCTATGATGAGCACGTCCCAGGCCTTCTTCTCGTACTCGCCTCCGCGTGAAAATCCTCCCAGACTAAACATCTCTCCCACCTCCAGGATTTTCTAACATGGGCTATTTAAAAGCATTATTGCCCACAAATGTGTAAATATATTCACACGACGACCTCCACCTCGACCTCTCCATCAGGTACCCTTTCCCTGGTTTGACCCTTAAAGTTGTCCTGTCGTGGATGTCGCTTCCAAGGGGAACGTCGAGAGTGAGCTCTATGATGTACTCACGTGTCCTTCTAAGAAGACACTCTTTCCAAGGAGCTTCTTGAACTCCCTCGGATCGATAACGTTCTTGTTGGAAATTGTCATAAGCTTTTTCCTCATGAACTCCTGCTGAATTCAGTGCTTTCCCTTGTTTCAGCAAGCTTCTCAGTAATCTAGGGCTTTCCCTCTTCAGCTTCACCCTCGCTCCCCTGTACTTCTGAACGGTGACGTAGAGCCTTCCGGAAAAGCACCACTCGATTAGTCAATCCTTGCATGGGCGAACTCTGTCCCCTTTAAGGCCTCCAGCGATTGCTTGTCGATCTCGAACCTGTAGGACGGAATTATGGGTATCAGCAGGATGTTCTCGAGCTCTGGCTCCATGGGGAGATACGCTGGAACTTCTATTAAAGTCTCTTCGCTCTTATTCATGATCAGGGAGAACATCTCCGGCTTCAGTTCTATTCTGTCTGTTTCTAATTCCTCACTCTGAGTGAACTTCCTGTCGATATGGTAATGCCTACTCCTCCCGGAGCTAGACCAGTACCCCCTAAGGGGGAGTCTTCCCTTAACGAGCCTCATTCTCCTGGGGAAAACCAGCTCGTTTCCCTCGATCCTTACCTCTCCCCTGAACCTCTCGGCTTTCTGCCTAGCACTCTCTCGCTGGCGATGGCCCCAGAGGATGATCGCCAAGATAATGAACAAGATAAAAGAAGAAAAAGAAAACTCCCGGATCCATAGTACCACCGACGAATGTTGCCTCATGGAACGATAAACCTTTCCCTCACACCAGCGAGACGTCCCTGTCGAGTATTAAGTGGAGTGTGTAGCCGCTGAAGGCCGCAAAGCCGAGGAAGACGGATTCTTCAAATGACAGTCCAATACCAAAGTTTCCGAGTGTGAATGCGAGCAGACCGTAAACGAAGGCAAATAGCAGGGAGTGAATTATGCCCCTGTGCTTCGGCATTATGGCCGTGAAGCCATACCATGCTATGACTCCTGCTATGGCCCCAATAATCCATGCGAGGGTGATGTTCTTCCACTCAGTCCCGATGTTTACAATGTCTACGCTCCTGAGGTAGACGACGCTGCCGACTGCAACTGAGACTAGCGGCTTCGTTCCGCGGTGGATGAGGGCGTTGGGATGATCCATGTCCGGCAGGTCGCTTCCCAAAACGTAGAGGGCGTAACCGAGCACCATTGCCATTGTGCTGAGCTCAACCGGAAGACCAAAGTTTTTGAGGATGGAAGCCACCGCGATAGCCAGGGGATACGTTATTATCCCGGCTAGCACGTGCTCCTCGTAGTTCATTCTGTCTCCTCCCTATTCGAAGCCTCCTCGAGGAACTTTCTGACGTAGTCTGGAATCTTGTAGTTGCCTTTTGGATCACCGACGAGGAAGCCGAGCCTTATTAGCTCGTTGAGCTGATCGTAGACCTGTATTCCGGGCCTCTTGACGTGTTTCGCGACCTGTATGTAGCTGATCGGTCCGCCGTTGAACTCGAAGACTATAGCTTCGACGAGGTCCTTGTAGTCCTTCGGGATCCTCGTGAGGTATTCCTCAAGGCTCTTGGGCTCCTCGAGGATAGTCGTGACCACGTAGTCGTCTATCGGATCGAACTTGTGCTTGGCAGCTTCGCTCAGAACGTAGTGAAGTAAGCGAAGAATCTGTCTCGGGTTGCCCTTTCCGAGCTCGTGGATGAGCTTTATGGCCTCCTCCGTGAACGGATAAAGCGGGTCGTCGGTGTCCCTTGTCCTGACCATGTTGAGCCTCTTCTTGACGAGCTCGTAAGCCTCGTCGAGGCTCATCGGCCTCAGCTTGAACTCATAATGCAGGCGCATGAAGAATGCGGGAAATATCTTGCTGTATTCTTCGTAGGCCTCGGGCACACAGGCAAAGGCCACTATACAACCCTTGGGCATGTTGCTTATGAAGTGTCTCAACATCTCGAAGAACTGTATCTTCTCCTGCTCACTCGCGGTCTGCATGTTCTCGAGCTCGTCGAGGAGAAGGGCACAGTAGGGGTACTTGCTCATCTGCTCCGTCAAAAGCTCGGCTATGTCCCTGCTCTTGTATTCCTTGGTATCGCTTAGCATCTTTTCCAGTCTGTCAATAAAGCCAAGCTTTTTGCTCAGGTTCTCAAGGAAGATATTCGTCCTGCTCTTTGGCGGCTTCAGTGCGTAGAATATGTCGCGCGTAAGTTTGAGGATGTCATTGGTATCAACCTTGACGTAGATGGCTTTTCCTTTATTTTCTTCAATGGCCTTTGCTATAGTTTTCAGCCTCTGGGTTTTGCCCATTCCGAGGGGACCGACTATGGAGAGGGCTATGGAGCTTTTATTTCCTATGACCTCGGAGAGTATCATCTGCAGGCGCATGTCGATTTCCTGATAGACGTGAATGCCCTCGACGTCGGCTATTCCCTCACTTGCGAGCTGCTCGAAGGGGTTCCGAGAAAGGCCATAAACCTCGTATGACTGGTAGGGGTAAAGCTTAAGGCCGCCGGTTTCCATTTTAACTCACCGCATAGTTTAGGATTGTAAAATATAAAAGCTTGTCCATCGGTGAGCAAAAATGACAGTTCTGATCGTTACGGCACCTCAGGGCCGTGAGGGGGATGCAATCCTCGAGCTGGAATGGGCGCTGGAGAAGGTTAAGGTCAAGGGAACGGACTGGAAGGGTGTTCTCCTGGCCGAGACACCTCTGTCCCGTGAAGAAGTCCTTGAAAGGCTTAAGCGCTTCGAAACGCAGACAATACAGAGGGTCATCCCGCTGGAACTTCTTGTTCCTGCCAGAATGGAGGAGATAGAGGAAGCTGCCCTTAAGCTTGCAGAAAAAATCGATGGAACCTTCGCCGTTCGGGCAAAGGTTAGGGGAAACAGGACACTCAAGGCGAGGGAGCTTGAGATTGACCTCGGCTCTCTAATCGTCGAGCGCTACGGACTCAAAGTGGATCTGAGCGAGCCGGAGTACACCCTAGTCGTCGAGGTTATTGGGAAGAAGGCTGGAGTGGGGGTTCTCAAGCCCGATGAGATGCTCAGGTTCGAGGTTAAGGACTAGTGGAAACCTAAAATACGATTAAAGACCAATTCATAACATGGACTACCGACACGTCTCGTATATGGTGATTCTGCTCGTCATAGTCTCTTCGCTTCTGATACTTGTAAAGCCCTACCTTGGGCGTGGAGGGGGTGAGACCATCTCGGGCAAAGTCGTTCTACTCCCGGAGCCCAGATTAACAGGCGAGATGAGCCTTGAAGAGGCCATAGCGATGAGAAAGAGTGTACGCTCCTATAGGAACGAGCCTCTAACCCTAGAACAGCTCTCTCAGCTTCTCTGGGCTGCTCAGGGTATAACGCACGAGAACAAACGAAGTGCCCCAAGCGCTGGAGCCACCTATCCCTTTGAGGTCTATATTGTCGTTGGAAACGTCGAGGGCCTTAAGCCGGGTATCTACCACTACGATCCCTTTAAGCACAGCCTGACGCTGGTAAAGGAGGGCGACTACAGGAGGGCACTGCAGAAGGCCGCCCTCGACCAGAAGTGGGTCGGAAACGCTTCTGTTGACATAGTCCTCGTGGCCTTCTATGGGAGAACGACCTCCTATTACGGCGACAGGGGAATAAGGTATGTCCACATGGAGGCCGGACACATCGGGCAGAACATATACCTTCAGGCCACCGCCCTCGGACTTGGAACCGTCGCTGTTGGGGCCTTCTATGATGATCAGATAGCCGAAATACTTGGGACAGAAGGTGTTCCTCTTTACATTTTTCCAGTGGGTGTTCCAGGATGATAGACCACCACACGCTCGGCTATCTTACCTTTGCCCTCATAAGCTTGACGATGCTCAGTGGAGCTTTCATTTTCCTCTTGGAACGAAAGAACTTCTGGATCAAGGTTCACGTAGTCCTCAGCGTCGTGACGTACCTTATTATAGTCATTCTCATATGGTTTGTGAGGTGAACTCAAGATTTTTAGTCCTATGAGAGTAGTGTTATTGTGATTGACCATGTATGACGTTGACGAGATAATTGAGACCCTCCAAAAATTGAACTACGAGGAGGTTCTGGCTTACTGGATAGAAAGTGAAAAGGAGGAGGCAAAATTTTACAAAGAACTAGCAAAAAGAGCCTGGGACCTTGGACTCGGTGAGGGGCTTGTGAAGACTTTTGAGAAGCTTGCTGAGGATTCCCTGGAACACGCAAAAGACCTAGAGGGACAGTTCAGAGTAAAGTACGGCAGAAAGCCGAGGAGTGAAGTTCCACCGCTTGAAGTTCTGCCCCTTCTCGATAAGTTTGAGAGAGCTGACCAGCTCGAGGAAATACTCAAGGCTGCGATGGAGAGCGAGCTGATAGCCCACGAGTCCTACAAGCTCCTAGCTGAAAGGGTTAGGGATGAAGAGCTAAAGAAACTCTATGCAAAGCTGGCCGAAGTAGAGTGGGGCCACTACGAGCTTCTCAAAAAGAGGTACGAAGAACTGAAAGTCAGAGCCATCTAACGTCAAAATATAGTAGAAAATCCTTCTTATATTTTTAGATGTCCGTTGTTGTTCCGTTTTTTGTCTTCAAATGCCTTGTTATAGGTAGCTGTGTCAAAGCGTTCATAAAAGATCGCGGCGTATGTTCCATAAGTGATGTTTTCATTCTCCTGCTCTACTGAGAAGCTCTACTAAATGTCGTTAATCCTCCATAAATGACTACTCTTACTAGAACAGAATAAAAGAGGTATGAAGGAATAACTTCACACTCGTCTTCGGACTTCCGTACTGCCTTCACTTTTTGGCCTCTTTCCCTGCTTCCTTTTTCTCCATGGCTTTCTTGGCAGCTGCAGCTGCCTTCGCTTTCTTTTGCTCCTCCAGTTTCTTCTTTATCTCTTCAACCTTTTCGGGCTTGAGCGGGATGAACTTGTCGTCGTAGTTGTTGTAGCTTGCCAGCAGGAACTCATCGCTCATCTGGAGGGCTGCGGTCGGACAAACGTCAACACACTGCGAGCAGTAGACACATCTAGCGGTCCACAGAGCGACCTTCCTTATCTCAGGTAGGAAGACGAAGACGCCGGCTGGACAGACTGTGACGCACATCCTGCAGCCGACACACTTGTCCACGTTGTACTTCAGCTGGCCCCTGAAGTTATCTGGAACCGGCACTGGTTCAGTCGCAGGAAAGAGGTTGGTGGCAGGCTTTTTGAACATGTTTCTGAGCACGGTGGGGATGAGTGGGGAGAGCCTCACATTATCACCTCCATGGCGATAAGGAGTGTGCCGATGAGCGAAGCTAAGAAGACGTTCTTCCAGAGGAAGTCAACCGCCTGCGTTATTTTGAGTCTGCCTGTAGTGGCCCTGAAGACACTCTGCACAGCAAAGAGCAGTATGAATACCTTGAGTGTATGGAAGAGCAGGTTTACGACGTTTGCTGGAAGTCCGGTGAGGTTGAAGTAATCTGCTATTCCCCAGGGGAAGAATATTGCTACGACGAGCGATGCTGCTATGTAAGTTTTCAGTGCCTTCGTGAGCTTTAACAGGGCCAGGTAGCGCCCGCTGTACTCGGCGAGCAGTCCCTCGGCTATCTCCTCCTCTGCATCGGGTATGTTGAAATATCCGACTTCTATTTCACTTGCCAGCCAAATGACGAAGACGTAAAGGAGGATTACGGCACCTATAAGGCTGAGCGGGGTACCTATTTCCCAAATGTTGTACTGGTAGAAGACCTCCATGCTGAATGGCTTGTTGACTCCGAGTTTTCCAAGACGCCATATTATAGCGAATAGGGCCAGCATCATGGCAGGCTCTCTGGAAACCATTATTGCTGCTTCCCTTGCAGCTCCTATCTTTGCGTAGGGGCTTCCTGAGCTTATGCCACCGAGTATCTTGAAGAAGCCAATGAGGGTGAGGAGATATATGAAAACGATGACGTCTCCCTTGCTCGCGAGTAGTGGAGCAAAGCCCATCGGGGTGTAAGCGAGGAGTGCTATGGCCGTTGCCAGGGCGAGTACAGGTGCGGCTCTAAA
Source organism: Thermococcus onnurineus NA1 (assembly GCF_000018365.1). Lineage (NCBI taxonomy): Archaea > Methanobacteriati > Methanobacteriota > Thermococci > Thermococcales > Thermococcaceae > Thermococcus > Thermococcus onnurineus. Next base: position 1,459,167 of record NC_011529.1, on the reverse strand, counting down.
CATAAAGTTAGCCGTGTTGGGGATTATTGTTTCCTTGCTCGCTAGCTTGAAGAAGTCATAGAGGGGCTGGAGAAGCGGCGGTCCTACCCTTCTCTGCATCCTTGCGACGAGCTTTCTGTCTATACCTTCCCAGACGAGCGATGCCAGTGAGACGAAAGCGTAAAGGCCTATTAAACCTGCTACCGGATAAATGATGTTCGCCATTACGTCCATCCCCATCACCTCGAGCAGCCGAAGCCGACCGGTGTTGGGTCGCCTTTAACTTCGGGGTTTATCTCGCGTGTCTTCTTTATTGAGAGTCTCAGCAGGTCGGTTTCAGTAAGAATTCTCTTCTTTCCATCCTGTACTACGGCAACCCTGTCTGTACAGCTCAGGCACGGATCTATCGAGGCCACTGCCAGCACGAAGTCTGCCACCTGATCACCTGTCACACCCTTGGCAACTGCGAAGAGGTTCGGGAAAGTTGGCTCCCTTGGTTTCCAGCGGAGCGGTTTATCGGAGCCTTTCTTTCCGCGAACATAGTGTACCAGCTCGCCACGTGGAGCCTCGTACCTTCCGATTCCCTCTCCGTCAACCATAATCTTGAGCTTGGCAACCAAGATGTTGTCCTTTGGGAATGTCTTTATCTTACCCTCTGGCATCTGGTCTAGTGCGTGTTCGAGCATGTCGAGGCTCTGGTATATTTCTCCTATTCTTACGGCTGCCCTGTCGAATACATCACCGTGCGGTTTTTCTCCCGTAACGTCCTGTGGCATCACTGGCTTAACTCCTAGGTCAGGGTAAACACCAAGCCTCTCACTCCACCTGGCATCGACCTTTAGACCGGAAGCTCTGGCAGTCGGTCCCACTGCACCCTGCTCAAGGGCGACGCGCTTGCTTATCACCGCACAGTCCCTCAAACGGGCTTCTATGGTTGGGTCGTGGAGGAAAACCTCTTCTATCTGAGGCATTATGCTCCTGTAGTACTTTATCATATCAAGAATGAGCCGCTTCCCTTTTTCATCGATGTCTCTTCTCACACCGCCTATGGTTACCATCGAGTAGTTCACGCGGTTCCCTGAGATGGCTTCAAGAACATCCATGACCCTCTCGCGTGCCAGCCATGTGAGGTGAAGGACCGTGTCGTAGCCTATGTCGTGGCCGAGGACACCAAGGTTAAGCAGGTGGGAGTGAACCCTCTCGAGCTCGCCTATTATGGCACGGATGTACTCAGCCCTCTCTGGCACTTCTATTCCGGCCGCTTCCTCAACGGCTCTGGTGTAGGTGTGGTTGTGGGAGAACGAACAGATACCACATATCCTCTCCGCGAGGTACATTATCTGGACGTAATTTCTCCTGTATGCTATCCACTGCAGGCCACGTAGATTGTAGCCAAGCTTAACATCAACGTTGACTATCCTTTCGCCATCGAGCGTAAGTATGAACTTCTCAGGTTCCTCTAAGCCGGGATGAATTGGGCCGAACGGTATCTTTATCCAGTACTCGACCTTCTTGGTCATTTATCTCCCCCCTTCAGGTAGTACGGGTGTCCGGCGTTCTTGACAATCTCTTCTGGTATGCCTTTTTCGTCGAGTCTGAGCGGGTAGATACCCTCTGGGAAGTCGTCCGGAAGGAAAAGCCTTCTACTGTCGGGGATACCTTCGAAGACTATGCCCATCATCTCAGCGGCTTCCCTTTCGTACTGGAGTGCTATCGGGAAGATGTCGCTGATATCGGGAATTACTGGATCGTCTTTGGGTACTCTAACATCAACGAGCAGTGAGACTGCTGGAGCATTGTCGTAGTGCAGCAGGATGTGGCTCATATAGCCTATCTCTTCCCCGTAGTCCTGCTCTATTCCTATCGAATAGTGGGCCTCTGGGTCGAGTTCAAGGAGGAACTTCATGAGCGCTTTGTAGTCTTCTCGTGGAACGATCACCCAGACGCGCTTTCTTCCCCACTTGTTCTCCCGTATCTCCACGTGAGCATTGGGGAAACGGCTCTTTATGGTCTCAGCGACAGTATCTTCCTTGGTTGGTTCTCTAACATTATCAACATTCTCCATGATTCTGTTATCATCAGCCATCACTCTTCACCCTCCGGAACTTCGCCTTTCAGGATTTTAGCCAGCTTTTCAAGGGCCAAAACGACGCCGTAGAGTATGGCCTCGGGCCTTGGTGGACAGCCTGGCACGTAGACGTCAACCGGAATGATGTTGCTCAGCGGTGCATTGGTGAATGGGCTCTCATAGAACACGCTACCGCCAGTGGGGCACGATCCCACTGCTATGACTATCTTCGGGTCTGGTGTCTGCTCGTAGACAAGCTTGACCCTTTCAAGGCTCTGGTCTGTGACTGGCCCTGTTACTAAGAGAACATCAGCGTGCCTGGGGCTTCCCACGAGCTTGACGCCAAAGCGCTCGGCATCATAGCGCGGGGTCAGGGCGGCTATGATTTCGATGTCACAGCCGTTGCAGCTTCCACTGTTTACGTGAAATACCCAGGGTGATCTTCCTATGAAGCGGCACAACTGGGCTATTCTCTTCTCCAGCATCTCGCGCTCACTCGTGGTTCCGTTTGTTCTATTCTGGTCAGCGGGAACCTTGATGCTCATTCAATCACCCCCAAATCAGTATCACTCCGAGCACGAAAGCCGTCGTTATGAGCAGGTAGCTTACGTAATCGGTGAGCAGACCTGTGTGCTCGTTCCTGAGGAGGGCGAAGAACCTTTTGAGGGCGTATGTGAGACCCCACATGACGTTCTTGCCAGTGTAGTAACCTTCGTAATGCTCGAAGCCGGGGATTACCTTGTCCGGGTCCTCACCACTGATGAAGACTTTCGTGCCATCACCAGCTTCTCTCGTACCCATTCCAGACTTCTTGGCCCATTCGTTCAACATCCATGCTATGATGAGGCCGATAATAAAGATAAAGACAAAGTAAAGAGCGTCCCAGTAGCCAAACATTTCACGCACCCCCAACAAGGCTCATTAGAGCGTTTATGTACTCAAATCTGAACTGCTCCAGCATCCTAGCTGCAGGTATCATGACCTTGTCGCTTATCTGCCACGGGAGGAGCCCCATGATGATTATTGCAAGCACGAGCAGGAGCATTGGAAGCATCATTGAGGTTTCTGGGTCTTTGGCGGCCATCACCTTCTCGCTCGGCCTACCAAAGAACGTGTAGAGCACCCTGACGTAGGCTGCCGTACAGAATGCCGTTCCAATGATGGCTATTGCACCAAGGATTGGATTGAAGATGGCCGAACTCTCATAGATGAGCCACTTGCTGGCAAAGCCGTTCAATGGGGGCATTCCTACTATAGCGGCTGCACCTATAAGAAATGCAAACGTTGTTTTGGGCATGGTTTTCGCTAATCCACTCAGCTCGTTCAGATTCCTCGTGCCAAGCTGGTGGATTACGACACCCGCAACGAGGAACAAGAGGGCCTTCATGAGCGCGTGGTTTACAGTGTGGTAGATTGCACCTGCCAGGGCTATCTCGCCTGTCTGAGTCCCGTAGGCGGCTATACTTATTCCGAGGCCAAGGAGTATGTAACCTATCTGTCCGACGGAAGAGTAGGCCAACAGTCTCTTCATATCCGTTTGGATGACTGCCATTGCATTGCCAATTATCAGCGTTAAGCACGCAAAAATGATAATGATCCATCCTATCGCGCTCATATTAATGTGGGGTTGGAGATATGCTTCAAGCACTATACTGTGGGCCATTGGAGTGTAGATGCTGAAGAGTATTCTCGCTATCGCATAGATTCCACCGATCTTAATGACTAGACCCGAGAGCATTGCCGAGATGCTGCTAGGTGCCGCGGGGTGTGCATCGGCGAGCCACATGTGGACTGGGGAGGCACCGCTCTTAAAGAGCAGCCCCGCTATGAAGAGGGCCAATGCGACCTTGGCGGTGACAGTGGGATTCTGCACGATTTTAACTGCGAGGTACCCCATTGTGAGGGTTCCGTACTGGCCGTAGAGGAGGGCTATGCCGAGGAGCACGAAAGCACTGGCTATCGAGCCAACGAACATGTACTTTATGCCCGCTTCGATGCCCTCCCATGTGTCATTCCTGAAGGCAACGAGGGCATAGCTGGCTATGCTCATGATTTCGAGGAAGACGTAGAAGTTGAACAGGTCGCCGGTTATGGCTATGCCGAGCATTCCCAGCTCAAGGATGAGTATGAGTGTGTAGTATTTGTCGAGTCCGGTGTCGTGCTTCATGTAGCCGATGGAGTAGATTACTGCCATTAGAGAGACAAACGCCACAATGAACACCATTATTGCGCCGAAAAGGTCGACTTCCCACACTATCCTAATCGGGAAATCAACCCCCTGGCCGAATGGTGTCTCTGCACCGAGGGTGTAGACTATAATTTCTCCAGTGTTCCAGATGTGGTAGAATATCACCGAACTTACGATAAACGTCAGCGCACTTATGAGGACTGCCCAGGCCTCTCTCGCTTTTTTTCCTGCAAGGTTCACTATGGGCATCGCAAACGCTCCGAAGAGCGGGATGATTATGAGGTAGGGGAGTATCGCTTCCCCGTTCATCCTCTCAACCTCCTGAGGGCGTTAACGTCGAGGGTACCGTAGTGGCGGTAGGCGTTTATCGTGAGGGCCATCGCAAGAGCCAGAACACAGACGCCAATGACGATGCTCGTGAGCACGAGGGCCTGTGGAAGTGGGCCAACCATAGGGCTCTTGAGCGTCTCGTAGCCTGTGTAAATTGGCGCGGTGGGGAGCTCGTTAAGCTCCATGCGGTATCCGAGGCTTACGAGGAGCAAGTGGATGCCGGAGTCTATAATGTCCAATGCGAGAATGAGCTTGATGAGGTTTCTCTTGTACAGGAAGGCGTATATTCCCAGAGCTATCATTAGGAAGGCAGTGATGAACTGGAAGGGTATCATGACTTCCACCTCCTGTAGAGTGCTATGGCAGCCATCGCGCTGACGAGGCCAGTGAAAACCTTCAAACCAACGGCTAGGTTCATTATTGGGAGGAACCCAGCTGAAAGAAGCGTTCCGGGCTCACCATTGAGGATTGGGCCGTTGTTCCAGAGTATGTTGTAGAAGAACGCCGTGCCTATGCCAAGCATTGCTGCGCCTAGGAAGACAAGTCCGCCGATTCCCTCAAGGGCTGAGTAGAGGTGCTTGTTGTATGCCTTCTTCATCTCTTTCAGGCCGAATGCTATGAGGAAAAGTATGCCCGCTCCCGCTATGGTGGCGCCTCCCTGGAAGCCACCACCTGGCGTCAGATGACCGTGGGAAACCACGTAGGCTCCGAATATCCCGATGAGTGGAATGGTTGTCCTCGCCATGGTTTTAACGATGAGTCCCATATCATCGGTCATTCCTCATCCCTCCTCCAGGGCCTGAGAAGCACAACGGCTCCAGCGATGGCCGTGAACAGGACGGTGGCCTCTCCAAGGGTATCGTAGCCACGGTAGTCAAAGACTATGTCTGTAACGATGTTTGTACCACCGACTTCTTCCACGCCGTGGGTGATATAGTAGTCGTCAGTGTAGCGGAGGTTTTTCCAGTCATCCCCACCCAGCCCAAATTTGAGGCCGTAGTCAGGGTTGGCTATGTAAAGCAGCGCTCCGAGAATGAACAGCAGCGAAAGGAAAGCGAGGGTTCTCTTCATGATCCCTCACGCTCCCATCTCTCTGTTTTAGCGATTCCATACACAACTATGGCCGTAACAACGCCTGCACCAACAGCCGCTTCAGCTATCGCAACGTCTGGCGCATGGAGCATGTAGAACTCCAAACTTAGGAGCAGGCTCATGGCTGCAGATGCGAGAGCCGCACTGAGCAAGTCCCTGAGGCGTATCGTGAGATATGCGGTAATGAGAACGCTGATAAGAATCCCAAACTGAATGATCTGGTCAATTGTGATGGGGTTCATTCCTCACCACCCCCGAGCTTCCCTTCGTAGGCGTCGATGACAGCTTTGACAGGTTTAACGCCGCTCAGGTGAGCGGCCTTAGCTATGGCGTGTGCGCCGGTCGGGTTGGTGAGTAAGAGCGCTATGAGAGCTACAACGCTGTGGAGTGTCATCTGGAGGTACTTTGGATCGCCGGTAACGTCGAGCCGGTAGAGGGAATGGACAACGACCGCTAGGACGGCGAATATAGTCCCGAAGGTTGTGCACTTTGTTGCCCCGTGAAGCCTTGTGTATACGTCGGGAAATCTGTGTAATGCAATGCTTCCCAGGAGGTTGAACGTTATGTTTATCGCGAGGAAGGCGTAGATAACGTAATCAACGGTGTTCATTTCAATCCCCCCTGCATGTAGCGGGCTATAGCGAGGGTTCCTATGTAGCTCAGAAGGGCGTAGACTATCGCGATGTCGATGTATATCGTCCTGTCATAGGCCGCCCCCAGGAGAACCATGCCGGCCACTACCAGCGTGTTGAGGGTATCAACTCCCACGACCCTATCTGGCACGGTTGGTCCGAGAAGAACCCTCAACACGGCTATGAATGCGCCGACCATTATTATCAGTGCTGAGTAGAAGAACACTGGTTCTATCATCTTCCCAACCTCCTCGCCCACTTCTCGAAAGATCCAGCCACAGGCTCGGAGCTTTCAGGCTTCTCAAGTCCCTCGGGAATGTCAATCCAGTGGACGTAGAGGGCCTTCTCCTCAGGACAGGCATCGATGGTGAGCGTTCCAGGTGTGAGTGTTATTGAGTTGCTCAGGATTGTGTACTGGGCGTCGTTTTCGAGGTCAACAGGAACGCGCACTATGCCTGGCCTTATCTTGCCGGTTATAACGAGCCAAGCGACGTGGAAGTTGGCCTTGACCATGCCCCAGAAGAGCGGGCCGATGGAGTAAACTATGAACTCAAACCATTTTATTGGGTTTAGGAAGCGGCTAGCCTTTTCACCAATGAGGCCTTTGGTAGTGTATGCTATTACCGCCGAGAACACCAGACCGGCAATTAGTTCCTCGCTGCTCCATAATAGTCCGCTGCTGCCTGCCGTCAGCCCCAGCCAGAGGATGTAGCACCAGATGAAGGCGGCAATAAATGCCATCTTTCTATCACCCCACGTTTGGTTCAAAACACCCTTTTACAATTTTGTTTACCATTTCCCAAACCTAATTGGATGTTCACTTTTAAAAGAGTTTTTTGAAGCTTAGAATTGAAAATAAAAGTATGTAACACCCTGTTTTAAACCAAAGGTTCAGGAATTCCGAGTTTTCGCAGATCATCTTTTCTGTTCACGTTGAAAAAGCTTTCTCTCCATTCAAAGGGGACTTTTTCTATTGTTAAGTAGCAGACATTGGCTTTTTCTATGGCTCTCTTTATCATGTATTCTTCCAAAGCTAGTTGCTCCTCGATAATGTCCAAGAATCCCATAGAATATGCTGCATGCAGGGGTTCTATGTGCCCATTAATCCAGCGCGGAACGCAGACAGCCTTCCTACTCTTGTGGAAGTACTTGATTATATAATCTACAAACTCAGGCACTATACGGGGCATGTCCCCTGCCGTGACGAAAGCGTCCCCTAAGCCTAGAGCAGTATATATTCCTCCAATTGGGCCAACGAGAAGCTCATCAACAAGAACCTGATAGCCAAAGGTTTTCAGCTTTTCAGCGTTTTCAGGAGAGGCAACGATGACGACCTCTTCTATTTCATTCGCTGATTCAAGTCTCTCAATTGTATGAAGGATTAACGGCTTTCCGTCGATTCTGTACAGAAGTTTGTTTCCACCAAAGCGCTTTGACCTGCCTCCCGCTAGAACCGCTCCAATCAATCCCTTCCCTCCACGTTGGTGCTTTAGTGTGCCTGAAGAATATAAAAAGGATTAAAGGCCCATCTTCAGCTTTGCCGCGTATTCCAGTGCCGTCTGGATGTAGAGCCTGTAGTCCATGGCCTGGCTTACAGCGGGGTTAATGTAGTGTTCGATGATGTATGGTGCGAAGAGTCCAAGCAGCAGGCAGATGACTGCCAGTATCAGCAGAACCCCGCTCATGCTGCCATGCTCCCTGATGGTAGTATTCTCCCTGGGCTTGCCGAGCCAGATCTCCTGGAACACTCTAACGTAAGCCACCAGTGCAATCACAGAGCTCAGCACGAGGACCAGGGCCAGGGCAGGGCTCTCCTCCATGAAGGCGTTGAAGAGCAGTAACTTGCTGAAGAAGACGTTGAATGGTGGGATTCCGACGAGGCTGAGGGTTGCTATGGCCAGGCCGAAGGTGGCAACGGGCATCTGCCTGCCGAGGCCTGCCAGGTCTGAGATGTCCCTTGAGCCGACCGCGTGGATAAAGGCACCCGCCGCGAGGAAGAGGAGGGCCTTGGCGATTGCGTGGTTAATGATGTGGAAAGCCGCTGCCTGAAGTGCCAGCTGGGTTCCAACGCCAACCGCCATCGCCAGATAGCCCATGTGCATTATCGTGGAGTAGGCGATGAGCTTCTTGACGTCGCGCTGGGCGTTCATCATGAGTGCACCGAAAAGTGCCGAAACCGCACCCAGGACTATCAGGATAACGCTGAGGGCGTGGATAACCCCACCGAGCGAACCGCTGACTTCGCCGCCGTAGACGGTGTAGAGGAATCTGATGAGTGAGTAGACACCGACGTTGACGACTAGTCCTGAGAGTATGGCTGAGATTGGGCTTGGTGCTGCTGGGTGTGCTTCTGGGAGCCAGAAGTGGTTCGGGACTATTGCGGCCTTTATGAGGAACGCCCAGGTGGCCAAGGCCAGGGCAACGCCTGAAGCTATCGCGATATTGCCGTAAGTGGTGCCCGCTATCGGGAAGCTCAATCCGTGGATTAATGCGCTCAAGTTGGCCATGTTCAATGTTCCAAACGCCCCGTAGAGTGTCCCAAGCGCGAGGAAGTACATGGTCGTTCCGAGAGCGCCGATAAAGGCGTACTTCAGGCCGGCGCAGATTGAATCGCCCCTGTCCCTGTAGAACATGACGAGGGCGTATGCTGCGATGCTGGTGACTTCTATCATGACGAAGAGGTTGAAGGCGTCGCCTGTGAGGAGAACGCCGAGTAAACCTGCCTCAAGGCCGAGGTAGAGGGTATAGTACCACTCCAAGCCCTCCTCGTGCTCCAGGTAGCGGTAGCTGTAAATCGCAATCAGGAACATCAGCGCGGCAGTAACTAGGGCGAAGAGAGCGCTCATCCTGTCGACTTCGTAGATTATTCCAACCGGGGCAGTCCAACCGCCGAAGGTATAGATTAAGGGCTTGCTGGAGTTATAAACCTGTCTGAAAAGCTCGTAGGAGGCGAGTAGAGTCAAGCCCGTGCCTATTAGAGCATATGCTTGGATTATCTTCCTGTTGCCCCTGACTATTATTGACGTGAGAGGGAGAGCAAAGGCGAAGAGTATTGGTATCACGGGGGTGAGTCCCACGATGTCCATCTTTCATCACCTCACTCGAATATTTTCTTCGCGTATTTCTCAAAGTCGGCGGAGATCTCACTTCTAGCTTCTTCTGGGTCTTCCGTGCTAGTGTCAATCCAGTTCACGTAGATGTAGTTCTCGTCCATGTCCACCACGACCGTTCCGGGCGTGTTGGTTATGGAGTTCGCCACGAGGGTCTTGGCGTACTCGGTCTTCACGTCGATAGGCACTTTGACTATTCCGGGCTTGACGTTTCCTGTAATGATTCTGAGCATCACGTCAATGTGGCTTTTGACTTCGGCGACCAGCATGTACCAGAGGAAGTAAGCGCCAAGCCAGAGCCACCTGGCCGGATTCAGCGCTTTAGCGTCGTTCTTCACGAGGAACTTGCCCGCTAGCAGTCCTACGGCGATTGCGACGATGGCTCCAGTTGCCAAATCGTAGGGCGTTGCGGAGCCAGTGAACAGGATGTAGGTAATGAACGCGAGCAGTGCGGTGGGAATCACACCCCTCATATCTTCTCACCCTCCAGCGGCGATGAGCGTTTTACACCTATTTCCCTCGCGTCGAGCGTGCCATAGAGCCTGTAAATCTGAACGATTGCGAAGGCTATCAGCACGTTGACAGCCATTCCAATGACGACGGCGGTGATCACCAGCGCCTGGGGGAGAGGGTCAACCGCGGCGCTCAGGAAGCTCCCTAGTGCGCTCTTCTCAAGGCTCGGGAGGATCGGGGGAGCCGTCGGATAGGTCAGGCGGTAGCCGAGCATGACCACGAGCAGGTTCGCGGTGTCACCGATGATAGTCAGTGCTATGAGCTTCTTGACGAGGTTGGGCCTTCTGGCAATTCCGTAGAGGCCGATGAGCAGTGTCGTCATGAGTGAAATTACCACGAGGCTCCAGAGGAAGCCTATCATCTCCTCACCCCCAGGATTTTCTTGAATTTCTCCTCTGGAATCGCCAGGAGGAGGAATACTGCTGTAAAGCCGGCTCCAACTGCTAGGAATTCGAAGAAGTTGTAGTAAATCAGTGAGCCGCCAATGAGCTGGCCGTTGATCTCTGCGGGAAATACTGGTTGGTTCTGCATTATGTAGCTCCCGCTGAGGAGTGGAACTAACGCCACTAACGCTATTCCCAGGAGTCCAATAGAACGCAGGATTAACGCCCTGGTCTTGTCCAAGCCATTCTTTTCGAGGGCATACTTAGAGTAAGCTGCGATTATCAGCAATGGGGCAACTGCTAAAGCCGAACCACCCTGGAAGCCACCACCGGGCGTTAAGTGACCGTGCAGGGCTATCGAAGCCGAAACCGCAAGGATCATCGCAACGATAACCTTTGTAACCGTCCTAATCGGCAGGGGGAGTGGTTCCACCTGCGTTGGCTCCGTTTTAACCTCCTTCTCCTGCTCCTTGGTGAGCCTGAAGACGGTCAGGCTGCCTATTATTGCGAGGAAGAACACTGCAGTCTCGAAGAGCGTGTCAATGCCACGGTAGTCCCAGAGGATTGAGGTGATAACCTCCGGGCTCTTGGCCGAGTAATCCCCGAAATAGCTGTTTTCAAGGTAGAACTCACCGAGGGGTTTGACGTCCTCTGGCTGGGGGACTTGGAAGACGTAGGCCAGCGTGATGACCGCGGTGAGCAGGAGGATGAGCGTGACCCAGCGCTTCATTCACACCACCTCGTACCTTTCGGTCTTGCTTATCACGAAGACGAGCAGGGCAGAGTAGATTCCTACTGCTATGGCAACGTATGCCAGGACAATGTCAGGCGCCATCAAGATGTAGAAGGCTATGGCGTAGGCTATGGCTTGTACGGCGGAAAATCCGACCGCCTTGAGCAGGTCCTTCTCTGTGATGGCCAGGTAGGAGAAGACCATGCCGAGGACTGTGACGGTAGCTAAGATTAGCAGGTGGATTTCAATCATCGCCCCTCACCTCTGCCAGGTGGTCGACCTTTGGCTTCCACTCCACGAGCCGGGCCTTATGGGCGGCGTAGGCTAGTGCAGTAGCTCCCGCTGGCGCTGCGAGGAGGACGATTATCCCCGTGATGAAGCTGGCCCCAGCGATGGCGTACCTATGGGGTAGGAAGTCCGCACCGAGGGCAAGCAGGGCAACACCGAAGAGGGGAACCACCGCCCCACCAATCGTTCCAACTGTTGCAGCGTGTAGCCTGACGTAGAAGTTGGGGAAGCGGAGTAAGCCTATGGCTCCAAAGAGGTCGCAGATGCCGCCGATGATTATCATGACTGCTCCAAGGTAGAAGAGTATCTCGCTCATGCTCCCACCTCCCCGTTCGCCAGGTACTTTGCGACGTAGATGTCCAGCAGGTACGCCCAGAGGGCGAGTATTATGGCCGCACTCACGAGGAAGGTGGACTTGAAGTAGACTGCCAGGATGGCCATAAAGGCTGCGATATCAAAGCTCATACAGTCTACTGCGAGGATAACATCCGGAATACTCGGCCCTTTAAAGGCCCTAACGGCATAGATGACGAACGCGGCTATGTAGAGGGGAATGATGAGCTTCATGAGCGTCATGAACGTGCTTTCGAGCATTTTTCTCACCTCTCACGATGGATGGAAAAAAGGAAAGAGCAGTCAGGCCGGCCTGGCCTTCTTGTAGAGGACGAAGGCACCGACGATGTAGTAGGCCGAGAGCACCAGCGGGACGAGGTACATGGCACCCTTGCCAAGGGCCTGATCGAGGGCTATGCCGATTCCCGCTGGGATGAGCGCCGCGACGGCCCAGAAGGCTATGAAAACGATAAGGAAGTCAATGATCTCTTTGATGAGGCGGTCAGTGGTCAGCTCGGGGTGGCTGAGGTACCAGTAGTAGAAGGTCACGAAGAGGAAACCGCCAATGGCGTTACCGAAGGTTACTGGGATTACGTTGTGGAAGAACTGGGTCCAGGTTATGGCGTAGTCACTGAGGAGTATGCCCGCTGGAATGGCCCACATGTTGGCTATGGCGTGCTCGAAGCCTATGGCAACGAAGGCGAAGATCGGGAACCATATGGCGAGTATCTTGCCGGCACCGTCCTGAACCCTGGCCGACTGCCATATTGCGACGTTGACGAGCCAGTTACAGCCGATACCGAGGAAGAACAATGCCAGTATGTCCTTCGAGACCTTGCCGGTGGCTATGCCTACCGTGACCTGGCCGAAGGTGTTCGGGTCTCCAACGTGGCCGAAGAGTCCGGTCAGCGGAACGGCCAGGAGCGCGAGGAATATCGAGCCTATGAAGTTTCCACCGTAGCTTCCGAACCAGTTGTAGAGGACGCACTTAAAGTCGGCGTAGCCCTTTGCCTTAGCCGAGCTGAGGAACTGGACGTTTCCTGTCCAGAGGTCGGCTCCCGCTAAGATAACCGCTATGAGGCCGACCGGGAAGACCGCACCGAGGAGTATCTTAAAGGTGGATATGTTGCCTGTGTCTGGGAAGAGCTTCGGGCTGTAGCCAGCCGCTGCAACCACCGCCAGGAGGAAACCAAAGGCGATAAAGGCACCAGCCATGAAGCCGGCGAAGAGCAGCCTACCTGGGGTTGTCTTGAACTTTGGTGTGGCCTTCTTTGCTACGGCCTCAAAGGTTGTATCTACCCCATACAGGATTTTTTCCTTTGTTTCAGCCATCCAATTCACCTCCTCTCTATTTTGAGCCTTTCATTCTCCCTAAGGCCCCTGAGGGCCTTCAAGATTAGCCGCCTATCCCCCTCATCCAGTTCTTCGAAGGGAATCAGGGGAGCATCGGCGAGCGTGAAGTATGACCGTTCGAAGGATTTTCTAAGCAGGTGGGCTGCTCTGGGGCTTATCTCCCCGACTATTTCTTCCACCTCGAAGTCTCCCTCCGTGTGGGAGAGAGCACCCGCGAGGTAGGTCTTAAACCCAATATACGAACTCTTTACCAGCATCCAGGGCATCTTTGACCCTCCAGTACTCTCTTTCGAGAAGCATCATACAGAAGCCCAGTCTAACGTCCCCGCATTTGGCGGCGTAGTCCTTGACGAGCCTGGCCAGCTCCTCCCTGGGATTCTCGCTCTTCTCGGCCTCTTTAACGAGCCCCATGAAATCCTCGAGGATCTTTTCCCTGTCGAGGTATCCCACGAGGTGCCTGAGCCTCTCCATAAGGGTCAGCCTGATGCGCTCCTCCAGCGGCCCCTCTGGGAGCTTGAAGGGAACCAGCTCGTCGCTGTACTCCTGATAGCTGAGCTTCTTCTCGACGAGTCCCACGAGCTGTGCTATGCCGTAGATTATCTCCTCCGGTCTCGGTGGACAGCCGGGGATGTAGATGACCGGACCGACCTTCTCGCCCTCGTCCCTCAAGTCAGCGATGAGCTCCGCTATACCTCCCCTCCGTGGATACTCGCTTCCCTCCCTACCGCTCTCGGGCCTTCTGTAGACTGGATAGCCGTTGTAGAATATCCCTCCGCTACAGGTGCACGTTCCGATGGCGACTATTACCCTTGGCTCCGGAGGCATCGCCTTTATGGTCTCTTTGGCGCCGTAGTAGGCCTGTCTCGTGAGCGGACCCGAGACGAGGAGTGCATGAGCGTGTCTCGGCGAGCCAACTAGCTTGATTCCAAAGCGCTCGACGTCGTAGAACGGTGTGAGCACGTCGATTATCTCGATGTCACAGCCGTTGCACGAGCCGGTGTTGAGGTGGAAGACCCATATGGAGCGGAGCTTCGGCTTTCCGCTCATAGAACCACCTCCTTGCTGGCTTCTATGGTTCCATCAACTGTCCCTTTCCTCCTGCAGTCCCTGCAGATCCAGACCTTCTCTTCCAGAGCTTCCCTTTCGATGATCTCCTCGGGGAGAATCTGGAGGGCCTTTCTCACCTGCCTCTCAGTGAAGTCGGCGTACCTGCCGCAGTTTTTGCATTTCACGAGCCTGAGCCTAACAACCTCCACGTGGTCCATCCTGTCGGGCGAAGCGGCCTCGAAGAGGTTCGTGAGCTTGATCGCTCCGGTGGGACAGACCTCCTCACAGCGAGCACAGCGGATGCACCTTCCCACATCGAGGACAATTTCTCTAACTCCTCTGTTGTAGTCGTCTATCCTGAGGAGTGCATCTGGCGGACAGGCGTTAACGCAGGCACCGCAGCCTATGCAGAGGGTCGCGTCTATCTGTGGAATTCCTCTGTACTCCGGAGGGGCTTCAAGCTTCACGAAGGGGTACTTCAGCGTCACGGCCATCTCAGACCCTCCTTGAGGCCTTTATGGAGAGCTTGTTGAACTCCGTCTCGCTGAGAACCCTAACCTTCCCGCTTTCGACGTCGACTACCTGAACTCTCTCCGTACAGGAGTAGCAGGGGTCTATGCTCGCCACTATGAGCGGGGCGTCGGCTATGGTGTAGCCGCGCATCATGTCGGGAACAGCCGGCAGGTTGTTGTAGGTTGCCGCCCTGGCCCTGTACCTGTAGACCTTGTTGTTCTCGCCGGTCATGACGTAGTGAATGTTCTCGCCCCTCGGTGCCTCAGTCATGCCTATCGCTTCCGAGTACGGGGGTATCTCCTTGTACTCCGCCAGAATGTCTCCTCCGGGCATCTGGTCGAGGGCCTGCTCTATTATCCAGATGCTCTCGAAAACTTCCTCTATTCTGACGAGGGCCCTTGCCAGAACGTCACCCTCCTTGTAGACTGGGACCTTGAAGTCGAGGTACTTGTAGGCCGCGTACGGGTGGTCCCTTCTCACGTCGAAGTCCCTTCCGGAGCCCCTGCCAAGGGGTCCATCAACGTCCCACTCCTTGGCGACCTTGTAGGGCAGAACCCCAACGCCTTCAAGGCGCTTCACGAAGGTGCTCGTTGAGATTGCCTCATCGACGAGCTCACTGAACTCGGTCTTTATCTTCTTGAGGACGTCTTCTATCAGGGATTTTCTGTACTCCAGAAGGTCTCTCCTAACGCCGCCGACAAGGAGCATTCCGTAGGTCTTTCTGTTGCCCGTTAGCCTTTCCGCGAGCCACATCACGTGCTCCCTTATCCTCCAGGCTTTCATGAAGCCGTAGTCGTAGCCAACGAGGTGGGAGACTATTCCAAAGTTGAGCAGGTGGCTGTGGAGTCTCTCTATCTCGAGGACTATCGTCCTGATGTACTCGGCTCTCTCGGGAACCTCTATACCTCCGGCGTTCTCAACCGCCTGGCAGTAGGCTGTGGAGTGTGTGCAGCCGCAGATTCCACATATTCTCTCCGCTATGAAGCAGACCTGGTCGTAGGTTAGCCTTCCCTCGGATATCTTCTCTATGCCCCTGTGGGCGTAGAAGCCGCGATAGTCAACGTCTGTTATGGTTTCTCCCTTAACATAGAGCCTGAAGTGTGCTGCCTCTTCAAGGGCCACATGATACGGTCCGTAGGGGACGACTATCTCGTCCTTCTTCGGTTCCTTGTAGGGGTAGAACTTCTCCCCCGGCGGGCTGTTCGAGTAGTGGAAGTCCTTCCTGAGCGGGTAGACGCAGGACGGCCAGTCGTCCGGAAGGACGAGCCGCCTCGGGTCGGGGTGGCCTTCGGCAGTGAGGCCGAGCATCTCCATGGCTTCCCTCTCGTACCAGTTCGCGCCCCTGTGCTTGGCCGCTATCGAGGTGAACCTCGGGTCGTCCTCCGGCAGGTAAGCCCTGACGCCGAGATAGAAGTCACCCGCCTTTCCGTTAACGCTGAGCCAGTAGGTGATGCTGAACTTGCCGTTTAGGGGCCTCTCGTCGGTGGCCACCATCGATGAGAGCTGGGTCTCCTTCCACTCCGGGTGGTTGAGGAAGTAGAGGACTATCTCCGGAAGGTCTTCCCTCTCGACGGTTATAATCCACTGGTTGTAAGCGGCCTGCTTGACGTCCCTTATCTTCTCCCCGAACTTCTCGATAATCTCATCCAAGTACTCCCGCGTTACTTTGGCTTTTTCATCTCCCCTGTGTACGCGCTTCTTTTTCAGAGCCTCGTTAAACTTGATAACTTCAGACATGAGCACCACCTCACCATCCCAGGGAAGCTATCACCAGCGCGACTATTCCCGCAAGGAATATCACCGTGTTCTGCCTGATGGCCTGGATTACCTTCATACGGGCCGTCGTTGACTCTATGATGGCCGACATGACGTAGAAGACCACCAGGAGTACCAGCTGTGCCGCGAGCGTTACTGCACCACCGTAGGGCGTCGTGATGTCGACGAACCCCTTCATGACTGGAATGACTATGAAGCTCGCGAACAGCCATATCAGGGCTACGCGCTTTATCAGCATGGCCCACTTGAAGATTCCAAGCAGCTTCCCGCTGTACTCGACGAGTGGACCCTCAAGTATCTCCGTTTCGGCCTCGGCTATGTCGAAGGGTATGAAGGCGCACTCAGTATAGACGGCGTAGGCGAGGAAGATGAAAGCGAGGACAACGGAGGGTGTGAGGCTGAGGTTGAGTGGAATTCCGCTCACGCTGAGCGAGTGGGTCTTAAGCGCGAGTATGCCTATCGCTATTCCCAGTATCGGCTCCACGCTGAGGATGAGCATCATCTCCCTGTTGGCACCCGCGTTTGAGTAGGTGTTGTTCACGAGGAAGCCTGCCATCATCATCGATATCGAGAATATCGCCAGCACGTAGAGGAAGACGAAGATGTCCCCTGTGAAGGCCACTGGGACGAAGTTCCCGAAGGGGAGGAGCAGGGCGGCTGAGACTGCTGAAGCAAAGGCCACATAGGGAGCTATGAGGAAGCCCAGTCTGTCCGTTGGAAGGATCGGCTCCATTGAGAGCAGGCTTGAGAGGTCATAGTAGGTCTGGAAGACGGGGGGCCCCTGCCTCTCTTGGACGGTAGCCTTGATCTTTCTGCTTATTCCGTCGAGGAGGGGCGGAAGGAGGATGATTATCATCAGTGAAAGGGCCGCGAATGCAATTTTTTCGAGCGTCATCTTCACCACCTCACAGCACCATCAGGGCAAGTATAACCGCCAGAGTTACCAGGGCTATTGTGAACGCTGCATTTGGCCTCATGAATCCCTCATCTAGAAGCACTCCTGAGACCCTCACTATCTTGACCAGTGGGGCAAGGAAGTATTCGTCAAGGTAGACTTCGGGGCACTTCTTCTCGTACTCTTTTCCGATCCCGGCCACACTCTTGCTTATAGAATCGCATACTCTGTGGAGAGCCCTTGTTGTTGAGACGTACGCATTGGCGACTGCGCCAATCAGGGCAGATCCGAACTCGCTGAGAACGTGGCCGGTGTGGTAGAGCGGGTGGATGTACTCCTCGAAGGGTTCGTAGTAGTTTATCGCCTTGAACTTGTAGTGCTCCATCGCCACGGGCTCACCGAGGGTCCAGGGTCTGTAGGTTTTCTTTGAGATTGGGAAGAGCAGGTACATGCCGAGGAAGATCACGCCGAAGAGTGTCGCAAAGAGTAGCGGTTTGAAGTAGCTCTCTGCCCCTGTCGGCATAAGCGGAGCTTTAATCGTGACAAGCCAGTAGTTTGTGTCCATCAGTCCTGAGACATCTATACCGGCTAGGGCTGCCCCTGGCGAAAGCAGTATCGGCAGGATGAGGCTTGGAACCAGTCCAAGGAGGATGCAGAGTGAAGCCAGGAAGCCCTTGGCGATGAGCATAGGGGATGGAACTTCCTCAGCATCCTTCGTAAACTCAGTAGGTTCTCCTCCAAATGCGGTTGTGTAGAACTTGATGAATGAAGCCAGCGTTGCTGCGCTTATGAAGAGGGCCATCACTCCAAAGAACACTATCAGGCCGTTGCCCGAGAGGAACGTTGACTGATAAATCATCCACTTGCTCATAAAGCCGTTGAACGGAGGAGTTCCAGCTATTGACATTGCGGCTATGAATGTGAAGAGCGCCGTAAAGGGCATCAGTTTAGCCAGACCTCTCAGCTGGTTGAGATCCCTGCTGCGGGTTCTGTAGAATATTGAGCCCGTCGACAGGAAGAGCAGTCCCTTGAAGAACGTGTGGTTAACGAGGTGGTACAGACTTGATGCTAGGGCTATGGCTCCGAAGGCTGAGTACATATCTCCCCTGGCTATGAAAACTATCCCAACGCCCATGCCGAGCCAGATGTAGCCTATCTGGCCGATACTGTGGTAGGCCAAAAGTCTCTTGGCATCGGTCTGCTTCAACGCGTAGAGGGTTCCAACTGTCAGGGTTACTGTTCCAAGCAGGGCAACTGCATATCCGAAAGTCTCGTTTGGCTTCATGATAAAGCATGTAGTCCTTATCAGGGCATAGACCGCGACCTTCTCCAGTGCTCCAGCCATTAGAGCGGAGACGTTGCTCGGGGCGACCGTATAGGCCTCCGGGGCCCAGAAGTGCAGCGGGACAACGCCTGACTTGCTTCCAAAGCCTATCAGGAAGAGGGCGTAGAATACTGGGCTTAGTTTTAAGGCCGCTAGACTCTCAAAGTTAAGTCCCTCGATTGAGCTAACGTCTGCATACAGCAGGGCGAGGGCGATTATCAGTGGCAGTGTGCTCACTATGTGCATGGTCACGAAGTACTTCCAGCCGGCTTTTCTGACATCCTCTTTGTCGCTTTCCCAGATCGTCAGGAGGTACGATGTAAACGTCATGACCTCCCAGAGGAAAATGAACCAGAACATGTTGGCTATTGTTACTATGAGTATCATGGAGAGCATAAACACTGAATATATGGTTATGTACATCCAGCCTCTGCCTGACTTCTCGTAGATTGCCATGTATCTCGGGGAATATATTGACGCTGCAAGTCCGAGGGCGCCGAAGATGAAGCACATTATCAGCGAGAGCCCATCAATCTGGAACGGAATCTGGGCCACTCCTAAGTCATATGTGAATTCTATGGCCTTCCCGCTGAGGATATCTGGTATTGACACAAAGGTAAATGCTAACAGAGCTATGGAGGCTAGAGCCGTGAGTATGTGGCCAATGCTGATTGAAGCCTTGAAGCTCCTTTTGAGGGCTAACGCTGCGGGTATGGAGAGGAAATACAGGATGACGGCGAGCGTAAAGAGTCCCTCCATCTTCACCACCTCACCCATATGTAGTCGCAGACGAACTGGCTTACCATGGAGAGGATGAGCAGGACTATCACGGAGAGGGCTATGCTTCCAGCAAGCTTTCTCTTGGCCTCTGGTTCACCTTCGCTGAGGATGTAGGCGTGAACCACTCTGAGGAACAGTATGAACGCTATCACCCACTCAAGGGCCGTGAAGTATGCCAGGGCCGGGCTGACCGTCAGGAGAGTCTTTATCACATTGAGCTTGTTCATGAAGAGGTTGAAGGGCGGAACACCTTCGAGGGCGAATATTGAGGCCATCATGAGTCCCGCGGTGAGGCTGTCAGTGTTCATCATACCTTTTGCCTTCTTCAGGCTCCTCGTACCGAAAACGTAGAGGAGGGCACCCGTTGATATGAACGCCGCCGCCTTCGCGAGTCCATGTGCCACGACGTAGTAGTCAACGCCCTTCTCCACTCCTGAAACGCCAAGGAGGCCTGCCAGGATGAGCAGATACATCCAGCCCATGTTGTCGATGGTGGACCATGCGAAGAGCCTCTTGACGTCGTCCTGGAGGGCGTAGCTGAATATGGCAGCCAGCATGCTGAGCACTGCCATAGCGCCGATGAGATAGACTATCCAGGTTGCGACGCTCCATCCCACAGCATTGAGAACCCTGATGGTTCCGTAGAGGCCGAGTTCGACCATGGCACCACTCATCAAGGCTGAGACCGGGCTCGGTGCGGCCGGGTGGGCGTCCGGTAACCAGAAGTGGAGCGGGAAGAGGCCGGCCTTGGCCGCAAATCCCAGGAGAAAGAGAGCGACTATGGCATTGCTGTACTCCGTTATGGCCCCAAAGTTGAACGTTCCATGGAAGGCGTAGTACATAGTCACTGCCAGCATGAGGGGAGATGTGTCGAAGAGGTGCATGGTCACGAAGTACTTCCAGCCGGCCTTCTTGACGCTCTCCTCCGGCCAGTCGTAGATTATCAGGAAGTATGAGGCGAGAGTCATTATCTCCCAGAGGAAGAGGAAACTGAGCCAGTCCTGGACCATTGGGATGAGAAGCATCGAGACTATGAAGATGGCGAGCGTTGGGTAGTAGGGTATCTTTGGTTTGAACTCGTATATCCTCATGTATCTGAACGATGCAACTAGCGCCGCTATGCCGAGTATCGCGACGTTGAGTACGAAGAACACTGCAGTTCTATCGAGTGAAAGAGTGAGCGTTACGTCGAACATTTTTCACCACCCCACTTTGACGATCAGTGGATACGCTATGTACGGGGCCAGCATGGCCAGGACGAGCAGGATAACCATCACAGCCTTCATCAGTGGTGTAATCTCGACTTCTTCTCCGCCCTCGCTGAAGACCATGCCGTGTATCCTCTTCAGAGACACCATGAGGAACACTGCTGAGTCGAGGAGAAGTAAAACAAACATGGCAATGATGAGGACGCTCTCTTCCATTGCCTTGGCATTGCTGAGTATTCCCAGCTTTCCGAAGAACACGCCGAATGGTGGAACGCCAGCTAAACCAAGCAGGGCAAAGGTCCAGCTGTAGCCGACCACAGGGGATTTAATGAGGCCCTTTATCCTGTCCATCTCAAGGGTTCCCAGGGCGTAGCTGAACGTTCCAGCCGTCAGGAAAGCGAGACCTTTGATGTAGGCATGGTTGAATAGCTGGAACATTGAAGCCTGAAGTCCCCCCTGCAACCCGAGGACTGCCGTCGCAAGGGCCACGTACATCAGTCCAGACTCTGCTATTGTTGAGTAGGCGAGCAGCCTCTTCGCGCTCTTCTGGAGAGGATACATCAGGATGCAGATTATCTGAGTGGCGATGATGAGGGCTGCCATGACGTAAAATCCTTCTTTGGGTATGGGATTCATGAACTGGATGAATCTGGCCAGCAGGTAGACACCCATCTCAACCATCGCTGCACCGTGGAGGAAGGCTGAAGCAGGTGTTGGGGCGACCATTGCATCTGGGAGCCATGAATAAAGCGGAAACTGGGCACTCTTGGTAAAAGCAGCTATCATGACCCCGATAAAAACGACGAGTTTAAGGCTGTCATTGAGGCCAGAATATGCAAATATGCTCAGGTCGTGAAGGTGTGTGATTCCTATACCTACCGCGGTGTATAGACCTATCACCGCTCCAAAGTTGGTAACAAGCAACGCTTTATATGCTGCCCTTTTGGCCTTTTTACTTCCATAATAGCCTGCTACACCCCAACAGGCGAGGCTCATAATTTCGAAGAATATCAGCAGCTGGAGAACCGACGAGGAGTAAATGAATGCGAGTGTTGCTCCGATAAAGAGCACCATCCAAGCGTAAAACCTACCCTTATCCTCATAGACTGGGTGCTCTTTGTTCTCCGGGCTCATATAGTCTTTTGCATAGATCATAAAAAGCAGTCCGGCTGTTATCACAACCAGGCCAACGCACACACTCATTGGGTCTATCAAGAGACCGTAGACCTCACCGAGGGTTGTGGAGCTCACGAGAGTTTTGTGTATAGTAGGCATCCCAGAGGAATAGAACTCATAAACTCCCGCGAGATTGAGTATTGTGGCAAGGATGACAGTGATGAGCATGAAGTAATCCGCTCTTTTACCGTCGAGTTTGAACAGTAAAAGGCCTCCAACCAGCGGAATTGAAAAGGAAAGAATAAAAAGCTCTTCCATGCTATCACACCCCCGTCAGCGGGATGCGCTCTGCAGTTTTGGCGAGTTCTATGGTTTTCTCCGTAAACTTCTCCCTTCTCTTCTTGACTATCTCGTTGAAGTCGCCGTAGATGAGAGCATCTGTTGGACAGGTCTCAACACAGGCTGGAAGCTTTCCTTCGGCTCTCCTGTGGGCGCAGAGGTCACATTTGCCCATTATCTTGTTGATGAGATCGAGCTCGGGTATTCCAAAGGGACAGACTATGCCGCACATGAGACAGCCGATACACTTCTGTGGAGCGAGCAGGACTGCTCCATCCTTGTCGCGGTAGAGGGCGTTGGTTGGACAGACCTCAACACAGGGAGCCTTCTCACAGTGGCGGCAGTTGAGGGCCATAGCGGCCATTTCCTGCCACTCAAAGACGCTGATGAATGACATTCCACTGTGTTCGCGCTCGCAAGCTACCTCACAGGCGCGGCACTCGATGCACTTTGAAAAGTCAATAAAGACGGTCTTTCTAGCCATTTAATTCACCCCCTAACGACCTCAATCTTGGGTATGAGTGGTGGGAGTTTCTCCATGAGCTTCCTGGCCTCTTCTTCTGTGATCTTGGCGACATTACAGGCACAGGCTTTGGTTTCCGGTATCTTTGCTACCGGGTCGAGGGCATCGTTGGTGAGGACGTTTGCTCCCCAGTGCCACGGGACAGCTATTACGCCCTTCTTGACAGCCCGGGTGACCTTTGCCTTAATCGGATATGCTCCTCTCCTTGTGACGACCTTAACCCAGTCTCCACTCTTTATTCCGAGCTTCACTGCGTCATCCGGGTGTATCTCGGCGAGGGGTTCTGGCCAGCGCTTCTTGAGTGCGCAGCTCCTCATGGTCATGGTTGCGGTGTGGTACATTCCGACGTATCTGTGGGTCGTAAGGAGGAACGGATACTCTTCGTCCGGCATTTCGACTGGTCCCTTGTACTCCGGAACGGCCGCGAGGTTGGCCTTTCCGCTGGGAGTGAGGAACTTCTCCTTGTAGAGGACCCTCGTTCCTGGATGGTCCTCGCTTGGGCACGGCCAGTGGAGTCCTGCAAGGTTCTCCTTGAGCCTCTCTGGAGTTATACCGCGATACTGCGGAGTACAGGCGTTGATTTCCCTGAGAACGTCGGCTGCATCATTGTAGACGAATCCACCGGATCCGGTCTTGTCAAAACCGATGGCCTTACCGACCTCGCTAAGAATCCACCAGTCGGGCCTTGCTTCTCCGGGTGGTTTTACCGCCTGGAAGCTCCACTGCACGCGCCTCTCTGTATTGGTCAGAGAACCCTCGTTCTCGAGCATGGCCGCGGCCGGCAGAACTATATCTGCATACTCCATAGTTGGGGTCGGGACGATATCCTGGACGACCATGAACTCGAGCTTCTCGAGGGTGTGCATCACGTGGTTGGCGTTGGCCTCGCTTATGACTGGGTTCTCACCCATGACATAGTAGGCCTTTACCTTGCCCTTGTCGGCCGCGTAGGCAGCCTCCACAGTTGTCAGTCCAACTTCGCCGCTCAGCTCAACACCCCAGAACTCCTCAAAGAACTTCCTCTTTTCAGGATCAGTGACGGCCTGATAGCCTGGGAAGACGTTCGGCAGGGCTGCCATGTCACATGCTCCCTGAACGTTGTTCTGACCGCGCATTGGGGAACAGCCGGCACCTTCTTTGCCCTGATAACCGCAAATGGCCGCGAGCGTTCCAAGGAGCTTGACGTTTTCAGTTCCGTGGGTGTGCTGGGTTAGACCCATGGCCCAGGTTATGACACCCTTTCCTGCGGTCGCGAAGGTTCTTGCAGCTTCAATGATGAGTTCCGCCGGGACACCGGTTACCTTCTCGACGAACTCGGGTGTGAACTTCTCGACGGCTGCCACAACTTCATCGAAGCCAACGCATCTCTCCCTCACGAACTTCTCGTCGTAGAGCCGCTCCTTGATGATGACGTGGATGAGACCGTTTATCAGCGCAATGTCGCTTCCCGGGTAGTGCTGTAGGAATATGTCGGCGAACCAGGCCGTCCTGGTGAACCTCGGGTCAGCGACTATGACCTTAGCGCCCCTCTCCTTGGCCTTAAGGACGTAGCGGAAGCCAACCGGGTGGGTCTCAGCGTAGTTGTGGCCGATAATGAAGATGACGTTTGCCTCTTCAATGTCCTTGTAGGTGTTGGTCATTGCGCCGGCACCGAAAACAGCCTTGAGACCCGTGACGGTCGGTGCATGACAGAGCCTTGCACAGTGATCAACGTTGTTGGTGCCGAGCATCCTGGCCAGCTTCTGGACGAGGTAGTTGGGCTCGTTGAATGTTCTCGCAGAGCCGAAGAACATGAGCTGGTTCGGGTCGTCCTTGGCATAAGCCTTGAGCCTCTCGGCAACCTCCTTTATTGCCTCGCTCCAGCTTATCTCAACGAACTTGCCCTGTTCCTTGGCCTTGAGGGGTCTCTTGAGCCTGTCCTTTGCGAGGAGGTACTCAACGACGGCGTTGCCTTTAGGGCAGAGCTTTCCGAGTTCGTTTGAGATGTTGGGGATGTCCTTGGCGTATTCTATGCCTACGGGATAGCCATCAACACTCCTGATGTATAGCCTGCACCCTACACCACAGTAGGGGCAGACCACGGGGACGAGCCTTTCACTCATTCTCCACACCTCCACATTGGGGGACATTTTTGGTCGCCAATGTACTCTATATGGTGTACTGTACGCTATTTGATTTTCAATAATAGTTCTCTATTTGGCTTAAAACACTTTTTAAATAGCTTGGTTTTTAACAAAAGGTTATGTCCATTGAGAAACAGCGAAATAAAGCCCTCAGAAGGCTTTTTTTAAGTCTGTTTGTATACTGCCAAATACTGGGGTAAACAAAATCACTTAAGGTCATTTATGAACGTAGAACATTGAATTAAGAATGCCCTTAATAGACATGTTTGGCCGTTCATCAGGTATTGTCCCTTAGGGCGAGGGAAGTTAGGACAAAATAGGAATAAGTCTTAGAACAATAATCGATGCTCCCCGGAGTACACGTTGAAGCGCCTTCCCCTCGCGAAGCCTATTAGGGTTACCCCGTGCTCCCTGGCGAGCTCCACGCCCTTGTCCGTCGGCGGTGATTTCGTCACCACTACTGGAATGCCCGCGTTGACTGCCTTTCTTACCATGCCGTATGGCATCCTGCCGCTCGATGCCAGGATAAGCCTTTCAAGGTCGAGTCCGTTGAGGACGGCGTATCCTACGACCTTATCGACGGCGTTGTGCCTGCCTATGTCCTCGCTGAAGGCAACGACATTGGCGTTCAAATCGAAGAGGGCCGCCCAGTGGGTGCCCCCTGTCTTTCTCCACGTCTCAGCCAGCGTTGTCATCGTGGAGGATATCTTCAATACGAGGCCGGGGGTTATTTTGACTTCCTCGCCCTTCCTGCTGAGAATTCTGCCCTCCTTCATTCTGTAGGGGTCGCCGCAGGGGGTGTGTTTCACAACCAGCTCGCCCGTGGCGGGGGTATCCTTCAACTTCACGTAAATCTCCTTGCCCTCAACCCATACGTCAACTATGTCCTCCGGTCTTTCATAGCCTCCGCACACGACGAATCCGGCTCCAAGTTCCTTCAGCTGGTTGGGTGAAGCAGGAAGTTCGGCGAGAAACTCTTCGTCCTTTTCGTGTACTGCGAAGATTTCAAAGGTCTCCTCGACGCAGATATAGTCCTCGGTGGGAACGAGCCCATCTTGCCACTTGAGAATTTTCACTTTCTTTATCAACTCAACCACCTTCCAAAAGGATAGCGAGAAAATGGAAAAGTTGTCCTCAGAGCAGATACATCATGTTCTTCTGCGCTCTCGCAAGCTTTTCCCTGGCCGCTTTGAGGACTTCTCCCATCACGTGGGAGCCGTCGCGCAGCTCTATGTATCCGTCCTTCTCGGCGCTCTTAACGAGCTCTTCTGCCTTAAGGTTGCGCGTTATGAGGACAGTCCATCCCCTCTCGCTCTCCACGAAGCCGGCCGAGATGTCGCTCCAGGTTCCGGTGTAGTCAGTACAGACCAGACAGCCGGCTTGGAGGTATGAGTAAACCTCTTTTATCGGCAGTGAGAGCACTGAATCGCCGTGGTATATCTCGAGGAAGTCCCCCTTAAGGACTATGTCCTTGATATCCTGGGCCATTATGCCGTGCTTCATCCTGAGGTAGTTGAGGAATGCCTCGAATGCGAATGTTCCTATGCAGAAGAGACTAACGATGTACTTTATCCTCTCTCCGAAATCGCTTTCCAGGAGTGGGAAGTCCCTCATCTGGCCGAAGAACTGGGCCTGGCAGGGGAGGCAGACCACGGCAACGTTCTTTAGGTCTTCCTCCTCTATCTTGGCCTTCATCCTGGAGGCGAAGGGCACTATGCTCCACTTGTTTCCGGCAGTTTCAAGGAGCTCCTCCCTTGTCCTCGCAACTACAGCCTGACCCTCCAACCCCTCTGTCCTTTTGGCCGTTACAACGCCATCTATGAGGCCCTTCTCCAGGGCGTAGGCTAAGAGGGCTGTAACCGCACCGCCGCTGGCAACCTTTCTTTTGAGTATTTCCTCATCGGTTGCCCGCGCAAGATAAATTCCAAAGACGTTTCCCAAAAGATTTTCTGAAACGCTCATCATCTCGCACCACCCATGGACAGAATCTGTGAGGCGCGCGGACACCTTATATAGCAGGTGCCGCAGCGGATACACTTCTCCTGAACGAGGTTAGGCCTCTTGTCTATCAGCTTGATTGCGTTGGTCGGGCACGACAGCTCACAGGCACCACAACCTATGCAGAGGCCCGTAAGCACTATATCGTCTATCAGGTCAAAGCCGCTCAGCTTCTTTATGTCGGCACTCACCTTGAAGAGCCTCAGCCTTCTCTCGTCACCGTTGATGTAGAACTTGAAGAAGGACTGGAGCATCTGTGGTGTTGGCGGGCAGCCCGGGATGGAGTAATCAACTTTAATCACGCTGTTTATGGGCTGGAAGTTCCTGTGGTCGGGCCTTGGCTCCTGCCCGCCGCGGCAGAAGCGCAATATCCCGCTGAAGGTTGCACACGAACCGAAGGCCACCACAGTGTGAGCTTTTTCCCTTATCTCCTTTAGCTCTTCAAGAATCCTTGGTTCGTTCATACATGCTCCACCGGTTATTATCGCCACGTCGTACTCGTCGAGCTTACACTCATCCTTCCGCAGGTATGATATGTCGAGCTCTATCAAGTCCATGAGCTTTGGATATGCGCGAATGATACTGACGTTGCATCCCTCACAACCCCCTACATCAACATGAAGAACCTTAAGCTTCTCCATAATCATCCCCCCAACCTCACAACGTGGGTCGTACATGGAATACATGGGTCATATAGGCGCATAACGGCCTCGGCCGCTTTAACGCTCAGACCTTTTGCCATCTCCTCCATCACGGGAATGTTGAACATTGTGGGGACGATTATCTTGGAGGAAACCACCCTGCCCTCGTCTCCAAGTTCGATCAAGTGGATGAGTGTTCCCCTTGGTGCCTCGTAGACTCCAACACCCTTGCCTGGCCCGAAAACTAT
Organism: Thermococcus onnurineus NA1; assembly: GCF_000018365.1. NCBI lineage: Archaea > Methanobacteriati > Methanobacteriota > Thermococci > Thermococcales > Thermococcaceae > Thermococcus > Thermococcus onnurineus. The sequence goes on along the minus strand of NC_011529.1, from coordinate 1,431,634 downwards.
GTTCTTCGTTCTGAACGGCTCGTCCATCTTTATGCTGTCAAGGATTTCTTCAAGCCTAATGAGTGCCAGCGTTGTATCCTGAACCCTCGCGGTGTGAAGGCCATAGAGGGAAGAATCTGTAAACTCCCGGTAAACTTTCATCCTTGCCCTTGGGCCAGCTTCAACCTTTTCCCCACCGTAGAAGGCTATGAGTGTGGTGGACTCCTTTGAGTGGGGGTTGTCCTTTCTGTATTCATAATAGGGCATTGTCTCAATTCTCTCGGCGTTTATGTTGAACCTGTCCCCGTAGAACAGGCTGCTTACCAGGTAGTTGTTTTCCGCTTTCTTCTCCCTGAGTTCATCAGCAACTTCTGTCTGGATGTCCTCATCGGTCAGCAAATGTGCTATCTCTTCCCACTGCCCGGTCAGCTTTGGAAGGCGTGCCTTGAGGTTGTTGAAGACGCTCCACTTGGGGACAGAGAACATTCCTCCCACGGTGAGGTTTGGGGGATGTGTTGCTGCGCCTCCCATCTTGAGAAGGTAGTCGCTGATCTTGGCGTGGAAGTCCATGAGCTGGAACAGAACTTCTTCCCTTTTCTCCTCGATTAGCAGGTCCCCAGCAACCATGAGGAACTCGAGCATGTGGCTCTGAATCCTGTTCACGAGGCCGAGGGCTTCTCTCATCAGTATTCCGTTTCTTGGTGGTATTATTCCAATGGCATTTTCTATGGCCTCGCTCATCGCTATACCGTGGGACGCATGACAGAGACCGCAGATTCTCATGACAGCTTCGACCGCGAAAAGTGGATTTTTGCCTACTACAAGCTTCTCAAATCCCCTAATTGGGGCAGTGGCGATGAAGAGTGCATCTTGAACTGTTCCGTTTTCCTCATACAGCACGAGCTTCGCCTCACCGGCGATTCGGCACACTTTGTTGAGGGTAATCTCACTCAAATTATCACCTCCAGATGAAATCCACTCCACCTAATCTAAACTAATGGGTTTATGGATAAAAGCGTTTTCTGAACCTGAGGTTTAAAACGGAATCTTCGGTCGAAATCTCACTTTTTTCAGCTTGTTTTGGTGTCTCAAACATTTTTGTTTACTTTTTTGGCAAAGGTAACTCGCTGGAACTGCCCAAAGGTTTATAAAGTATCAAACTAAATAGACCTGGTGCTCTTCTGGAGCCATCCAAAGGGTACCAAAAGTTGAAAGAGTTGGTGTTAGATATGTATGGAAATGGATTTGACGGTGGCTACGAAGCCCCTGTTAAGGTTGGAGAAAGGTATAGAGTTAAGATCGAGGGCCTTGGAAAAGGTGGCGATGGTATCGCCAAGATAAAGGGCTTCGTTATCTTCGTCCCGAACACTCAGGTCGGCGACGAGGTTGAGATCGTCATAAACTCAGTCAAGAGAAAGTTCGCTTTTGGAGAGGTTATTTGATTTCCTTTCCCTCTTACTATTATACTTTTGGAACTCATTATTCATGCTTTTTGATTTTGTATCCACAGACCTGACCAGCATGCTTTTTAAACCCCCAAGCCCAGGCGAGTGCGATGATAAAGGTTCACGTTGAGACCTACGGCTGCACCAGGAATAAAGCGGACGCCGAAATAATGGAGGCAATCCTCCTTAGAGCGGGCTATGAGTTAGTGGAGACTCCGGAAAGTGCTGACTACGTTGTTGTGAACACCTGCGCCGTAAAGGACCCTACCGAGAAGCACATGAGGGAGCGCATAAAAGAGCTCCTTGATTCTGGTAAAAGAGTCATCGTTACGGGTTGCCTCACACACGTCAACCCTGATATAATAGACCCTCGCGTTTCTGGAATACTTGGAGTAAAGAGCATAGACAGAATAGCTGAGGCAATAGACCTTGCCGAGCGCGACGGAAAGCTGGTGAGTGTTGAAGGCTGGCGCGAGAGAAGTCTTGACAAGCTTGGGCTTCCCCGCCTTTGGAGAAGTGGCGTTGCCTTCGTGGTTCCGATAAGCGAGGGCTGCCTCAACGCGTGCACCTACTGTGCAACGCGCTTCGCTCGTGGGGTTCTCAAGAGTTACAAACCTGAACTCGTGGTTAAGTGGGTCAAGGAGGCTTTGGCGCGCGGATACAGGGAGATACAGCTTTCCAGCGAGGACACTGGCTGCTACGGCTTCGATATTGGGACCAACTTGGCGGAGCTTCTCGATGAGATAACGTCCATAGAAGGAGAGTTCAGGATAAGGGTCGGCATGATGAACCCGAACCATGCAATAAAGTTCCTTGACGAGCTGATTGAGGCCTATCAGGACGAGAAAGTCTACAAGTTCCTCCACCTGCCTGTTCAGAGCGGGGACAACGAAGTGCTGAGGAGAATGGGGCGCACTTACACCGTTGAGGAGTTCGAGGAGATAGTTAACGAATTCAGAAGGAAGATTCCCGGGCTGAACCTTAACACGGACATCATAGTCGGCTTCCCTGGAGAGACCGAGGAAGCATTCCAGAACACAGTGGAACTGGTTAAGAGGGTGAGGCCTGATAAGATAAACGTTTCCCGCTATTCGCCGAGACCTGGAACGATAGCTGCCAAATGGAAGCAGCTGCCCGGCTGGAAGGTCAAGGAGCGCTCTCGCTTGCTCCACAGGCTCAGACTCCAGATCGCCTACGAGATAAACCAGAACTACGTTGGAAGGGAGATTGAGGTTCTCATCCACGGTGAGGGCAAAAAGGGCGGAGTGGAGGGCAGGACTTTCAACTACAAAGACATAATACTTGATGGTGGGGCACCAGGAGAACTGATAAACGCCAGGGTCACTTGGGCAGGTTCCACATATCTTAAAGGCACTGTTTTACACTGAGGTATTTTTTGCAGATTCTACAATATTAATTGTTGTGCATACGATAAATTTGTGGTTCATTTGTGGAACCTACAATATCCTACAGTGAACCAACATGGTTTGTTTTAGAAAACTATTTATATATCTCATTCAACCAAAAGCCACAAGGCTATAGTCAGTAGGGGTGAAGTCCCATGAGGAGGAACAATAAGAAGAGGTTAATCCCACTCGCGCTGGCGCTTGTCCTGACGCTGGTTGGTGCCGCGCTTGCTGTGCCTGTTATTACAGTTAACGTTCAGGAGCTTGGTCAGGGAAGCAAGACGATCACTAGCACTGTCACCACGGCCGATGTCACCTGGAACCTTAACGCCAACAATCCGGACTACGTAGTCAGTGCAACGGTTACCATAACCACTGATCCCGGAGCTGGAACCCTCTACGTCAAGCTCTACAGCGGCACGACTCTAGTTGCATGGGGCCAGGTTACTCTTGATGGAAGCGGTACTTATACTGTGACATTCACCAACGGAGCCAGCGCTGATGGTGTTCCCCTCAGCAGCTTTGACACTGTTTATGTGGTCTACCAGGGTTCATGAACTCTCTAGGAGGCTCTGAATGAATGTTAAGCACCGTGATATCCTTTCCATTTTGACTTACCTTCTCCTGTTCTTCGTCATCCTAGTAGTTGTCCTTAAGTTCATCTTCGGCTTTCAGTACGTTGTCATCCTTACTGACTCAATGAAGCCAAACATCAATCCCAACGACCTCGTTGTTACGTATCCCTCTCACAATGTTCACGTTGGTGATGTTATCCTATACAACATCGAGATTGGAAACTCCACTTATAGAATCCTTCACAGGGTTGCCGAAATCCGCACGGATGAAAACGGACAGATCTATTACATTACTAAGGGAGACAACCGTGAGAGACCTGATCCATGGGTGGTATATCCCGAGCAGGTCATCGGCAAACCTCTCCTCGTCATCCCCAAAATCGGCGTCATCTGGTACCACACCCCTCTGATAATCCTCGGTCTCATTATGATATTCGTAGCCTCCCTTGCATATGACCTCGCATGGGCGTTTCTTGAAGAACCCCCAATCCCCCCCAAATCCAGAAAAGCTTATTTTCAACTCCTTAGGAGAAAGAAAATAAAGGTCTATCACTACAAGCGCCGCTAGGCCCATTCGTCGTCTGGAATGGCTTCCCGTTTGACCGGAATCAGACAGAGAAACTCGAAGGTTTCGCTCAGTGCCTTGTAGCCGTGGGGCTCATTGGGCGGGACGTAGAGGAAGTTTCCAGCCTTAACGTGGTGCTCTTCATTCCCGTTAGTTATTATTCCTTCGCCCTTCATGATGAATATCTCGTGCTCCCAGTCATGACTGTGGAGGGGTATCTCAGCACCCTTCTTGAGGACGAAATACCTCATCGCGAAGTTCTTGGCCCCGAGCTTCGGGGAAACGAGCCATCTGATGGTCACTCCCTCAAAACCGGTGTCTTTCTCGGGCACCTCGGTGTAGTGTCCGACAAACATGGTATCACCCCATTCTCTTGGGTGAACGGATATTTAAATATGGTGGGTCAGAAAGGCGAATCAAAAGGGCTTTAAGGCCGTGTGTCAATCTCCTCTTAGGTGAAGTCCATGAAGAAAGCCACTTTTGCAATCCTGCTCGTCTTCGTTGTGCTGGTCTCGGGATGTATCGGCTCCAGCGGAACCACCGAGACAACGGGAACGTCGACGTCTCCAACTTCTACGCCTTCAGAGGGCATAGACTTCGATAGCTATGAGAAGGGTCAGGTTCTGACAGGGTGGTACAACCTTGCGGACGTCTCAAAGGTCTACGTGAGTGAAGGCTACGAGGATTTGGCCAAGCACTACTTCCCGGACGCTCAGATTCTTCCAGCTAAGGACTACACTGGTGGCGTCGCGATCCTCTCTCCCGCTGACGCAAGGGCTCTCCTTAAGGGTAAGCCGATTCTCATCACAGTCAACGACTATTTCGGTTACATCATCTACAAGCTCGGCGTCAAGTTCGTTGGCAAGGATAAGGGTATCTTCGCTGTCTTTAACCAGGATGGAAAAGCCTACTACGTCTTCACCGGAACGAGTAAGGCGGGGGCAGGTGCTGCCGTTGAATACGCGCTGGAACTTAAGAACGGCGGAAGCGTTAGCACGGACGATGTTGTCAGGATGGGTGACTTTGAGGGAGTTTTGGTTAAGGTCATAGGCGACAACAATTGGAACGGAATCCCGGACGAGGGCGAACACTGGTATCTTGACTCCTTCAAGATCAAGGAGCCGTTCATCTACTATTGGCGCGTCGTTGAGGGAGAAAACGTGACGGTCAAGGGTGGTTTCATAAGCAACGTGAACGGCTCTACCGTCTACATTCACGCTTTGAGCTTTAACATCACTGTTGAGGTAAAGAATGCCAAGGGCATTGAGCTAACGTACATCATTGAAAACACCAATCCGGAAGTCCTCCAGCTTCCGGAGGGTACCGAAGCGGAAAACACATGGGTAAAGTTCACCACGAGCGCAGATTCATTCAACATAGCTCCCAAGGAGCTTGGCGACTATAAGATTATAGCCTTCGGTGACCACAGATCGGACGGCGGCACGGAGGTCCCTGAGGTGTTCCTTAAAATAATGGAGGAGATAAACAATAATGAAGAAGATGCCGTGTTCATCATAGACAGCGGTGACCTTATCTATTCGGGAACGGTTGACCAGTGGGCGGCCCTGCTTGATGAGTGGGAGTGGGAGAAGCCGATATTCATTGCCCCGGGTAACCACGAGTACAGGGGAGAGGGAATAAACATTTATCATATGCTCTTCGGTCCGACAGATTACTCCTTTGTTCTCGGGGATTACTACTACATCTTCATGAACAACATCGAGAACGACTACAGCCTGAGCGACGAACAGTGGGTCTGGCTCCAGGATGAGCTTGAGAAGGCCGAGGAGATGGGTAAGAGGCCCGTCATAGTAATGCATGCACCGCCCGTTGATCCCAGGCCTGAGGGAGACCACGGCATGAACCCAACCGATGGAAAGAGGCTCCTTCAGCTTATGAAGGAGTACAATGCCTTTGGAATCTTTGGCCACATCCATATGTTCTGGTACGGCGAGAAGGATGGTGCTGAGTTCGTAGTAGCCGGCGCTGCAGGGGCCCCGCTCTACGCTTCACCTGACGAGGGCGGCTTTGACCACTACACGAGGCTGTTCATGGCAACCGATGGAAGCATTGGGGTTGAGCCCGTCAAGGTTGAACCCTGATTTCTCTTTATTCTATTTATGTCTATATAGAACTTTGCGGTGCACTATATTCTACTGCGGCAAGATATTTATATCTTCGGGGGAAGCGTTCTCTCGGTGATAAGCGTGGATCCATGGCTGCTGATAACCATCGTTCTTGGATTTGCGATGGCATGGGCCATCGGTGCCAATGATGCCGCAAATTCTATGAGCACTGCTGTCGGTGCGAAGGCGATAACTCCGAAGCAGGCCGTGATCATAGCGGGTATCCTCGAGTTCACCGGAGCCTACTTCTTCGGCAAGAGCGTCACAGAGACGATAAGGAAGGGCATACTCTACCCCGACAAAATCACAGATCCAACGGTTCTTATATACGGCTCAATAGCGGCCCTGCTTGCTGCAACGATTTGGCTGGTAGCGGCTACCAAATTCGGACTCCCGGTTTCAACGACGCACTCGATCATAGGTGGCATAGCGGGCTACGGGATAGCCTACGCCGGCCTGGGCATCGTCAACTGGGACAAGATGGCGCAGGTCGTCCTTAGCTGGATACTGTCCCCGGTAATAGGTGCCCTAATGGCTTACTTCATCTTCAAGGCCCTTACCAAGAGCATTTTCGAAAGCGGAAATCCTGTGAGAAGTGCGAGGATATGGTCTCCCTTCTGGATAGGCATGGCCTTCGTGGTCATCGGGGCCATGTTCTACATCAAGGTTCTCCACGGGAGTGACCTCAAGACGGGGGTCATTTTCTATGGAATACCTCTTGGCATAATCGTTTTCATCCTCAGCTACTTCCTCATAAAGGTCCGCTTCCCCTCGAGCGACCCGTACATTGGCGTTGAGAGCATATTCAAGAAGGTGCAGGTGGTCACCTCTGCCTACGTGGCTTTAGCTCATGGAGCCAATGACGTCGCCAACGCAATAGGCCCTGTTGCCGCCGTTTACGCCGTCGCAACGATGGGTCTGGCTGGAATGCAGGTGCCCGTTCCGAGGTGGATTCTCGTCCTCGGTGGAGTAGGCATAGCGGTTGGCGTCGCAACCTACGGCTACCGCGTCATGGAGACGGTCGGCAAGAAAATAACAGAGCTTACCAATACAAGGGGCTTCACCATAGACTTCTCCGCTGCAACGGTGGTTCTCGTGGCTTCCTGGCTCGGAATGCCGATCTCAACGACCCACACGGTGGTCGGTGCCGTCATAGGTATAGGCTTGGCTAGGGGAGTAAAGGCAATAAACAAAAACATCGTGAGGGATATAATAATCTCCTGGTTCGTGACGGTTCCGATAGCGGCCGTTGTGAGCGCCATTATATTCAAGGTGCTTATGGTGGTGGGGTGATATCATGCAGGTGTGGACCAAACTCTTCGCGAAGAGCCCGTTCAAGCCTCTAATTAAGCACGCTGATGTGGTTCTCCAGACGGTTGAGACCCTCGAGAAGGCCCTTCGCCTCTGGTACGAGGGGAACTTCGAGGAGATGGAGAGGGTGGCCATCGAGGTCGACCGCCTCGAGGACGTCGCCGACAGGATAAAGGAGGAAATAAGGGACTCCCTCAGCTCCAAGCTTCTCATGGCCGTCGCGAGGGAGGATGTTCTCGTATACCTCCACATGCAGGACAAGGTTGCCGACGCTGCTGAAGACACCGCCAAGTGGCTCCTCATCAAGAGACCGAATGAAATCCCGGCCGATATTAAGGATATAATCCTCCAGATGGGGACGGAGAGCATCAAAGCTGCTAAGCTTGTCCATGAGGCTATAGTCCAGATGGATCGCGTCATAGAGAGCGGCTTCACCGAGAAGGAAATCGAGAGGGAGTACGAGATAATCAGGGAGATAGAGAGCGTCGAGAGTAAGATAGACGGACTCGATACGAGGCTCATGCAGCTCGTCTTCGAGAAGGAGAACGAGCTGAGCTGGGGCGACGGTTTCTACATCCTCAACATAGCAAGAACTCTCAGCAATATATCCGACAAGGCCAAGGATTCGGCGGAAAGAATAAGGCTCATGATGAACAAGTGAGCTGTTATTTTTTCTTTTTGTTTTGATTGGTTCTCATACTGTTTGTAAGCGGGTAAAAATTTATATAGCTAGTGGTCATTTTTGTGACGGGATTTGTTAAATTCAAAATCGGGGGGCTGTAGATGGGTCGGAACGTTGGCCTCTTGCTGGTTGGTATGTTCCTCATCGTCTTGGTCGCGGGGTGCATTGAGGGAGGGAACTTTGTTTACTCGAAGGGCAAGATTATTGGGCCGCATAGAGAGCTTGATTATTCCTTTAAGGGGCCTGCGACTTTGGAGATAGGGGTCTCAGGAAACGGGCCGTTCACCCTGCTCATAATATCGTCCGATGGCTCGAAGGAACTGTTCAAGCGAACAAACGTAACCGAGGTCAAAGAGACGGTGGAGCTTCCGGAGGGTTCCTGGAGGGTCATCATCAGAAACGAGGGTGATAGCTCCATAAGCCTCGACATAAGCCTCCGCGGGAAGTGAACACCCGTGATAGCGACATAATGTTCAACGTTAACACGCGCTAGCAATTGGAGAGAGCTATCATGTGGCTTTTTCATTTTGAGCTGAAAAGGCTTGTCCGTTCTCTTGGAATCTCTGCCCTTTTAACACTCCTCACCGGACTCTCTAATGAGGATGTCTTACCCTCGTTCCCTACTTTGCCCTTGGCTCCCTGTTTCCTTTTGTCGGCTTCGTGCTCTCCCATCAAGTTACAAGGCTTGAACTAAACTCGTGGAGGGCTGCGGGATGAAGCACCGTAAAGTGTCCCTTGCACTCTTCGCACTCTCGCTCTTTCCGGCCTTCGCCGTTAGCTACGACTTTGGAAAGCTTCCCTCAAAGCTCCAAGAGGAAGCGTTGAGTGCAGTAATAACCGCCGACGTCCTCTCCAATTGGGTTCCGCCGTTTATCAAATACCTCCTGGCCCCGTTTGTTTTAATATACCTTCTATTCATCTTCGGCTCCGAGTTCGAGAGTGGAAGAGCAGCGTTGATGCTCAGCAAGTCCCTCACGAAGAGGCGCTACTTTATGGGATGGATAACGCAAGGTGTAGAGCTTGCTTTAATCCCTGCCCTTGGCATGGTCCTCTCCGGAAGTCTGGCGATGCTCTACTACGGCCTCGATCCTGAAGACTACATATTGGGCGCAATCGGCCTTTCGGTAGCTCTCATCGGTGTTGTGGGAGTGGCCCTCCTAATTATTCCGGCCGTGAGAAGCGGGGACACCGGCGTTTTCCTTGGGATTGGAGCTTTTATAACCCTCCTTCTGGCCTCAAATCTTGACTTGGGCATTTCGCTTGACTTTCTACCCTTCAACTATCTCCAAAATGCCCTCTCATTTACCAGAACTGGAATAGACACCTCCCCGGGGCAGTCATCACCATCCTGTCCTTCTCCCTGCTCTCCACTCTAGTGGGTTCCGAGATTTTCCGGAGAACGGAGCTTAGGAACGCTCGACTCAACGTCTCCCTGGCAGCCCCCGTCCCGTCCCGCGGCATCACCGGTCTCTTCCTTAAGATCAGCGTGCATAGCAAGCGTTTCCTGGCCTTTGTGGTCTTCACGGGTTTTATGGCCTTTCTTCAGAAGGGAAGCCTCGACAAGTACTTCACCTACTATGGCATTCCGGGACTTCTGTCCAGAATGCCCCACGCAATGTGTGGTTTCATGGTTCCATTGGTGGTGCTCCCCTTAGGTGCGATGGCCGTAAACTCCGCCGTGGAAAACGGTACGGTAAGGGTTTTGCTGAGCAAGCCTTTGAGGAGGAGGGACTTCTTCGCCGGGAGCTTTCTGGGGGACTCTCTTGCCCTGTTCCTCGGAACGGCCCTGTACGCTTCCTTCATAGCTACATATTCGGTACACATCGGCGCCCCCGTTTCCAAGACCTTCGAACTCACGATTGTTTTTGGGGCGCTTCTTTACTTTTCCCTCCTCCAGTACCTTGCCCTGGGCTACCTCCTTTCCACACTCTCAAAGGGAAAAGTTTCCCTCCTAACGGCACTGTTCCTGGCGTTTCTCCTTGACTTTGCGGTGCCCCTCCTTATAGTGACTTCGTGGCGGGATAACCTCTTCAGCGTTGCCCACTACATTCCAAGCCCGTCCCTCCAGAACATGGTTATCTCGATGGCCGTTGCCCCAAATAGGGGACTTCCACCAAAGTCGGTTGGAGAAGTTTTGAACTTGCCCGGAAACCTCGCTATGCTCCTCCTACCGACGCTCCTTTACCTCGCCCTCTCCTGGCTGAGGTTCAGAAAAGCAGATCTGAGGTGATTCAACCAAAGTCTGGGAAGAAGCATAGAAAATAACGAGAAGTTCAGATGGCTATCATCGTCGAGGTCATCTGTATCTCGGACATTTTCCTTATCTTCTCAGTGATGAACTGGTCCAGATCCTTGAGCGTGTCGGTCTCAACCTTAACTACGAGGTCGTACTCGCCGTAGACGACGTATGCTTCTTTAACCTCCGGCATGGCGAGAAGCTTCTCCATAACTTCCCTTTCCTTTCCAGCGGCCGTAACCATCAAAATAAAAGCCGTCACCATGGTTATCACCAAAAGTATTTTATCGGCGGAGTATTTAAGCTTATCGAGGCCTATGTTCGACCACCTGATAAGCAGAGCTCAGCTGGAGCGCTTTTACTCTCACCTGGAAGGGTTAGGATTGGCCGAAATAAAGCCTTACGCCAAAGGGACGACGAGCCTTATTTTCAGAGCCAGGTTAGGGGAAAAAAGCGTCATAGTTAAGCTCCAGCGTCCGGATTCCCCTAGGATGAACTTCAAGAGAGAGGCAGAGATCATCAAGATACTCGAGCCATACGAGATAACGCCCCGGCTTGTAGACTACGGAACCTTTGAGGGCCTCGAATATCTCATCCGCGAGTTTGCAGAGGGTGAGATAATCTTCTATGCCGAGGTTGAAAAGCGCCATCTCTTCGAGATAGTCCATAAAACGGCCCTCCTTGACAGGCTCGGCCTCGACCACGGCCAGATACAGGGCGGAAAGCACATAATAGTTGGGGAGCGCGTCTGGCTTATAGACTTCGAGAAGGCCGGCTTCAGGAAGCCCAAGAACCTCACATCGGCGATGGCCATGCTCTTCATCAACGACAACTACATCTCGCGCAGGATAAGGGAAAAGTTCAGCGTTGGGGAATCTTTTCTAGACGAAATGAAGAAAGAACTGAGGAACTACAAAAGAACCGGAAACCTCTCAGGCCTTCTGGGACTTCTTTCTCGCCTTTAGTCTGTCCGCGTAGAGAGCCAGGACTGGGATCACCACTGCCATCGCTATAAGGCCCATCCTCGGATCCCATAGGTAGTTGAAGACGAGTATCACTACTATCGCTATGGCTATCATGAGGAAGAGATCCCTGTCGAAGAGCCTCGACTTCGCCAGTATATTCTGTTCTCTGGCTACGTAGGCCAAGTAGAGCGGTATCCCTATTGCAGCGAGGACTACTCCAAGGTACGTCCTGAAGGCCAGTGATACGGCGAGTCCCGCTATGAGAATTATTCCAACGGCGTACTCATCTTTCATGTTTCCACCTGTCCACTGGGTTAGGCTTATATACTTTTAAGGCTCTCTACTAAATTGGTGATACCGTTATGAGCAGCATCGAATGGAACGAAAAGACCTTTTCTAGGTTTGCTTACCTGGGCGACCCCCAGATCAAGGGAGATAGGGTCGCCTACGTTCTGACCAAGGCCAACATGAAGGACAACAGGTACGAGAATACTGTGGTGGTTGAGGACATCGAAACTGGAACAAGGCGCTTCATCGAGAACGCTTCCATGCCTCGCTTTTCTCCGGATGGCAGGAAGCTCGCCTTCATGAGGCCCAACGGGGAGAAGAGGACTTCCGAGATATGGGTTGCCGACGTTGAAACGCTTAGCGCCAAGAAGGTTCTAGAGGCTAAAAACGTCCGCTTCATCCAGTGGAACGACGATTCCCGGCGTCTCCTTGTTGTAGGCTTCAAGCGCAGGGACGATGAGGACTTCATCTTCGAGGACGATGTCCCTGTGTGGTTCGACAACATGGGCTTCTTCGACGGCGAGAAGACCACCTTCTGGGTTCTCGACACCGAGAGCGAGGAGATACTCGAGGAGTTTGAGAAGCCTCGCTTCAGTTCGGGTATCTGGCACGGCAACGCCATAGTCGTCAACGTTCCTCACCGCGAGGAGGGCAAGCCCGCCTTCTTCAAGTTCACCGATATCTACCTCTGGCGCGATGGAGATGAGGAGAAACTCTTCGAGAAGGTTTCCTTCCAGGCGGTTGATTCCGACGGCAAAACCATCCTCCTTCGCGGCAAGCCCGAGAAGAAAAAGCTCAGCGAGCACGACTTCCTCTACCTCTACGACGGCGAGCTGAAGGCTATAAATGAACACCTCGGCAGGAATACAGGCCAGGCTAAGCTAGACGGTGGCAGAGTCTACTTCACCCTCTACGAGGCTGGCAGTATCAACCTCTACCTGTGGGATGGTGATGTTGAGCCGATAACCGTTGGCGAGCACTGGGTCATGGGCTTCGACGTCGACGGTGGAAAGGTTGCGATGCTCATCGAGACGGCAACGCGCTTGAGGGAGCTCTACCTCTACGACGGCGAACTTAAGCAGCTCACCGACTACAACGGGCCGCTCTTTGAGAGGCTCAGGACCTTTGAGCCGAGGCACTTCAGGTTTAAGTCCCTCGACCTCGAGATAGACGGCTGGTACATCAGGCCAGAGCTGAAGGAGGACGAGAAGGCCCCGGTCATAGTCTTCGTCCACGGCGGGCCGAAGGGAATGTACGGCCACTACTTCAAGTACGAGATGCAGCTGATGGCGAGTAAGGGCTACTACATCGTCTTTGTCAATCCGAGGGGAAGCAACGGCTATGACGAGGACTTTGCGCTCCGCGTCCTTGAAAGGACTGGCTTAGAAGACTTTCAGGATATACTCAACGGAATCGAGGCGTTCTTCAGGCTTGAACCGCAGGCCGACCGCGAGAGAGTTGGAATAACGGGCATCAGCTACGGTGGATTCATGACCAACTGGGCGCTGACGCAGAACGAGCTCTTCAAGGCTGGAATAAGTGAGAACGGCATAAGCTACTGGCTGACGAGCTACGCTTTCTCCGATATAGGTCTCTGGTTCGACAAGGAGGTAATCGGGGACGACCCGCTGAACAACGAGAACTACAGAAAGCTCAGCCCGCTCTTCTACGTCGAGAACGTCAAGGCACCGATACTGCTCATCCATTCGCTGGAGGACTACCGCTGCCCGCTCGACCAGAGCGTCATGTTCTACCACGCCCTCAAGGACCTCGGCAAGGAGGCCTACATAGCGATATTCAAGCGCGGTGCTCACGGCCACAGCATAAGGGGTTCTCCAAAGCACAGGGCCAAGCGCTACAAGCTCTTCGTGGAGTTCTTCGAGAGGAAGCTCAAGAAGTACGAGGAAGGTTTCGATGTGGAGAAGATTCTGAAGGGCTTAGAGTGAAGTCTTGGTATTTTTATCTTTGTCTCATTTGTCCTGAATTCAACTCGGAACTTGTTGGCGTTCGGATTTTTTGAGAAGTCCCTTACATTTTATGTTCCTCTTTATCCACACATGCCCATTTCTGTATTTCTTTGACACGAAACTGTTAAAAATTCACGCGTTGTAGTACGTTGCTACGTTAAATAAACCGGAGGTCTGGGTATGGCTGGAATGGAAAGTGAGAAGAGGCTTTACTATCATGGTCTGAAGGAGCAAAAGAAGCTGGACGTCTCTCGACTTAAATACCTGTCGCTGTTGATTTCGATTATTGGCGTTGCGGTTCTTTTAGTGGCTGCTCAAACAGCTCAGGCACCGCTAATAAAGGTGAATGATGTCTACGGAAGCTACTTGATGAACTACGCCGTCGTGAGGATAAACGGAACCGTCGTCAGTGTTCCCTACGTCTCTGATACTGGGGGGAGAATATCCATAACGTTCACCGTAGATGATGGGACTGGGCAGATAGACGTCAGGGTTTATTCTCCTTTGGCGGAGGAGATGATAGCCAAAAACCTCGTGCCGTTCCCTGGGGACAACGTAACTGCCGAGGTTCAGCTCAGGGTAAGGGAGACCTACACCTACGCGATTCTCCAGTACCTTGACGGCCTGGAGTTCGTCTCGAAGGTTTACTCAGATAGTCCTGAAAAAGTCAGTTCCCTTACCCCGGAGATGGCCAATCTCTACGTCGCCGTCGAGGGAATCGTCACACAGGTTTCAAACGTCAGCTCTGGACTTCTGCTTACCGTTGATACTGGCGAGTCCGAGGTTGCAGTCCTCGTGCCGCGAGTTCTCCTTGTGGAGAACAACGTCACACTCAAAACGGGTGACACCGTCTATGCTCCAGGAATCGTCTACCTCTACAAGGGTTCTTCTCCGGAAATAGTCGTAAGGGACATTGACAAGTTCCACATTACGCCCATAGAGGAGGCTCCCGAGGTTCCGCTTGCTGAAGCGTCAAACTACATCGGAATGGTTCTCAGCGTTAAGGGTGAGCTTGCCGGAATCTCCTATGAGAGCGGCAGATACGTCCTGACCCTCACGGATGGAACCAATTACTTCGATGCACTCCTTCCGAGGGATGTGTTGGCGAAGCTTGATCCGTTTGAGGTTGGCACTGAAAGCGTCGTTAAGGTTGCTGGAAGGATAGGGGATGATGGCAGGCTGGTCGGTGCCTACGTCGAGGTCATCGAGCCCAATGCTCCGAAAGTTATCCCAATAGGGGCTCTGACTGAGGATATGAGGGGCCAGATAGTGATCGTCAGGGGTAACATCGAGGAGATAACCACCATCGGCTCGAACCTCAAGCTCTACATAGACGATGGAACCGGAAAGCTGGTAGTCTTCATACCTTCAGCGAGCGTTGCCGAGTTTTCCAACATGACGAAGGACAACCTCCAGACCGGCCTTGGCGTTGAGGTCGCCGGCTACCTCGACCAGTACCGCAATGAGCTCGAAGTTGTTGTTTACACCGGAAACGGGGTACATGCCCTTGGAAGGCCTCTGGAGGAATCGGAGATCGAACTCCCGCAGGTCACCGCGGATGAGCTGGACAGCTATGTTGGCTCTCTCGTAGACTTCACAGGCTCGCTCGAGGGCATCACCTACGAGAACTACACTTACTACCTCAAGATTGATGGTGTAACTGTCTCAATTCCGAAAGAAGCACTCATGAACCTCAACCCGTTGGAGGTGGGAACAGGCAGCGAGGTTAAGGTCATGGGACTCGTTGTTAGCGCTACCGAGGTGAGGGGCAAGGACTTGACAATCGTGAAGCCAGTGGAGCCAACACCGATGTCTCCATCGGAGATAACCCTTGAGATGAGAGGCCAGCTCGTGCTCGTGATCGGCAAGGTGACCGATGTCGCCAACCTCAGCGGCAACCTCAAGATAGTCGTCGGCGACTTGCCGGTCTTCGTGCCGCGCTCCACTGCGAACGAGCTTTCCTACGTCCCAGAGGTCGGCGACGTAGTTAAGGTCGGTGGCTACGTCGAGGAGTACAGAGGAGAGCCAGAGGTGGTTGTCTTCACTCCGAATGCCGTTGTGAAAGCCGAACTCGGCGGAGAGGCCCAGTTCGTCACGGTCTCGGACCTTAAGACTGCACAGGGGCTAGTCTGGCTCGTGGTGAAGTGGGACACTTTGGCCTACGAGAAGCCGAACTACATCATGAGCATCAGAGACGAAACCGGAAAGGCCTCCCTCGTGGTTGATAGAACATTACTTCCCAATCCTCTAGAGGCAGGAACAGGTAGTGAACTGAAGGTCACCGTTGATCCCACGACAATGGAGATAACCACCCTAGAAGTCGTGAAGGCCGTTCCCGCGGAGCTTATCAGTACCGGTTCAGTGAGCCTGAGCCTCTCTGGAAAGACCGTTGCCGTCAACGGTACAGTAATATCGGTAGTCCAGCTCGGCACGAGTCTTAAGCTGATGGTCGATGACGGAAGCGGAGAGGTGGCGGTGTTCATACCCTCTACTGCCGGAAGCGTCGAAGTTAGGAAGGGGAACAAAGTCCTAATTGCGGGCTACGTTGAGGAGTACAACGGAGAGCCCGAGATAGTGGTATACACCGCCGATGCGATCCGCGTGGCTGAATCATC
Source organism: Thermococcus onnurineus NA1 (assembly GCF_000018365.1). Classification (NCBI taxonomy): domain Archaea; kingdom Methanobacteriati; phylum Methanobacteriota; class Thermococci; order Thermococcales; family Thermococcaceae; genus Thermococcus; species Thermococcus onnurineus. Next base: position 1,415,474 of record NC_011529.1, on the reverse strand, counting down.
CCAAGGAGAAATTCAAACCGTTACCTTATCTGAGCTCGAGGGGGCCAGCGGCCTTGTCAACCTGACGGTCACGTGGGATGCCCTTGCCTACAAGGGGCCCGAGTATATCATGAACGTCAGCGACGATACGGGAAGTGCCTCCCTCCTTGTAAGCAAGGACCTGCTCCCCAACCCCTTTGATGCCGGAACTGGGAGCGTCCTTGAGCTTACCTACGACACGGACAGCGGAATGGTGGTTTCACTCAAAGTTATCAGGGCAGAGCCTTCCCCCGAGGTTAAAACCGGAGACGTGAGCGCGGACATCATGGGCAGGACGGTGATCGTCAGTGGAACTATCGTTGACCTCTATGAAGGAAGTACCTTCTTCAAGCTCACCATTGATGACGGTAGCGGCGAGCTCGTTATCTTCATACCGAAGAGCGCCGCGGGCGATAAGACGTTCAGTAAGGGCCAGGTTGTCAGGATAGCAGGCTACGTTACCGAGTACAAGGGTACCATAGAGGTCGTCCCCTACATGAGTGACGCAATAATCGTCGAGTGAGGTGATGACCATGCTCCCCCTCTCGGATATTTTAATTTGGTCGCTGGCCGGAGTGCTCTTCGGCTCGCTTATATCATGGATTCCGGGATTCCATATCTTCAACATCATGGCCCTGCTCGTGGCAGTCTTCGGGGTCGGCGAGCTCATGCCCGTCCAGGCCTTTCCATTCTTTGCTATAGGGGCCATAGTAGCTTACGCCTACGTCAGTGCAATATCGAGCGTCTACTTCAGCGTTGCTGACGAAAGCGCCGTCTTCCTGCTCTTCCCCACGCAGAGGTACCTCCTCCTTGGCAGAGGACATGAGGCGGTACTGCTGTACCTCATTGGCGCGGTTGCTGGAACGCTTATACTGGTCATAGGCGCCCTCTTCATCTTCCCGAAGGTACTTCCGCCGATATACCAGGCGACCAGTCCGTACATCACCTACTTCCTCACCGCCATAGTTCTTTTCATGTTCATGAGCGAGTGGCCCAAGGAAGGTGACAGGGGCAAGACGCCGTTCCAGAGGCTCTGGATGGCTTGGAGGCAGATACTGGGTGGATTACTCGTCTTCTTACTCTCCGGAATCCTTGGCTTCATCGTCATGAACACCAACCTCCTACCGACAACGAGCGCCTACACGAGGCTTACGCCCATGTTCATAGGCTTCTTTGGGATGTCCTGGGTGCTGCTGAACATACTCTCCAATCCACCCATGCTGGAACAGGTGCCGGACGATAGAATTGAGAGCAGTCCCTACAACATCGCTAAGGCCAGTTTTGGCGGTGCTCTTGGAGGAACAATAGCTGCCGTTTACCCGATAATCACTGGAGGTATGGGAGCGCTCATAGCGGGTCACATGACGAGCCAGCGCGGTGACGATGCCTTCATAATCAGTCAAGGAGTTAACAGGGTCATCTACTACGTCGGGGCCTTCACGCTGCTCTTCCTGCCCAACCTCAGGCTCACGAGGGGAGCGGCGGCATGGCTCGTTAGCTCGATATACACTCCGAAGAGCTACTCCGAATACTTGGCGGCCGTAGGCGTCATACTACTCAGCGCGGGAATAAGCTTCGTTTTCACCTACTACATCTCCAAGTTCCTTGCGAGGGGCTTCAACATCGTCCATATTAGGAAACTCTCTTACTTCGTAGCAATAACGCTGGTTATCATCTCATACGTCCTCACCGGACCGATGGGGATAGTGGTGCTTCTCGTCTCAACGGCAATAGGCATGATGGCGGCGGCCTTCAACACCAGAAGGAGTTACTGCCTCGGAGGCCTTATTCTTCCGGTGCTCATAAGTATGACGGGACACACGGGCGAAGTTATGCACCTGCTTGGCCTGGGGTGATGTAAAATGAGGGGCTTCACTCACTACATATCCGGTCTGGCGGCGGCGACCTTCTTCCCTGCTCTGGTCGCGGACTTGCGGATGGGCATCCTCATTCCAGTCATAGCTGCAGCTGCGGCATATTTCCCCGACTTCGTCGACTTTAAATTCGGCAAGTTCTTCAGCAGGAGGGACTACGAAATAGATCCGGCTCCATGGGACGACAAGAAGCACTACGCACCAAAACTCGTTAAGGTTGCTGAACTGAATGAGAAAAACCGCTACCAGTTCTTTGCAGTTCAGGGCAAGGTCAGCGAAATAGTCGAGAGGGGCGAGGATACGCTGGTCTTTAAGATGGTTGATGAGAACGGAAACGTCAAAACAGTCGAGAAGCCATACAAGAGCATAATCTTCAAGCTTACAGATGAGACCGGCACCATAACGGTAGAGGCCTTCGGGGAAGACTACGAGTTCTTTGAAGAGGAGTTCGGTGAGATAGCCTTTGGGAAGGAGATGCTGGTCTTTGGCTATGTCGACGTTGATGATGACGGAATAAAGCTTGTTGTCTCCGACGCTCCCCATCCACAGGGCATAGCCGAGACCATAGCCAAGGCCATAGAGGAAGCCTACGAGAAAGGTGAAACTATAGTCAAGATACACAACATTCGCCTGCCTGGAGATGTCTACAGGCGGTTCTTCATACACCTCGACCCGCCGAAGAGGGAAGTCCGCGTTGAGATGGGCCCGATTGTAACTCCCGGCGGTGTTGCCATCGGCGGTGAAGTTCCAGATTACAGGCGCGTAGGGATAGCGAAGGTCAGTGTCCCCTTCATCAAGACATATCCCAAGCCTACCCGTGTGGATTCCTTCTCGGGCCCGGAGATAGCCTTCAGAAAGGCGGAGTTTAAGGGCAAGACCGTAGTCAAGGATCGCTTCCTGCCATGGCACCACGGCTTCAGCCACTCCCTCACGATGGGCATAATAATCGGTATCGTCGTCTTTGCCTTCTTCAAGCTCATCGGCTACGCCCACGCGACCGAGCTTGCCCTCGCGGCGATGATAGGCCAGTGGCTCCACGTCTTCGAGGATCAGCTTGGCTTCATGGGCAGCAACCTGCTCCCGCCGATAACCAAGGACGTCATCCCTGGCTTCAAGCTCGGTGAGAGCGGAAGTGGTCTGACCAACTTCTCCACAGCCTGGCTCATGATAGCCTTCATGATATGGAACTTCAACCGCTTCACAGACCCGAGGCCGATTCCAATAGCCGACTGGAAGCTGCTGCTACTCTTAGCATGGCCATCGATAATAGGATTTGCCATAGCGATAGTCAAGAGCTTCAGGCTGAGGAAGGAGATATCCCAGCTAATGGACTACTACACCAACTTGGAGGCCTTCGAGGAGATGGAAGAGGTTGGAGGCATCTGAGATTTTTATCTTTTCTCTGGCTTCTTCGCCACTACACCGAGCGCTTCCTCGGCCCTTCTAACACCAACGAAGCCTGCCTTTCTTAGGCGCTCCATCACGCCCTTCTGGAGGTCTCTTCTCCGGTACTTCTTCCCAGGGTTCCCAACGTAGTGGAAAAGCCTCCCACCGGGCTTGAGAATTCTAAAGAGCTCCTCATAAAACTCTCCGCTGTAGAGATGGCCCGCCAGAGAAAAGCGCGGAGGGTCGTGGATTATCACATCGAAGCTCCCGTCGTTGAACCTCTTTACGACCTCGAAGGCATCCCCGTGGATGATCTGAATCTTCCCGCCCTGGAAGAGCTCCCTGCTCCAGGGATTTATTCTTGCCAGTTCTATGACGCTCTTATCCTTTTCTACCGTTATCACGTAAGCACCGCGCTTCGCGGCCTCTATCGCTGTGTATCCGAGCCCCATGCAGGTATCTAGAACAGTTTCACCCTCCTTGGGTTTGACGGTATTCACTTTGTTGAGGGTGTCTTGGAGGGGGTTTACGTCCTTCGTCCGGTGCATCCTGATGCCGTTTATCTCTATCGTGGGCGGAACCGTTGGCACGAGCTTGTAGTAGTGCTCTCCGGCTATTGCCGCCTTGTAAACGCCCCCGTTTTTGACGAAGTAAACGCTCCCCTCGTCCCTCGCGACCCTTTCGATTACGCTCCTCTCAACGCGCGTGCCGTCTGGAAATATGAACTCGTCTCCCTCAATGGTGATGAGCCATGAGCGCCCGGTTTTTCTCAAATCCAGGTTAAGCCTCGCTCCGCCTCTAGCGAAGAGCAGCCTTCTCGCGTCTCCTGCGGTTAAGAAGTAGACCTCCTCCATTGCATTCACCGGAGAATCTCTTCTATCTTTTCCAACAGGGTCTCTCTGATGAGTGTTGAATTTATCCCAAGTTCTTGAGCCCTCAAATGCATGCCCTTATCATCCGTTAGTAGTGGAATATCCAGAAGATAAGCAGTGGCTATAAAATATGCATCAAACCCACTGGCGCCCGTCAAGGCAGCTATTTCTGTGGCTTTTTCCAGAAGCTCAGCATCGTAGTGAAGTCTGAATGTTTCGGCTATAGTCTCACTTACCAGTGAAGCTCTGGACTTGTCTCCGGTAATCCGTTTAATAACCCCAGCGACTTCGACCGTTACTACCGCAGGAACATGTATTTCTATGTCTTTGTCCTCTACGATTTCCAATATACGCTGGCACTTTTTGTGGGTTTCCACTTCTCGCTGGTATACCTCCTTCTTCAGATTCTTGGGGGGTGGAAGGAGGGCTTTGAGAATGACCGAAGAATCAAGAACTACTCCCATAGTCTTCTCTCCCTGCTCTCTCTAAGGGTTTCCTCCACTCCCTTCTCGGTTTCAATGTCTTTGAACAGGTTCATCAGGCCCTTAAGCGAGGGCTTTATGATGATCTCTACCTCGGTTCCTCGGGGAAGGTTGAGCCCTTCCTTTGGTTTTAGGACTCCGTTTTCATAAACAGCAACTATCTTGGTTCCCATGCTTCTCCCCCAGAGGATTTTTGAAAAACTCTGTTAAAAACCTATCCCACGACCTTCTCAAAAAGGCGCTCGAGGTTCCTGAAAGTTATCGCTCTAACTTCTTTCGCGCTGAAGTTCTCGTTCAGCCTCTCGAGCAGCGCCGGAATCTTCGACTCGTCCTCAAAGCCCTCAACGCTCCTCCCGCTCCAGCCGGACAGGTAATACACGAAGTCGAAGCCGAGTCCTACGTGCTTGTATCCCGCCAGCTCGGCCATATAAGCGATGTGATCAACGTACTTCTCCAGCGTTGGCTTTTCCCTGTCTACAAAGCTCGGAATGGCAACCGCCCCGATAACTCCATCCCGCTCTGCTATGGCCTTTATCTGCTCGTCCGTGAGGTTCCTCGGGTGATCGCATAGCGCTCTCGCATTGGAGTGCGAGGCCATAACGGGGAATGCGGTAACGTCTAGGGCGTCCCAGAAGCCGGCTTCGTTTATGTGGCTGAGATCTATGATGATTCCCAGTTCCTCAGCCTTTCCGACGACTTCAACGCCGAAGTTGGTCAGGCCACCGTTTGTCCTCTCGAAGACACCATCGCCTATGGCATTGCGAAGGCTCCATGTGAGCGTTAGAACCCTCAGGCCGAGGTGGTGGAAAACCTCCAGCAAATCCAGACTGTCCCCTATCGGCTCTCCTCCCTCAAGGCCCAACCAGAGGGCAACCCTTCCTTCCTCGATGGCCTTTCTCATATCTTTGACGCTTTTCACAAGCTCGAAGCGCTCGCTCTCCGCGACGTCTTTCTGAAGGGCGTTGAGAACCTCCAGCCCGTATCTTAGGGCCGAGCTTCTCCTGTCCGGTTTTGTCCAGATGGCCATCACTCGAGCGGCTACGCCCGGGGCAAAGAATTGGTTAAAACTTTCCTCGAGGACAAGAGTTTTTCCCTTCTTCCTCTCGTCATAGACAAAAGCAGGCAGGTCTGAATGGGCATCAAATATCATGCGAACCCCTCACTGGCTTTCTTCTATGGTCCCAATCTCGTTGAGTGCCTCCTCCCTTATCTTTGGATCTGGGATGCTTTCAATGATCTTTTTTACCTCTTCGAACTTTTTCCTTCTGACCAACTCAAGGGCTATCGCCTTTAGTGCCTCGCTTCTCTTGTGGATATTCTGGATTTCTTTTGCGAATTTCAGTGCCCTTCTCAGGTTTCCAAGCTCGGTTAGGAGCCTCGCTATGTGCTGGACGTTGACGTCGGTGAATCTCGGGCTCTCGCAGCACTCAAAAGCCTTGTCCACAACGTCAAGGTATTCCATGTTGTTCACTCTTTTCATCCACAGGGCAACTTCGAGCTCTCCAATGAGCCTCATAACGCCGCTGTACTTCTTCTTTATAATGGCCAGTGCGTAGTGGTTTTTCCCTTTGAGCAGGGCTGCACGTATCTGTGGAAGTCCAACATCGTAAACCGTTTTCGCAAGCTCTATCTTCTTCTCGACAATCGCCGCACGCTGATTGACGTGAAGTTTGTCAAATATGTCAAATGCCATTTTATAAAAGTCCATGGCCTCGTTTGAGGGCAGGGTATCTCCAGCCTTCTCAAGAAGATCCCCTATCCTCAGTATGCCGTCCACCTTGTGGGTGTAGCTGGTTTCGGCCCCGATTATCGTATCGAAGGCGATGTTGAAGATCTCGAGGGCGTTGTCGGGATAGCCTGCAATGGCGAGGTGATAGGCGAGGGTCGAGAGAACCATGCCCTTCTCTATGGGACTCTCTATTTCGTTCGCCTCATCTATCGCCCGGTTGAAGAAGTCCATCGCGTCCTCTTCGTACTCCATTATCGCGAGGGTGGATGCTATTATGGAATACGCAACGGCCTTGTTAGCAGGGTCTCTGAGTTTCTTCGCGATGTACATGGCATCCTCCATGATGCTCGGAATCCACTCCATCGGGCCATCGTGCTGGTATATGGTCACTACTATCTTGGTGAGAACCTGCACCTGCTCTATGGGATCTTCAATCTCGTAAACCTTTGCAAGGGCCTCCTCGTAGTAGCCCCTTTCAACAAGCAGGTTTATTTCCTCTAGCGTGGTCATACTAAATGTTTAGTCTGCTATAAATCCTTATAAACCTTTGTTGGACACTTTTTTCCGAGGAACCATGCTGACGGTTGCGCTCTACAACACCTACGACCCAAGGAAGCTGCACGAGGCCCACCTGAGAGCCATAGCCAGAGCCGGGCCAATAGCTTATGCCTACGGCTTTCACCTGGCTCTGGTAGGATTCCCCTTCGAGGGCAGACCGGTTGATGTTGCCGAGGAAATAGCCAGTCACACGACCATAGGCGAGGGAGGGAAGTATCTCCTCGAGCTCGCCCAGAGAAACCGCTTCCACCTCCTTGAGTTTCCGAAGAAGGGCTTTCCCCCTCAGTTCGGCACGCCGGTTGCGACCACTAGAAAGCCGAGCGAGGAGAAGGAGATAACCCCACTTGAGCTCTCAGAGAGGGCTTTGAAAGGCGAGAGTTTTCTGCTCCTGATAGGCCTTGGAAGGCATGGCCTTCCAAAGGAAATATTTAAGATGGCGCGCTATCATATGGATATAACAGGGAAAAGGGTCAGCCTTGAAACATGCACCGCGATAGGTGCCATACCCGCTAGAATAAGCACTCTGATGGAGGCGCTGAGATGGATGAGTCGTGGAAAAAGGACATAGCATGGATCCTAATCGCGTTCATAGCAGTTTTTGCACTCCAATTCGGGCTTAAGATGGCCCTTCACACGGACTCGCCGCTGGTCATAGTGGTGAGCGGCTCCATGGAACCCGTCTTTTACAGGGGGGATGTCGTCCTCCTGAAGGGGATAAGTGAGAACAACATGGATGAAGTTCACGTTGGCGACGTGATCGTCTATAAGCGCCCCGGTTATGAATACCCGATAATTCACCGCGTCAGGGAGATAAAGGAGGTAAGCCTTGGAGGGAAAACTGAGAAGTGCTTCGTCACATGGGGCGACAACAACTGGGCTCCCGACCCCGATTATCCAACGCCTTACGGGCCGGTCCCTTGCGTTCCAGCTTATGCCGTCGAGGACAAGGCCCTGCTAGTTTTCCCGAAGATAGGCCTCATCCCGCTCGAGATAAGGGAGCGCCTCGGCCTGGGATGATGTGAGGGTAGGTGGCCGAGAGACCGATGAGGAGCTAATCGGCCCCTGACCATCAAACTTTGCTGGTGCAAAGTTTGATCAAAGTTCGTAGCTCCTTTTACCTTCTTTTGGGGGTTGATTTCATTGCTCTTGGCCAATTTATCTCTGAGCCTCTCGAAAAATGCTCTCTTTAATAAGGTGGTTACCTGAATAGACGCCCGAAGGGCGTCCGAAAGAAAACCCCTAAGCGATATCGAAAAGTCCTCAGGAGGCTCCCCAATTTAACTTTAGAACTTAGCGAAATCCACTGCTATCCAGCGGCCTTGAAAAGAGCTACGAACTTTTGGTGAAGCTTTTTCCAAAAGCTTCCTGTACTCTCAAACCCCCGATATGGGGCGAAGCCACGTCCTGTTCTTCTCTAAAATCTGGAAAACTACGTTTTCTCACATCTCTTTTTCTCTTAATCCACTGGAGGTTCCTTCCCTTCACTCTTGACCAAGTTTTTGTGATTCTCAGTGAGTTTACCCAACTAAGTTGGTTTTTACTTGACTTGGGGCTTTTGCGAGGAACTACCTCATAAGGGCCCGTTAGAAGGTTTTCTCTCCTCAGCGCCCGAAGGGCGCTTATCCAAAAAGCAAACCCCATCAAAAATGAGCGTTTGCAGAGGTTCCACAAATCACGCAAGTTCATAAAAAAGAAAACCCATTCTAAAAAGGCTCCCAACGAAGGAATCACGAACTTTGATGAAACTTTGCGAAGGCAAAGTTTCTATCTGCTCAGTGGTGACCGCTTTCATCACCCGTCAGGAGGGCTTGGGCGTCATCATCGCTGGGCTTAAAAACGCTCTTGATTTTTTAACCTTGGTGATAGCATGAGGTTCATTCCGCTCATAGTTGCCCGACCCGAGGTTCAGATGGCGATAGACGAGGCAATAATGCGCGCTAGAATCGAGGGCAAGGTCCCCGACACGGTGAGGCTCTACGCTTTCAGTCCCAGCTCGGTAACTATAGGCCGCTTCCAGAGCGTTAGGCACGATGTTGACCTCGATGTTGCCGGGAAGCTCGGAATCCCTGTTGTAAGGCGCATAACCGGCGGCGGAAGCGTCTTCCACGACGAGTTCGGTGAGATAACCTATTCTGTGGTCGTCGGCGAGGACTACCATCCCGCCCTGAGGAACGTCGAGGAGAGCTACCGCTACCTGGCTGGTCCGCTCGTCGATGCTCTGAAGGAGCTTGGCCTCGACGCCGGCTTCTCCGGCCTTAACGACATCGTTGCCAACGGCAAGAAGATAAGCGGCTCTGCCCAGACGAGGAGAAAGGGGGTAATCCTCCAGCACGGCACGTTCATGTACGCGACGAGGGTGGATGTACTCGCTAAGGTTCTGAGGGTCTCGAAGGCAAAGCTTTCCGATAAAGGAGTTTCGAGCATCTGGGAGAGGGTTACGACGCTGGAGCGCGAGGGAATAAAGCTGAACCGCTGGGAGACCTACGAGCTGCTGAGAGACAAGTTCTTTGCTGCGTTTGAGCTGGAAGAAGGCCAGCTGACGGACTACGAGCTCGAGCTTGCAGAGAAACTGATAGAGGAGAGGTACGGAAACCCGGAGTGGAACGAGATGAGGTAAGAGGCTATTTTCCCAGAGATTCTATCCCCCTTCTCAGCCTTTTCACCTTCCGATTCATCGTCCAGAGTGTAATGATTTGGAGTAGTCTATCATGTACTTGGAGGCCATCTCGTAGAACAGCTCGTCTTCGCCAAGCTCTTTCCTCAGCTTTCTGAAGTTTTCCTCAAGGCGGGAGAGCCTGCCCTTCGAGCGCTTCAGCATCTCGTTGCCGATCTCGATGGCGAAGCGGAGGTATTCATCGTCCACCAGGACCTTTCCATCCTTTCCAAGGGGAGCGGTAAGGTATTCGGTGGCGTTTATCTCAACGAGGTAACGCTTGGAGATGACCTTGAAGGTGGTGTACTTGAAGCCTGAAGCTAATCCTAGCTCGTGGAGCTTCTTTGCCTTCTCAAGGTCTTCGGCAACGACGTGAAAGATAGGCGGCTGGCTCTTGAGGAAGATGATTCCCTCTTTGGCATTTTCCAGGGCTTCTTTCGCTTCTTCAAATTCTATGAGTCTGTGAGCCTTTATCAGCCAGCGGGAGAGGGGCTTTGCCCCCAGGGCCGGCTCCTCGATGATTCCAATCCTCCCCGAGCAGGAGGATGTGGTGTAGATGCCCTTTATTGAGTTGATGAGAAGGAGGAGGTCTATTATGTCTTCGTCGACTTTACCCTCATTTATGGCCGTGAAGAGGCTCGCGAGCGCTTCTCTCTTGGCTTTCATCTCGAAACCTCCCCGTGTGGTTTGACGGTTTTCAATCTCTCCTCTGAGTTCGGTTATTGAATGTAAAAGGTCTCAGCTCCCTCTTTCAGCCCGTTCTGACGAAAACTTTATAAAGCTAACTCAAAAGGTTTAGCTGGACATGGCCGGGGTGGTGTAGCCTGGTCAGCACAGGGGACTGTGGATCCCCTAGCCCGGGTTCAAATCCCGGCCCCGGCCCCAGAAGAAACTTTGCCTTCGCAAAGTTTCATCAAAGTTTGTGGCTCCTTCTTGAAGCTCGCTTCTAAAGTGTGATTGCCGTTAAATTTAACCTCCAGAGTGTTGGAATCTGCTAGAGCACGCCCTTTCGTGAGGAGTTCACTTTTAAACCGACGCCCTACGGGCGTCAAAAAAGAAAAGTGGACTTAAATATACGGTAATTTCTATGAGAAATCCCAGCATTAGAAGGTATGAATTTGGGGTATGCACTCTTTAGCAAGCAACATCTCAAAGTGGTCACAAACTGTGGTCAACCTTAGCTTCGGAATGAGCGGTTTGAAGTCGAGCTCGTCGAGCTTCTGTTGTTGAGATAAAATCTTTTGCCTTGGTAAATTCTCGACTTTACCTCTATGCAGATCACCTCGTTAAACTGCGTCTCTAACACCCATTTATTATTCTTAATAAAGTCCTCAAACGCTTCTTCTTCATTCAATCCTTCACCAAATCCAAGCACTTGAAAGTTTTCCACATCAGGATATATCTCGTTAGGGGACAAATATGTAGCTCCATCCGGTGTCATGAATATAAACAATCTTTTTCTCATATTATCACCTCTAAGGTTAGCATTCTCAGCAGTTCTTCGTAACTATACTCTGCCGATTTGTCTAAGCCATCAAAATAGTATCTAACTAGCAGGATTTTGGATTATCAAGGGCAGATTTTGAAAAATCTCTGGCGATTAGTATTCCCCCAACAGTTTCATTGCTAAATTCGCTTATGTGTCCTATTAATTGTTCTATGTCTTTTCTTTGCGCATTTCCAGTCTTAACTTCCACGAGCAGATACTTATTTGTTCCAGCTGGATGTCTTAGCTTGATGAATATATCGACGTATCCCTCAGGAAGGGCTTTTTCACCAAGCACTTCAAATTCATCTGGAGACTTATCAATACCAAAAAATTCCAAAGCATCATCGAGAACGGAACTCTGGATTTTTCTTCTCACGAGAGACTGGAGTATAAGTTCTTTAAAGTAGAACTTTTCCAGAATTTTTTTGGTTTTCTCGTTGAAAACAATTTTGGGTTCAAAAGGCTCGGCCTCGAACTCTATATACTTGGTTTCGCCATTAAATGCGCTTTCCATCTCAGAGACATTGTAAAAGGTTATTGTATCAGCTTGAAAATGTGTCTTTCTATAGCCACCTCTCAAAAGCAAGTTCTCAGCTACGTAAGAAAATTCGGGCCTGACCATTGGCTCATTAAATTCTCTCTCCTGTTTTAAGAACAGCCTGAAAGGAAAATAATATGTCCTTTTTGATCTGAAGGTTATCGGCGGCCAAGGAGAAAGATTCTCCCCGTTTTTGTAGGCAACTTTTCTAACAACCTGGTACAGGTTTCTGACTCTTGCTCCGTACAGAAAAGAGACATAATCTCCAACGTTTATGTCGAAAAATGTCCAGAGACCATTTATACTGTTTGTAAAACCAGCAAGGGCGTATTCTATGCAGAGTTCTAGATTTCTTCTGTTCTTCTGTTTGAAAGGGATATTAAGAAGTAATCTGGCATCTTGGTTCACCACCTGGAAGGTTATATGAGCAAGAATTTAACCCTTTCTTTAATTTCATGCCAAACTCCTAAAAACCCTGGCGATTATATCCACCCTGGTGAATTCACATGCCTTGGAAAGACAAGCTCGGCTTGGTTCACATCTACACCGGCAACGGGAAGGGAAAAACCACCGCAGCCTTCGGTCTTGCGGTGAGAATGCTCGGCTCCGGTGGGAAGGTGATAATACTCCAGTTCATGAAGGCCGGGAACGTTTACGGAGAGCAGAAGAAGATAGCAGAGTGCGGGGCGGTCATAGAGTCCTTTGGGTTACCGAAGTTCGTCCACGGCAAACCCGAGCCCGACGACATAGAAGCTGCCAAGAAAGCCCTTCAGCGCGCGAAGGAAGTTGTCTCGAGCGGAGAGTGGGACTTGGTAATCCTCGATGAGCTCTGCGTCGCTTTGGGCTTCGGCATGCTCGACGTCGAGGAAGTCAAGGAGCTCATCAAGAGCAAGGCACCCCACACCGAGCTCGTCATCACCGGCCGCTACTGCCCGGAGGAGCTCTTCGAGTTGGCCGACTACGTCACCGAGATGAGGGAGATAAAGCACCCTTATCAGAGGGGCATCCTTGCGAGGAGGGGGGTCGAGTACTGATTTTCCTTCTTTAGTTTCGACGTTAACCGAAAAGTTTTTTAGTTAGGAAAGCTTAAGATAACCCGAGGAGATTTTAGTAACAATTCTTTAGAAAAGGGGGTGATAGAATGAGCGAGCTGATTCACCAGATTGTGCAGGTTCTCAAGGAGCAGGTCGTCCAGGACACTGTCGTTCCGAGGAACATTAGGAGAGCCGCCGAGCAGGCCATAGAGGTCCTCCTCGACGAGAGCAAGGAGCCGGCCGTCAGGGCCGCCGACGCGATAGCCATCCTCGAGGAGATTAGCGAGGATCCGAACATGCCTATGCACACGAGGACCATCATCTGGGAGGTCCTCGGAGCCCTTGAGCAGGTTAAGTGAGCGCTTTTACTTTTCCCGCTCATTTCCTGCGTTTGATGGTTCTCTTCTTCCGTGTGTTTGATAATCATTTTCTGAGCAGATACCACAGCTTTGCGCTCTCCTCAACCAGTTCGGCCTTGTAGAATGCTTCCCTCAGGCTCTTCCCGACGGTGACGATGCCATGCTTTTCCATCAGGACGGCGTCTGACTGACATATAACCCCTGCGACAGCCTCTGCCAGCTCCTTCGTTCCGGCGGGCCTAAAGGGTACAATCGGTATCCTTCTTAGGTACAGCTCCGCCTCTGGAGTTATTATCGGGAGTTCCATCTCGAGCATGGTCGCTGCAATTATTGAATACGGTGGGTGGAGGTGGGCTATAGCCTTGACGTCCGGTCTCTCGCGGTAGATCGCCAGGTGGAGCCTGTACTCGGAGGAGGGCCTAATAGCTGACAGCTGCTTTCCGTTCATGTCGATTACCGCCACCTGTTCCCTCGCCATGTCGTCCATGATGGCCCCGGTCGCTTTGATGAAGATCAGATTTCCCTGTCTGATGCTCAGATTCCCGCCGAAGGCCGCCGTAAGTCCCCTCTCGTGGGCGAGATGAGAGTACTTAACAAGCTGGGCTTTAACAATACGGCTCATTTTCTCACCACCTTAACCCCATAACCGCAGTCTGCACAGTAGGCCTTCTCCTTGCGCCAGGCCAGCTCGCCGCCGCATATCGGGCAGGTGTGAATATCGTCCGCCTCATTCCAGCGCTCATAGGTCTCATCGTCTATCACCAGGAACATCCCTTCCTCGTCCTCCTCAAAGTAGCCCAGAACCGGGCTGCTCTCGAGCTCTAGGCTCTCCTCGTCTATGATTATCGGCTCGATACCGATGTTGCCCTCGTATTCAAGATCGTTGGTCGGCAGTATCTCCACCACGAATGCCTCTATCTTTTTGTCGTGGTAGGCTACCACTTCAAGCGCGTCGCTCAGCTCCCCGCTGGACGATATTACGTCGATGACGAGATTCCCGTTCCTCGGGAAGACCAGCGCAATTAAAAAGCGGCCCCTAAAAACGGCTAGACCTTTGTCCAGACAGATCTCCTCGAGGCCCAAACTCTTCATTGTTTCTCTAACGTCTTCGCCACTTGGCAGGTGGCCCCTCTCCATTATGAAGTTCCCTATCCATTTCGCGAGTGGCATTGCGAGCGTTATGGGTTCATAAAGCTTCATGCTCTCACCGAAGTTAGGTTTGGGAGAAAAATTTATAAACCTACCCAGGGCATTATGGAACGGGCTGGCTGTAGGGTCCCGCGGTAGCCTAGCCTGGGAGCGGCGGCGGACTGTAGATCCGCAGGTCCCCGGTTCAAATCCGGGCCGCGGGACCACCAAAATTCTCGCGGTTTTCTTGGGATACCTTGGCTGGAATTCTTGCCCTCTCTTCCTAGATTACGTTGAAGTCTTGCCTTTGGTATGGAAAAAGTTTTAACCCATTGATACATGTTAAACTCTGGTGTTTAAAATGGGAAGTAAGAGCTTCCTAACGGAGCAGCAGATTAAGATCCTCCGTCTGCGCGCTAGGGGTTTGAAACAGAGCGAGATAGCCGAGCTTTTAGGCACGAGCAGGGCTAACATAAGCATTCTTGAGAGAAGGGCCCTTGAAAAGATTGAGAAAGCTAGGAACACCATCACCATCTGGGAGCAGATAAACTCCAAGATAAGTGTTGAGGTCAGGAAGGGGGAGGACATCTTCACAGTCCCTGACAAACTCTTCAAGAAGGCGGACGAGCTTCAGATCAAGGTTCCTTACAGCACGGCGGAGATAATAGCCTTCCTCGTCGAGCACGCGCCAATAAGCGACAGAATAGCCAAGCGTGACTTCACGCTGTTCCTGGACGCCAGGGACAGGTTGAGGATAAGCGAGTGCCTACTTGAGGAGTTCGATGAGATAGGGAAGCAATAGAGACGTGAAGACGCCGTTAAGGGCCATAGCCAATCCGCTCACCGCCCCGGCCAGCTCGTCGTCGAGGATTATCCTAGCCGTCCCGAGGCCATGGGAAGTAACGCCCATGGCTAACCCTCTCGCTATTCTGTCCTTCACGCGGACGAGGTTCAGCAGCTCGACCCCAAGGGCATTGCCAAGGATCCCCGTCAGGATCACCAGAACGGCCGTTAAAGCTGGGAGGCCACCTATCTTCTCGCTTATTCCGATGGCTATTGCAGTCGTGACGCTCTTCGGCGCTATGCTGAGCAGAACCTCCTCGCTCCCCCCGAGGAGCTTCGCCATGTAGAAGGCGCTGAGTATAGCTATTGTTCCTCCGGCTACAATCCCTATGGTTATCTCCTTTGCGTATGCCTTTATCATGTTTCGGCCCTTGTAAACAGGGATTGCAAGGCTGACAACAGCCGGCCCAAGGAGGAAGATGAGTATCCTGGCGCTGTCCATGTAGTAGTCGTAAGAAATCCTTCCAGCTTTGAGGATGAGCGCTATCGTGAGTATCGACAGAAAGACAGGGTTCGTATAGAATGCCCTCTTTCTGTTGTGAAGCTCCGAGAAGATGCAGAATACAACCAGAGTGAGCGTTATCCCGAAGGGGCTCATCCGGCATCGCCCCCTTTTCTTCCCCTTATCAACTCAACCGTTTTCGCCGTTGCCAGGAGCGTTACAATGAAGCTGATGAGAAGCGCCCCGAATATCGGCACCACTTGGCTCTTTATCAGGCCAAGGTATGTCACTATGCCGACTCCCGGCGGAATGAAGAGGACGCTCATGTTCCTGACGAAGATCTCCGCTTCGTTCTCGACCCATTCTAACTTTATCACCCCGCTGAGAAGTGCGCCGAGCAGCAGGAGCATCCCGAGAACGCTTCCCGGGATTGAAAGACTGAGGGTTTCGCTCAGCCATTCGCCCATGAGGAAGAAGCCGAAGATTATCGCCAGCCCGCGATACATGGTTTCCCCTACGGCGCTGGGGTATAAAAGTCTCCCGAAAGTTCAATAAGAGGGAAGCTATATTCAATCCCGGTGATATTATGGAGCTGAAGAACTATCGCTTTCCCCCGCGTTACGGCCCCGAATGGGGCAGTGGTGGAATATTTGGCCTTAAATATTACAACGGCGTGCTCTACTACACCTTGGCCTTCGAGGCCGAGGCTCACTTCGTGAGGGACGGCGAGGAAAAAACCTACGACTTTACCCTAGTCGGGGAAGGCCCCACGAGCGGAGGGGATACCTACAACGCCGTAACGGGAGTCGATGAGTTCATCTACTTCGGCGGCTGGGTTCACGCTCCGGCCGTTTACAAGAACCGTACCATAAGCTTCGTCAACAAATACTCCCACGTCCACGTTTACGATACGGAAAACGACTCTATACGGCTCCTCTGGAAGGATTCAATCCACCATGAGACCGACTGGGCCGGGGAGATAAGCGATATCATCTACGACCCATACGGTGATAGACTTCTGCTCGCGAGGGAGGACGGTCACGCCAACCTCGGCGTTTACTCTCTGGATAGGAGAACCGGCAGGGCGGAAGAACTGATAGGTGATCCTTCGCCGAAGGGAACCCTCGTCCATGATGTGGCGTTCTTTGGAATCGGCAACAACTTTACGGAGGGGTTGAGGGAGTTAAGGGCTCTTGATTTGATAACCGGGAAATGGAATACCTTCAAGCCCGGAAGCAGCGTCGACGGGAGGCCCTATATAAAGGCAGAGCTTGGAGCCATGGCTTCCGCTTACAACAGGGTCTTCGCCTTTGTTCGTGGGGGTCTCTTTGCCGGCAACCCGCTCATGGGAGAGGACCTCACATTCTTCAGGCTCTTTGACTTCTGCACCTTCTACGCGCCCTTCAGGGTGAACGCGATAAACGTGGGCGGTGGAATACTGACTGCTTTCAACGCCTATCACGACGCGGCTTATCTGCCATCTGACGAGTTCAACTGGATCACCACCAACACGGTGGCCGGCCCTAGCGTCCTGGTTTACATAGCCCCGCCGATGGTGAAAATCGTTGGGGCCTTCGGGGCACGGATAACGAGCATCGAGAAGGTGGATGGAAAAATACTCCTTGGTACCAACACCGCGCCCAATACCGGGGCAACCGAGGCCACCCCATTTGACACGGGGAACAGGGACATAGTCGTGCTCGACGAGAAGATTCTCCAGGACAGGCCCCCGGCGGTGAGCTTCTCCATACCCCTCGCCCTTCCGAGCATGGCAAGGAACTTCGGCGCAGGAACTTTTGGAGGAATTCCGCTTTATGGCTACACTGAGCCGAGGGCAGTCTTCTACGCCAGCTCTGACAACAAGCTCACCGTTTACGAGTACGACCTCTCGCTCCCCCCATCTGGGGCTTACGCAGAGACCTTCGAGCTGAGACGCGGAAAGAACGTCTTGGACTTAAGCTCCTTCAGCGGGATAGTGTCCTTCGAGCTTGAAAAAGAGGACATGAAGGGAAAAGTGAGAATAGAGCTCCGCTGATTTCTTTTATCCTCTCAGGACTCCATCCTGCCGAGTATATTGCCCCAGGAGTGGCTGGACTCCAGGAGCTCCGCAACCGTTAGGTGTTCCTCCCTGACGACTTCTGGCTCGAGCTCCTTGAGCTTTTCAAGGAGTTTCTCCCTGCTCAGCTTCTCCTCGTCGAAGACTACAAAGCCGTTCTTGGCGTAGCCGTTGATGAACGCTCTCCACACACCCGCGTTTTTCAGGAGTTCATACTGCTTGACCACTGCCATCTCCCAGTCTATGTTGCCGAATTTGAAGCTGAGCTTGGTGAGCCTCTTTTCCCCGTTCACGGTCATTCCTATCACCTCAGGCCTTGGTGTTCACCCCGAAGTAGTCCTCTATCTCGAGGTAGGTCTTCCTGTAGAGCTCGCTGTTCTTCATCTTTTCGACGAACTCTTTGGTTCTAACGTACTTGTCCTTCTTGTAGTCCCAGTCCGGGTGTAGAGTCTTCCACTCCTCCCAGGTGTAGCTGAACTGTGCCTGCACCTTGTCCCTGTAGAGTTCCGGAATCACGTTGAATGTACAGAACGGCACTATCCTTCCGTCGGGCATGGCGTAGTGGATGACACAGCGCTCAACCCTCTCAACGTCGTAATTGTACTCGTCCATGAAATGCATCATTCCGAGGAAGAGCGCGTTTTTGTGGAACTTGCCCAGGGCGTCGTAGTTGCCGTGCATGAAGGCGTTCTTTATGAGGTCGAGGACGTCGAGTCCCTCTGGCGCGTACTTCTCATCGTAGAAGCTCTTGAACTTGATGAATATCTCAGCTCCGAGCTTGAGCTTCTGGAGCTTTCCAAGATGCTTCCAGTTCTCTATCTCCTCAGTCTTGGTCTCGAGGTACTCAACGAAGCCCTCAACGTCGAGGAACCTGCTTATCGGCACCACCCTCTTCTTTTTCCTGTCGAGGAAGATGTAGGTTGCCGCTCCGCAGCAGTAGTGGCTCGTCATGTAGTACTTGCTTCCCGTGAAGGCTTCAAAGAACCTTGCTATGTGACCGGCAATTGGTATTGGGTACCAGTCCTCCATGGCTATTGTGCCGTTGGTCTGCTCCTCTATGCGCTTTATTGCCCCTGGGATGGTTATCCTGAAGCGCTGGCGCTCCTTCTTGGGAACCCTTCCAACGAGGGAAATTGGCTGGAAGTTGACGCCGCGGACGATATCGAGATGGTTGAGGCCGAAGTTGATTATGGCACCGAGTTCGTGGTCGTTGACGTTCCTTATGGTGGTCGGGACGAGGACTATTCCCGGTCCGCCGGCCTTCCTAACGTTTTCAAAGATGAGCGGGATCTCCCAGTGATTCTTCCAGTTGGTCTGGGGCGTCATTCCATCGTAGCTCAGGTAGAGTGTGTTGACTCCAGCTTCTCTGATCTTCTTGACGAGTTCTGGCTCAAATGCGAGCTTGATTCCATCGGTGTTGAGCTGGACGTGGTCGTAGCCCTCTTCCTTGGCTATCCTGATGATCTCGATGAGGTCGTTCCTTAACGTTGGCTCTCCGCCCGTGAGCTGAACGGCGTTGGCCCCGATGGGATGCTCCTTCTTCGCATTGCGGAGCATCATGCGGATCTGCTCAAGTGTCGGTTCGTAGATGGGCTGGCCTTCCTTGGCATAGAAGAAGCAGTACCAGCACGATAAATTACATCTGTTTGTCAGGACTATGTTCAACAGGCTAGTGTGGGAGCGGTGCCTGGCGCAGAGTCCACAATCGAAGGGACAGTTGACACCTGAATTCTCAACGTTGAAACTCATGAGATTGAAATCGTACCTCCACTTCTGGAAGCGATAGTACTGCTCAACGCTCTCATAATAAACATCGGTGATCAGGCCCTCGGGACAGCGCTTTGTTATCCAAACCTTTCCATCCTTCTCCCAGATCAAAGCGGGAACAACCTTCCTCGTCTCGGGACAGAGGGAGTACGTCTTGTGCGGCAGCGGCCCACCGTAGGCCCTGCTCGCATTCTTCAACATATCCTCAAACTCCTCAGGGGTTATCTCTGGAAACTCCAGTACGTCCCTGACCCTCTTCGTGAGTTGCTCGAACTCTTTTTCGCCGCTGGGTACTTCATCAATGCTCTCGGCCATATGTGTTCACCTCTTCAACTCCAACTTCTAGTCATTTCTCCAATCCGCAGGTATAAAAACTTTTGCGTAAATATGCAGATTTTCCTTCATAGGTATGGCATGTGTCTGGGCAGCAGGCGAAGGCGTTAAAAGCCAAGGCTCAAACTTAATGCGGTGGTAGAATGCCGGCGAGAGAGATGAGGATGGAGATGTTCCTCCGCGCGCTCCTCAAGAGGGACTTCACCAAGGCCAGGGCTCACCTTGAGAAGCTCCAGAAGATGGCCGGGAGCGACGAGTGGGGAAGGGGTTATGGCAAGGCCATAAACGGTTTCATGAGCGCCATAAAAGACAACGACCCTGATGCACTGATAGTCCAACTTATAAGAGACCATGACCGGGAGAAGGCCGAGAAACTGCTCGAGCACTTTGAGGGAATCCTTGAGCACGAGTTCCGCGACGAGTATGAGAAGGGCTACTACACTGCCTGGGTCGAGTTCCTCAAGGCTTATCTAGCCCAGAAGACGCTCGCACTGAAGCGTTGAGGTGTTTTCATGGGCAAGGAAGAGCTGATGAATAAGCTCGAGGAGAAAATAAAATCCTGTCGGAAGTGTCCCCTTGGCGAGCTCAGAACTAACGCCGTACCCGGTTCGGGAAGTTATAACGCCAAGGTCATGTTCGTCGGTGAGGCACCTGGCTACTGGGAGGATCAGAAGGGGCTTCCTTTTGTTGGGAGGGCAGGAAAGGTTCTCGACGAACTCCTGGCTGAAATAGGCCTGGACAGGGATGAGGTTTACATCACGAACATAGTCAAATGCCGTCCGCCTGACAACCGCGACCCTACGGAGGATGAAATAAAGGCCTGCTCACCATACCTCGACAGGCAGATAGACATCATAAGGCCGAAGGTCATCGTTCCACTTGGGAGGCACTCGATGCGTTACATACTCGAGAAGTTCGGCTTCGAGGTCGAACCCATAAGTAAAATCCACGGAAAGGCCTTCGAAGCCCACACGCTGTTTGGAAAAATCGTCATAATGCCAATGTACCATCCGGCCGTGGCTCTTTACCGCCCAGCGCTGAAGGAAGAGCTTAGAAAGGATTTCCAAAAGCTGAGGGAGCTGACTGGAGAATCTTTGTGAAAATTTCTTAACTTCTCAATTACTCTTCTGAGTGACTTCTCCTTTCTGCCTTCTTTTAAGGTTTAGTTGTGCTTTTCTGAAGCTTTTTTTTGGGAAAGGTTTTTATGGTATTAGTGAGCATTAATGTACTTGAAAGTCTTCATTAATGCAGAAATTCATAAAATTTGCCCTGAATGCAGTAACTAGGCCTTTAATGGATGGAATCGTTCCAGAAAATTTTTCGAGAATAAGGCAATACGACAAAGGATATACAGAAAGCTTTATATTCTCTCCGTGTTCCTTTGCATGAAACACCTCAGGAGGTGAAAATGTGTCGGACTTTGGTGTGTTGGCATTGCTGCCCCCATTGGTTGCCATTATCTTAGCCATCTGGACAAAGAGGGTCATCCTGGCGCTGTTTGCGGGCGTCTGGATTGGTGGAGTGATGGTCGCCGGCGGTAATCCGGTAGTCGGGACCACCCAGACGCTGGAGTGGATTGTCAGTAGCGTTACAAGCGACTGGAACGCCAGGATACTCATATTTAACTTCCTGATAGGTGCGGGTGTCGGACTTATCTACAAGTCCGGCGCAGTCCACGCGCTGGCGGCTTCCCTGGTAAGGAGGGTCAAAAGCAGCAGAGGGGCCTCGATCCTCGGATGGATCCTCGGTATACTGGTGTTCTTCGATGACTACACCAACACCATAGTCGTCGGAAACACCATGAGGCCCATCACCGACAGGATGAGGGTTTCCAGGGAGATGCTCGCTTACATAGACGACTCTACCGCGGCACCCGTGGCTGGTCTTGCGCTCGTCTCAACGTGGATAGGCTATGAACTTCTCATGATAGGCAAGGGCTTTGATAACGCCAACATCGTTTATGGAACTTATGACGCCTGGCTGTCTAGCGTGCCCTATAGGTTCTATTCGATACTGGCAATAATACTCGTTTTCATCGTTGCATACACCCACAGGCACTACGGCCCCATGCTGAAGGCAGAATATCGCGCTAGGACTGAGGGCAAAGTCCTCCGCGACGGTGCGAAGCCCCTCATGACCACCGAGGTTGACCTAGGCACGCCCAATGAGGGCGGAAGTCTCTGGGACTTCGTTATTCCGCTCCTTGTCCTCGTTGGCGTCTCCATGCTTGGCCTCTGGTACACCGGAGCGGCCAACCTTGAGGCATATAGTCAGGATCTCGGCTGGTGGACCGAGTTGGAGAACCCGTTCGGTGTCAACTTCCTCAACTACAGCTTCATTGAGTCCTTCCGTGAGGCCGACGCTGCCACCGCGCTTCTCTGGGGCTCCTTCGCAATGGTCGTCGTTGCCAGCATAATGCTTTTGGGCAGGAGGAAAATGACGGTGGAGGAGTGGGAAGACACAGTAGTCAGGGGAATGAAGCAGATGCTCTTCGCCAACACCATCCTCGTCCTTGCTTGGAGCCTCGGAACCGCCGCTGAAAGCGTTGGAACCGGCGACTACGTCATCAGCCTTGCGACCAGCTCTGGGGCGAACCTCGGACCATGGATGCCGCTGATAATGTTCCTCTCTGCGATGTTCGTTGCGTTTACCACGGGAACTAGCTGGGGAACTTTCGCCATAATGGTTCCGCTTGGAGTCCAGCTCAGCCTGGCCTTCACCAACGGTCAGGTTAATGAGATAGTCTTCGCCACCATCGGAGCCACGTTTACCGGAAGCATCTTCGGCGACCACTGCTCACCCATCAGTGATACCACCATCATGAGCTCCATGTTCAGTGGTTCTGACCACATAGACCACGTCACAACCCAAATACCCTATGCCTTCACGGTTGCGACAATTGGCAGCGTGCTGTACCTCCTGTTCGCCCTGGGAGTCACGAGCTGGGTTATACTCCTGCCGCTGGGTATAGCCCTCCTCGTCGGTGCGTGGTACGTCCTCAGCGAGTGGTACGGCAAGAAGTACGGCATACCGCACGGCAAGGTGCCCATCTACGTTGCCGAGGAGTGATTTCCTCTTTTTCCATCCTTTCCTTCACCAATTTTAAAAACATGAGAGAGCACTCTTCTTGGAGGTGATGGTGATGCTGATTAGAGCTTTCGTTCCCGCCCACATCACAGCCTTTTTCGTCCCGCGCTTTCACGATGATCCGCTCAAAGCAGGCTCTCTGGGGGCCGGTGTGAACCTCTCCAAGGGCACGAACGTCTTTCTCAGTGTTGAAACCGGAACGCTGGAGAGGCACATTCACGTGGCCTTCAACGGCGAGCCTGTGAAGAAGGACGAGGCCGTGATAAGCCACTCCGTCGCTGAAGAGCTCGTTCCAATGGATTTCACAGGTGAGGTTGAGATATGGCAGTACTTCGACTTTCCCAACGGCTACGGCTTTGGCAACAGTGCCGGCGGGGCCCTGGGCACGGCTCTGGCTCTGAGCTACTCCTTCGGTGGGACGTGGCTCAGGGCTGCGCAGACGGCGCACAGACACGAGGTGATCAACAAGGGTGGCCTGGGTGATGTCATTGCACAGCTCGCCGGTGGGATAGAGATTCGGGTTAAGGCAGGAGGTCCGGGAATAGGTCTGGTCGATAACCTGTTCTTCGAGGACTATAAGGTTCTCGTTGTTCCACTCGGGAGGCTCTCTACCAAGGAGGTTCTCGACGGAGACGTCATCAAAGCCATAGAAGCCGAGGGTTCTAAGGCCCTGGAGAAGCTTCTGGCAGAGCCTAAACCCGAGCGCATGATGATCCTCGCGAGGGAGTTCGCCGAAAGGACCGGTTTGCTGGACGGCGAGCTCCTTGAACTAGCCAGAGAGCTGGACAAAGTGATCTCAAACCCAAGCTCGATGATAATGCTTGGTAGGGGTCTCTTTGCCCTCCTTAAACCGGAAGAAGTTGAAAAAGCTCGGGATATCCTCGCTGACCTGGAAGTTCCGTTCGACGTCGTCGATGTTTTCATGGGCAAGCCCGAGGTTGGCAGGTGGGTAGGATAGTCTTTTATCCCCTTACTTCCTATTCTTCTTGGTGGTGAGCATGGGAGACATGAAATACACTGAACTCTCTGACCTTTACCGCAGGCTCGAGAAGACTACCCTCAAAACGCTCAAGACTAAGTTCGTGGCCGACTTTCTGAAGAAAACTCCAGATGAGCTTCTCGAGGTGGTCCCATACCTGATTCTTGGTAAGGTCTTTCCCGATTGGGACGAGAGGGAGCTTGGTGTTGGTGAGAAGCTCCTCATAAAGGCCGTATCTATGGCAACCGGTGTTCAGGAGAGGGAAATAGAGAACTCAGTCAAGGACACGGGAGATCTGGGCGAGAGCGTTGCCTTGGCATTAAAGAAAAAGAAGCAGAAGAGCTTCTTCAGCCAGCCGCTCACGATAAAGCGCGTTTATCAGACTTTCATTAAGATAGCCGAAGCGAGTGGCGAGGGAAGCCAGGACAGGAAGCTGAAGTACCTCGCAAACATCTTCATGGACGCCCAGCCGGAAGAGGGTAAATACATAGCAAGAACCGTTCTCGGCATGATGAGAACGGGCGTTGCCGAGGGCATACTTCGCGATGCCATAGCCGAGGCCTTCAAAGTCAAAGCCGAGCTCGTTGAGCGTGCCTACATGCTCACGAGCGACTTCGGCTACGTTGCAAAGGTGGCGAAGCTCGAAGGCAACGATGGCCTAGGGAAGGTTCACATTCAGATTGGGAAGCCGATAAGGCCGATGCTCGCCCAGAACGCGGCGAGCGTCAAGGAGGCCCTCCTCGAGATGGGCGCCGAGGCGGCATTCGAGATAAAGTACGATGGAGCGAGAGTTCAGGTTCACAAGGACGGCGACAGGGTTGTAATCTACTCCAGGCGGCTGGAGAACGTCACGCGCTCTATCCCCGAGGTCGTTGATGCCATAAAGGCGAGCATAAAGTCCGAAAAAGCGATAGTTGAGGGTGAGCTTGTCGCTGTGGGTGAGGGTGGAAGGCCAAGACCCTTCCAGTATGTCCTCAGGCGCTTCAGGAGGAAATACAACATCGAAGAGATGATAGAGAAGATCCCGCTGGAGCTCAACCTTTTCGACGTCCTCTACGTCGATGGAGAACCCCTGATCGACACCCCCTTCCGCGAGAGGAGAGCTAAGCTTGAAGAAATCGTCGAGGAGGGCGAAAAGCTCAAGCTTGCCCAGCAACTGGTCACGAAGAAGGTCGAGGAGGCCGAGGAGTTCTACAAGAAGGCCCTTGAACTTGGCCATGAGGGTCTCATGGCGAAGAGACTCGATTCCGTCTACGAGCCCGGAAACAGGGGCAAGAAGTGGCTCAAGATAAAGCCCACCATGGAAGATCTCGACCTTGTCATAATTGGGGCGGAGTGGGGCGAGGGAAGGAGGGCACACCTGCTCGGCTCCTTCCTGGTTGCGGCCTATGACCCGCACAGCGGTGAGTTTGTGCCGGTCGGGAAGGTTGGCAGCGGCTTCACCGATGAAGACCTCGTTGAGTTCACCAAGATGCTCAAGCCCCTCATCATCGGTGGTGAGGGCAAATTCGTGGAGATTGAGCCGAAGGTGGTCATCCAGGTCACCTACCAGGAGATACAGAAGAGTCCGAAGTACAGGAGCGGGTTTGCGCTGAGGTTCCCGCGCTACGTGGCTCTGAGAGAGGATAAAAGTCCTGAAGAGGCCGACACGATAGAGCGCATCGCCCAGCTCTACGAGTTCCAGGAGAGGTTCAAGGCTAAAAAGTGAATTCTGAAGCTAGCTCCTCCCTTTCTTCTTCAGGGGCGAGTTTCAGCGCCAGCTCGGCCGCTCTCTTCGCCATTATGGGAGTTGCGAGCATGAAGGCTGTCGAGACCGCTCCCAGAACTGCCACCGCCCCGGCAGACAGCCCTTGGACGACCGCCAGCGGAGGCAGGTCGTAGAGCGTGTGTGCCGCCATTGAAAAGGCCAGTCCGTAGAACCTTTCCCAGCCACTTCCACCCAGCAGGAAGCCTATCGAGATCGCTGCCCAGACGGTGTGGAGTCCGATGAGAACCGCCCTAACACCGATCAGGTATACATCCTCCTCAAGTACGATTATCCCAGCGGTGTAGAGAATGCCCTCCATAAGACCGAGGAAGAGGCCAGTTCCAATCACGAGTTTCCACTTCTCCCATCCAGGGGAGTCTCTGAAGAATCCCAGCGGGAGGAGTTTGATAGTCTCCTCGACGAGGCCTGCTGTAAAAGCCAGAGCCAGCCAGCTCTCAAGGAGAAGAATGGGGAGCTCGAGGAATGATGCAAGTACCAATGCCAGAAGTCCCATTCCAAAGCTTCTGCCCCTCCACCCGACTTCTGGAAGTGTCCGCCAGGCTCTCAGTGTATGTTTTATCCCCAAGGGGAGGCTGAGACCCCCAACGATGATCACGACGGCAAAGTAGTGCTCAATAACCCTTTCGACGGTCAGCATAATATTTTCCTCAGCCTTTATCTCTTATTAACCTGACGCTAAGATTTTTAAGTTTCGTGTCTATTTCTCCCAGAATTTACGCGACTATTAACATTAAGGTGTCCAAAATGAAGGACGAGCTCATCGAGATGATCTTTCGGGAAGGGGCTATACTCTTCGGGCGCTTTGTTCTCACCTCCGGAAAGGAGAGCGACTACTACATCAACGTCAAAAAGCTCATCACGAATCCCCGGGCGCTGAAGCTTATTGCAAAGCTGATGAAATCAAGGGTCGAGGAACTTGGCATCGAGTTTGATAAAGTGGCCGGCCCTGAGCTTGGGGCGGTTCCAATAGCCACTGCATTGGCTCTCGAAACGGATAAATCCCTCATCATAGTCAGGAAAAAAAAGAAGGAGTACGGAACAGGAAAGCAGATAGAAGGTGAAGTGACGCCTGGCGACAGGATACTCCTGGTCGAGGACGTCACAACCACAGGAGGCAGCGTCCTCAGGGCAGCTGAGATTCTTGAGAAAGAGGGCGCGGTGGTTGTTGCTATAAGCGTTGTTGTGGACAGGGAAGAGGGGGCCAAAGAAAAAATGACGGAGAAGTACACTTTTCTTCCGCTCGTTACGGTCTCAGAGCTTTTTGCCCGCAGGGATTCTGCCCCCTCGCAAATGAGAGAATAATGATTTGTAGAGCCTGTGGAGAGACCCTTCCTTTTTCTTTTCCCCGAATATCCATTCACCCATGATGTCGCCCGCCTCGACGATGGCTTTTGAGGCTTTTGAGTGAGGTGCGTAGTCAACAACTGGCCTTCCCTCGTTGGTTGCTTCTGGAACCTGATAGTCATAGGGAACTATTCCCACAACCGGAACATCGACGCTATACTCGAGGAACTCCACTATTTCGTCGATGTTCTGCGAGGATTCCCGGACCTTGTTAAGTATGACCCCAACTTTCAGGCCGTAGGCCTCCCCGAGGGCCTTCAGTTTGACAACTTCGTTTTCTATCATTCTGTGAACCGAGTGTATCGGACAGCGCTCTATTTCTACTATGATTAGCTGGTACTGGGCAAGCCTGAAGGTTGAAATAGTATCGAAGGGTATTCCGACCGGTGAATCTATGAATGTAATCTGGTATCTCGTTTGAATCTCTCTCACAATGTCCTTAAGCCTTCTCTGATCTAGGTCAAGGACGTCGTAGAGCTTTGAACTTCCTGGGAGCACATCGACACCCGTTTTGATGTCATGGTAGACTGCATCCGGGACCCTCATCTCGGGATCCTTTAGCAGGGTATGGAGGTTGTAAACCGGATTGTATATGCCGAAGTGGAATGCGAGCTTTGGAAGATAGAGGTCGCCATCTATGACCAGAGTTCTGTAGTTGTTCTTGGAGAAGTAAGTGCTCAAATTAGTTGTCATGGTGGTCTTTCCTGCCCCACCCCTACCGGTTATGACTACTGATACCACTGGCTAGGCCCCCTTAGTGTTTTATTCTAAAAAATGATTGAAAAAGCCTCAGATGTAATCCTCAATGGTCTTTGCTTTCACCATGATTGAGGCTTTATCCTGGCCGTAGAAAACCTCTACGAGACCGTCTGATTCTAATTGTTTTACAGTTTTAAGAACCGCGGGCATGGGAGTCTCGAGCTCGGCGCTCAGGCTCTGAAGGGCCACGGCCCTCTTTTTGGTGGCGAGGACTTTGTAAACAACATCCTTACGCCTGCCGAACATCAACGGCACCGTTATTTACTACTCTCTCCACCTAAATAAACCTTCCGAAACTACATTTGACACTCGTTCAAGGGCAGATTTATAAGGCACCCTCTGAAGGAAGAATCATGAGGGGAGTCGTTGAGAGACTGGATTTGGAAGGACTGGGCATAGTCAGGCTGGATAAACGGGAAATTCACGTCCCATTTACAGCCCCTGGCGATATCGTCGAGATTAAAAGATGGCGGAAAAAGAAGAGAACGCTCATAGCAACTGAGTATGAAGTAGTTGGGCCTTCTGAGATTCGAACCGAACCAAAGTGTCCATATTTTGGAACCTGCGGCGGCTGTCTCTTACAGCACCTTCCCTACGATGAGCAGCTGAAGTTCAAATCTGACAAGCTTTCGGAGATTCTTGGTTTTGATGTCGAGGTTATTCCTTCACCGAAGATATATGGCCATAGAAATCGTATTGATGTTGTCATTTCGACAAATGGGATTGGCTTCAGAAGGAGGGGCACTTGGTGGGACGTCGTGGACATCGAGGAGTGTCCCGTCTTCGGAAAAGCCAGTGGAAAGGTTCTCCGTTCGCTCAGGGAGTTTATAGAGGATCACAAGCCGAGCCTCTATGAGATAGGCAAAAACAGGGGCTTTTTGAGGTATGTAGTCATTCGTGAGGGCAAGTTCACGGATGAACTGATGGTGAACCTTGTAACTGCCGAGGGGGAACTTCCCGAGGAGTTCCCGGACTACTTCGACTACGCTGACTCTATCTACTGGAGCGTGAACAGGACACCAAGCGATGTCTCCTATGGCGATGTGGAAAGGGTTTGGAAGAAAGAGTTCATACGCGAGAGGCTCGATGACGTTGCTTACCTTATCCACCCCAACAGCTTTTTCCAGACTAACAGCTACCAAGCGGTTAACTTAGTCAGGGAAGTTTCCAGACTCGTGGAGGGTGAAAAAGTTCTCGATCTGTATTCTGGCGTCGGAACCTTCGGCGTTTACCTTGCGAAGAGGGGCTTTACCGTTGAGGGCATCGAGATTAACCCCTTCGCGGTTGAGATGGCCAACAGAAATGCCGAACTAAACGGGATTGATGCAGTCTTTTCGGTTGGAGAGGACAAAGACGTCAAGAACTTGGCGAAATACGACACGATAATCCTCGATCCGCCGAGAGCGGGCTTGCATCCAAAGTTGGTCAAGAAAATCTTAAAAGATGAACCGCAGACCATCGTTTACGTCTCCTGCAACCCAAAGACCCTTAAACTGAACTTGAACGAGCTATCTGGAAAGTACTCTGTGGAAGAGGCAGTTGGTCTCGACATGTTCCCTCACACTCCCCACATCGAAGTGGTTGTCAAACTTAAACACAAGGTTTGGCTTTAGAACCGACAAGTTCAAAAACTTAATATACTTGGTCTGCATAACATAAGATAGAGGTGATGAAAAATGCTTGATGAAAGGGACAGGATTATAATCGATATGCTCACCAGAGATGCCCGCACTCCGTTCACGGAGATAGCGAAGGTATTGGGCATCAGCGA
Source organism: Thermococcus onnurineus NA1 (assembly GCF_000018365.1). NCBI lineage: Archaea > Methanobacteriati > Methanobacteriota > Thermococci > Thermococcales > Thermococcaceae > Thermococcus > Thermococcus onnurineus. Next base: position 1,386,205 of record NC_011529.1, on the reverse strand, counting down.
GACGGCCGTCAGGAAAAGGGTCAAGGCTCTCGAGGAGGCTGGGGTTATACGGCAGTACACCATCGTGGTTGATCCGTCAAAGCTCGGTTACAACCTTGTCAGCCTTACTGGGGTTGACACACTCCCTGAGAAGATATTCGAGGTCGCAAACAAGCTCAAGGAGTTCGAGTTCGTGAGGAACGTCTACCTCACGAGCGGTGACCACATGATAATGGCCGAGATCTGGGCCAAGGACGGAGAGGACCTTTCAGACATAATCTCCAACAAGATAGGTAAACTTAACGGCGTCACCAAGGTTTGCCCTGCCATAATCCTCGAGAAGCTGAAGTAGAGCCTTTAAGAAAGGCTCGCGAAAATTTTCTTTCTCATTTTTGGTGTCGTAGATTTAGAGCGTGCACTCTTAGAACTTCCTGGAAGTAGGGGTTAATTTTGAAAAGGTGCGTCTTTAAAGCAGTTTCACGCCTTATTCTGGCGTCCTTCGGACGCCTTTTGGAGAGTGAAACATCACAAATCGATAATTGAAGAGTAAACCCTCTTGAAAACAAGCATTTTAGAATCGCACTCAAGTTTTCCGTCAACGCTTCGTGAGAGGCGAAGCTTCCCGATGTGTTGAGACGAAGTTTCAACATTTGAAACAAAGCAAATTTTGCTTTGCAAAGTTTAATCAAAGAAGCAACTTCCCAATTGTCAGAGAAGAGTTTGCATGTCCTTTAAAGATTGCAAGTCCAGTATGGACTTGACTCAAAACAAGCCAATAAAACAAGTCTCACTTTCTCCTAACTTCCTTTGGGCGCTAAATTTATCGTGAAACACTAAAAACTGCCTGTATAAAGACAAATCCCTTAAAACAGTTAAAAACGACATGCAAACCCCGATCAAGCTCAACGGAGATGTTGTCTCGTGCGGCGAGGAAGGCATCAACGTCGCAAAGGCGAAGTTTGTGAGAATGGTGCGGTGGCCGGGATTTGAACCCGGGTCACCGGCTTGGGAGGCCGGTGTCCTAGACCAGGCTAGACTACCACCGCGCGTTTAATACTAAGTTCCCCTTGGCTTAAAAGCTTTACTTTGGTTTTCTGGCTTCCTTGCAATGATTAGTCTTATAACCCCCTGATAGTGGCTCTCCTCGTGCTCAATTTTGAAGTATTTTCTAACGAGATCGTGCGTCTCCCTTAGAGTGTTGTCCTCTATGAGCCAACCAAGGAAGAGGTCCAGAGGCTTTAAAAACAGCCAGTTCAGGAGCTCACACTCGCTCTTCGTGTGTTCCAGGAATATTGCCCTGCCGCCGGGCTTTAAGACTCGGTAAATCTCTTTCATAGCCTTCTCTGGATTTGGCACAGTGCAGAAGACGAAGGATGAAATCACGGTATCGAAACTTTCGCTTGGAAACTCCAGTTTTTCAGCGTCCATAATATAAAATCGGGCGTTCAGATCGAGTTCTCTGGCCTTCTTCTCTGCTATCTTGACCATCTCAGGCACAGCATCAACTGCATGGAGCTCAACGTCTGGAGGGTAATAGGGAAGGGTCTTGCCAACGCCGACGCCTATCTCAAGAGTTCTTCCCTTAACAAAGCTTATAGCCTTTTGTCTCAGCGGACAGAAGAACCTCTCGAGAGGTTTTTCGAGGAAGTTATAGCGTTCACCAAGCTTGGCGTACTTCTCCCGAAAGCTCATGGGATTTGCTGGAGTTTTTGTGCTTAAAACCGTTGCTGGACATTCTTGCCTACAAGCAAGGCTTTTAAGAGGCTCGGCCTTAGCCCCATCGGTGAGAAAAATGCCGTACCTGATCATTGAGCATCTCGAGGAGATAAGTGACTGGCTCTGGCTGGAGTACAGCCACGTTGCGGAGTGGTGGGGAGACAGGCTGATATTCACCAACGTTCGCGAGGACGAGCGCGAGAGATTGGCAAAGCTCGGGAGTGTCATCACTGAGAGCGTCACAACGTTTCCCTTTGACCGCTCGAAAATCATCGTCCTCGACCTCCAGGCCGAGGAGGAGCTCAAGCCCGAGGACATCGACGGGGACACCATGATAGTAGTCGGTGGAATTCTCGGCGACGCTGTGCCGCGCGGCAGAACGAAGGAATTCATAACATCGCGTATGGAGGGAGTGAAGGTTCGCCACATAGGAAAGCCGCAGTACTCCATAGATGGCGCTTCGATAGTTGCCAAGCTCATAGCAGACGGTAAAAAGCTGGAGGAGATTGAGTACGAGGAGAATCCAACGATAAAGCTCGACGAATTCAGCGAGATAACGCTGCACTATGCGGTACCGAAGCTGGACGGAAAGCTGCTCTTAACACCGGGTCTCATAGACCTTCAGAAGAGAAATCTTGGATACATCGATGACGCTGGGGACATTAGCGACGAGGAACTGGAGGCGTTTTTCGAGGGGAAGGGAGAGATTTAATAGGCTTTGGACTATTTTTCTGTCCGCTTGTATGTTCTTTTGTTCTCTGTCACTAGATCATTTTTGTATTATTGTGGAAACTTTTTTAAAACTAAATAGTCATAGTAATGTGGGTGGTACCATGGTGCAGACGAAAAAACTCCTAATTGGAGTAGGAGCTGTGATAGGCATTATAGTGATAGTACTTTTGGGTTTGATGGCTTTTGCTCCAGAGACGGTTCAAGAAGCTGTGCCTCATGAGAGGACTATAACTATAGCTAGTGGCACATATACTGTGGATCCTGGAACTACACGGAAATTCAGTTTTAGTGTCCCTTATGATGCCAGTGATGTCAGGGTTAAATTGGAGTTTGAGGCTAAAGGAGGCTCCGGAGATGACATTATTGTCAAAATTGTCGATTCGAATGGAAGAGTAGTGTACAATAGTGGTCAAGTGACAAAGGTGTATACTACTGTTAATCTCTATGGTGGTGGTACCTACTATCTAGTGCTCGACAACACATTCTCGCTGATTTCATCTAAGGATGTTACTATAAATGCCAAGCTGGTGTACATTGGATGAGTTGAAGCCGTTATTTTTAATTTTTCCATTCATCACTCAGCTTCTCGATTTCCCCCCAGACTCTCTCCCTGTCAGCCTTGTCGACGACAAGAAAGACATCCTGAACTGAGCCATCGCTCTTCGCTATAAGCTTCAGCCCCGTTGGGGTCTCCCGCGAGACCTTTATCTCGAAGCCCCTTGAGTCGCTCGCGTAGATCCTCCCGGGAATTACCTTCTTAACTCCTGGAATTTGGGCTATCTCTTCGAGGGGCTTTTCAAGGCCTTTGAGAAAGTGGTGCTCCCTCTTGACACCACGCTTGAAGTGTCTGGGCATGTGGGGAAGATAGAAAAGAGGGTTTTTAGGAGTTATGCCTTATTATCTAAGACAAAAATTATTAAACTTCACATTAAGGGAATTCATATGGTGATGCTATGGAGAAACAGACTTTTTATCAAGGTAATATGTACCGCCTAAAAGATGAGTTAATCCAAGACATATTATCCGATATTATCGTTGCTCGAGTCACCAATATGCCTTCTAACCCCGAAGAAGCGTATAGTGAGATACAAAAGATTGGGGGTATCATTCTAAACTACGATGAGATGACTAACAGTGCATGGGTAGTGGGAAAGGAAAGTCTGCTGCAAAATCATTATCCAGATGATATGAAAGAAGTCAGAGCATTTAGTTTTTCTGAACTGTCGAAAGAAAACAAAACTAAATTAGTACTCAATATCCTTAACGCAGAAGGATATCTGCGTGACATTCGTGGGCATAGAGAGGTCGTGAAAAGCATTAATTCCGAAAGAAGTATCATACGTAAATTTTTAGTGACAGTTGAGTATGACGGGCAGCATTTTTATCTCGTCACTCTACCAAAGTACAAGATAATTGAAAATCATACAATTATGGAACTGCTGATCGAGGGAAAGATAACTGTTAAGGAGCTAGTACACAATCTCTTAAAAGACCCTAAATGGAAAATACAAACCTCCAGAAAAGACGTCCCTCTACCTCCGGGACATAGGGTTGTGGAAATTATATTGAAAACTAAGGATCCAGATAGATACCAGCAAGAACTGGAGCGGATTAACGAATATTTCACTAAGAAAACAGAACTTGGTCCCATTGATGACTCTAAGTATCCAGATGACTATAATATCATTTTCAGGAGTCAAACACGGGGAAAATATTTATCATACCATTCTGCAAGGACAAAATTAATTCGGCCGATAAACAAAGAAATTTTGAGAGAGATCTATAGATCAAACGAATTCATAAAAGCCCTTAACATCGCAAAAAAGTTGGTTGCCGATATAATATACGACTCTACAAAATACCCCGGGCGAGCAATTTTTCCAGCATTTAAAATTGATGAACGAACAATTAGTTACAAGGCAGTATTCCTTAAAAACAAAACAATTACAGAAAAGACGATCCAACCATATTACAATATTAAGGGGACTTTTAATTGGCTGTTCACTAACACCCCTTTCGATGATATTTCTGAATTAATAATTCCTATCCAATCACCAGAATTTCTGCGAGATAAAACTATTGGAGTGTACATTTTATACCCAGCAAAATATCGGGAGAACTCTGAAAGTCTTAAGGTTATCCAGAACTTAATAAAGAGTGTGGACAGCACAATAAAAAGGCTCTCAGAATATTTTACATTCCTCAGGAAAGTTAATGAAGGTCTTAGTCTTCCCTCAGCCATTGACATTATTAGTAGAATACCTGTAAACTATGAGAACTTAATCGAGAGCGCATTTACAAGGATACATTCCAAAAAGGGAGTTGAATATGACTACCACCTTGCAATAACGCTAATCCCGGATATGAGGCAAGAGCAATTCGATAAAATTAAGGGCTTCTTTTTTAACAATGGAATTCTCCATAAAGCAATTAACATAAACAATTTGCGTGATCCATCTAAAGACCAAAAGAAACTCATTGAAAGCATGATACTACAAGCACTTTATGCATTTGGCATTTATTTCTATTCTCTCGATAATCTTAACTATGACTTTATAATTGGACTGGATGTAACCCGGGAAATGGATAAAAGTGGGCGATACTACGGTATTTCTGGGGCTGCAGTAGTACAAAATAAAAATGGACAAGTTCTCAAGATTATACCAATAACTTCTCCACAGTCCAGTAGCGAAACAGCCAATATTAACTATCTCATCGGAAATATTCAACAAGAAGCCGCAGCAATATTAAATAGGAAAGGATACGCCGACATATTGTTCTTAAGAGATGGAAAAGTCCCAGGAGGAGAACTTGAACAATTTAAGGAGATTTCTCGAAAATACAACTATAGGTTCACGATAATTGAAATCTTAAAAAGACCATTAGTGCGCTTTTTCTGGGAAAACTATAAAGAACACACTGTCAAGAGTCCACGCCATAATTACTACTTTAAGATTGGTGATACCTATTATCTAACTGCCCACTATTTCACAAATTATCTTAAAGTCCCATTGAAACTTGGAAACACGTATTTCGTAGCACGAGGAAAGATATCTAAAAATGTCATTTCTCGGGAGGACATAATGACAATAACAAAACTCACAAAATTGAACTATTCACAGCCAGAGAACCCAGATAAAATGAAATTACCTGCTCCTGTGCATTTATCTCACAGACTCATAAACTATGAACGAAGAGAACTCAAATTTAATCGTTATGAATTCCTAAAAGAGGGTGCTCTTTATTTCCTTTAATCAGGCCCTCTTCCTTACCTTCACGGCAACGCCCTTCTTGGCCCTGACCATCTCCTCGCCACTGAGGACGGCCTTGCCGACACCGACGACTTTCTCGTCCCTGACAATACCTACTATATCACCTGGGCGGATCCTCTCATCGGCCTCGCCAACACCCACTGCGAAGACATCACCGCGAAGGTCAAAGTCTATTTTCACCCAGTAGGACTTGGTTGCATCATAAACCCTCTGCATGCCGAAGGGCGTCACGCTTATCACGCCATCCTTATAAGTTCCCGTCTGCTGGCCGTCGACGAAGAGGCGAAGCATCTTGGAGCCCTTAACCTGGCCTTTATCCGGCAGGACGGCCTCTCCAGCGCCAATACCAAAATAGAAGTCAAAGACCTTCCTTATGCCCTCGAAGTAGCGGTATGTCCTGTCCTCCTTTGTTCCCTCAAGCTCGAACTCTCTAAGGGTTTCAGTCAGTGACCTGAGACTTTCCTTGCTCGTGGTCCCGTTCTCAACACGGGTGAAGATTATCTCCCTGCCTGTCATTTCAGCGGCCATCTTGGCTATCTCGACGTAGGCCTCGTCGAGGTGGGCTATTATCGGAACGTCCTTCGGGTACTTCTCCAGCGTCTTCGCGAGGAGCTCTGCCGCTGGTTTGATCTCTTCCTCACTCCAGTGGCCGGTGACGACTATGTCGTACTTGGCCAGCCACTCCCACTCCCTCGGGACGACGCCGAAGGGTGAGGTAAGGATAAGCTCGTGGACTTTGGCAATGCCAGAGCCGAGCGCCTCTTTCACAGCTTTGCGGTAGAGCGTGTGGGAGCGCGAGAATGAATAGGGCTTCTTGGCCGAGCAGGGGAAGAGGAGAAGTATCTCGGTGTTTTTCGGCGGGACGAAGCGCTCAACCACGCGGGAGTGCCAGCGCTTTACCTCAGGCCTCCTTATCGAGGCGTCGCTGATGAAGTAGACCGTCTCCTTCTGGATCGGTGTGTATTTTTCGAGGTAATCGCCGTGCTCCAGATCGGCTATTCTGAGAATGCCCGCGTTGTACTGCGTCGGGAAGAAGTTCTCAACCAGATAGCGGAGCTTGCCTTCTTCGAGGGCCTTTCTGACGAGAAGGATTGTCTCACGGGCGAAGTCAAGGGAGTTCCCGCCTTCCTTCCAGATGAAGGGGCTGTACTGGGTGAAGGCCTTGCCCGCAAAGTCGTAGAGCTTGAGCGAACGGGTGTCGAAGGCATCAACACCGAGATAAACCGCCAGTGGATAGAAGAATGGTTCCAAATCGGCGATTATCATGATGTTGGGAAACCTCTCGCGGATTTCCCTTAAAATTCTCACGAAGTAGCGGTATTCCCTGATAAGAATCTTCGAGTTGCCGAGGTAAACTGCCTCAAAGCCATAGCGCTCGATTATTTTGAAGAACTCGGGGAGGTATTCCATCCGGCGGAGTGCGGGCAGATAGAATGCGTTGAATCCTTCATAATTTATGCTCCAGAGCCTTCCTATGGCCTTCTGGATAACCTCGTCCGGCGTGTAGAAGCCGAGAGGTATTGCCGGAGCAAGGTTGAAGTCATAATCACCCGGCTCTTTGGGGTGGAAGAAGGAATTGAACGGGGAGAGGGTAAAATCTACCCCTGCCAAAGCTGGAGTTCTGAAGGAGTACTCTCCCAGCCTTACGAGACCCAGCCTTCCAGGGCCTTCGTGCCTGAGTACCTCCATGGTCAGGCCTCAGACGAGGTTGTACCTCTGGAGGAGCAGCAGCTCGTCCAGCGTGAGCTTCTCGCCGCGCTTGAACTTCTCGAGTGCCTCAACCGCCTTCTCGAAGCTGGCGTCCTTCTTGGCGCGCATCCTGGCGACGAGTCTGTAGGCAATGAGCTCCTTGTGCTTCTCGTCGTACTCCCTTATCTTCCTCTCGATCTCGCGGAGCTCCTTCCTGACTTCCTTGATCTTTTCGCGGAGCTCGACGACCTTCTGGTGGTACTCGTCGGCCTCCTTCTTGACCTCGTCAGCCTGGTTGAAGGCCTTTATCATCTGCTCGTGGAACTGCTGGCTCTGATTGGCTAGCTTCTGGATCTCCATGCTGATGGCTCTCCTTGCCTTCTTGAGCTGGTCGACCTTCTTCCTAGTCTCGACGAGCTTGTTGTGGAACCTCCCAGCCTGCTGTATTATCTCGAGCTCGGTTGCGAGAACCTGAATCTGGTCGACGATCTGCTTCTCGCGCTCTGGGGTTATGTTCGGGTTGGTCTGGAGCTCCCATTCAAGCTTCTCTATGCGCTCCTGTATCTTCTCGGGTGGCATCTTGAGTCTTCTGAGCTGGTTGTACTCGTCCCTCTTGGTCCTGTACTCGAGTATCTCCTGGTAGAGGAGGTCGAGCTTCGCGTTGATTTCCTCGCGGTTCTTCTTCAGCTCCTGAATCTGCTGGTTGATTTCATCCCTCTTGGCTTTATACTCCCTGCCTTTTTGGCGGAGCCCTTTTACCTCGTTATTCTTCTCATCTCGTTTTTGAATCCAGATTTGAAGCTCTTTTTCGAGTTCCTCAAGTTTGGCCCTTATCTCGTTTCTCTCCTTTTCCAGGGCCTCAATCTCCCTCTTGATCCTCTTAATTTCCTCTGGGTCCACTTTCACTTGCATCTCTCTTCCCCTTCCCTCTTTTTAGAACAGTCTGTAAACTTACTCCAAGACATCTGGTAGGTGAACGGCGAGAGTAAATAAAAACTTTTTGGCTAAAACTTTGAGACTGGTTCAAAAAAGGAATGGAAGTAAAGGAAAAATGAAGCCTTTAGGGGTTCTCACCCTTTTGGGTGTACGGCATAAACTCAACAGTACCCCGCTGCTTCATTGGCTGCTTATAGAGCTCCATAAGAGCATACACTTCCTCAGGGACGCCTGTCTCGACGTGGAGACCGAGTTCCTTGGCATGTTCGTATGTTATCGGATAGTCATGAGTCCACCTGCCCTCGGTCAGTATTTGGGCGAGTTCTTTAGCCTTTTCCTCTCCATAGCGGTCTTTCAAGAGGTCGAAGACAAGGTCTCTGACCTGCTTTATGGCCTTTTCAGCCACATCCGCCAGAATCAGGGTCTGATCATCCACCTTGTCGGGGCCTTTCTTCTCGACGGCTCTAACTATGCTCGGCCCTGGATATTGGCCAAGCTGTGGGTCAACAGGTCCAAGAACCGCGTGCGGATCCATTATTATTTTGTCAGCCGCGAGCGCTATGAGTGTTCCTCCGCTCATAGCATAGTGGGGTACTATGACCCTCGTCTCCGCTGGATGATCCTTCAATGCTCTGGCTATCTGGGTTGCCGCTAGCACGAGGCCTCCTGGGGTGTGGATTATCAGATCAATTGGCTTGTCCTTCGGCGCCATCCTAATGGCCCTGAGAATTTCCTCGCTGTCCTCGATGCTTATGAACTTGTAGAACGGGATTCCGAAGAGCCCAACGCTCTCCTGTCTGTGTATCATCGTTATGACCGTTGAGCCGCGTTTTCTGGAGAGCCTCTGCAGTATTCTAGCCCTTGCCATCTGCAGCCCCCTGTACTGCATCTGGGGCCAGAGGAGCAGGTAGAGAAAGAACAGCCACCACAGGAGCGAGCCGAAGAATCCAGTTGTTGCATCAGCCATGTTACCACCGAATAGAGAAGGAAGAAGAGATATTTATAGGCTTTGGTTCAGCCCTTTATGACCTGAGTCCCGGTTTTGCCTTCAAGCGCTTCCACGGCCTTATCCAGCGCGGCTATAACCGCCCTCTCGCCGCCCCACTCGACGAAGCGTATAGCGGCGAGAACCTTTGGCCCCATGCTGCCCTTCTTGAAGTGGCCCTCATTATAGTAGCGCTTGAGCTCTTCGACGGTAACTCTTCCGAGCCACTTCTCGTCGGGCTTTCCGTAGTTTATCGCCGCACCGTTCACGTCGGTTAGAATCATGAAGATGTCGGCGTTTACCTCTTCTGCGAGCTTCTCTCCGGCAAGGTCTTTGTCTATGACGGCCTCAACTCCCTTGAGCATTCCATCCTCCTCGATAACGGGAACGCCACCGCCGCCGCTGGCTATGACTATGAATCCCTTCTCAACTAGATCCTGAATCACAGGGGTCTCGACGTGACCTATCGGGTCCGGACTCGGCACAACGCGCCTCCAGCCCCTTCCGGAATCTTCGATGACCGTCCAGCCCTTCTCCTTTGCAAGCCTCTTTGCCGTCTCCTCATCGTAGAACGGACCGACTGGCTTGCTCGGGTTCTGGAAAGCCGGGTCGTTTTTGTCAACGAGCGTCTGGGTGACTATGGTGGCGACGGGCCTCTCCACGCCCCTCCTCTTTAGCTCGTTTCTTATCGCCTGCTGGATCATGTATCCTATCTGGCCCTGAGTCATCGCTCCGGCAACGTCCATGGGCTGGGCTGGGATACCGTGAATCTGCTGTCCAGCATCCATATGGAGGAGAAGGGCACCAATCTGGGGGCCGTTTCCATGGGTGATTACAACCTCATAATCGCCATCGAGGATTATATCGACGATTTGCTTTGCGGTCTTCATGACGTTCGTCATCTGTTCCTCGTAAGTGCCCTTTTGACCTCGCTGAAGAATCGCGTTCCCGCCGAGAGCTATAACTACCCTCTTCATAGGCCTCACCTCCATGCATAACTTTGTCTCAAGGAATAAAAGCGTTCCTTAGTCTTCAGCCTTGTGCATTAGAAAAAGCTTCGGAACTTTCTAGGAAATGTTTACAAAATGAAAGAAAGCTCACAGATACCACTCGGAGAAGCTTTCGAGGCCGAGCTTTTCGAGCGTCCTCATGACCCCTAGGGCTATGCCGTCAACCTCTATTCCACCTGGCATCTTGTAGGCGTCACCGACGACGTAAATATCTCTTATAGGGAAGTCTTCGACGAGCTGGCCACTCGCTACGCGGTTCACGGGGTTCCCGCCGAGGTAGGTCTGAACGAGCAGTATCTCGCCCTCCTTGTCAAGGTTCGGAAAGATTCTGTGGATGTCCTCGATGCCCTTCTTCTGCTCGGCCTTGACGTTTCTGCTCTGCAAAGCGTGGTGGAGCATTATCAGGGTGTGGCCATCTTTAGCGAGCTCTGGATTTATCGAGCTCGGCTCGTTGTAGCCGTTTATCCTCTCTGTGTCGAGGGTGAAGACGACAGTGTTTCCAATCCTGGTCTCTCCCTTCAAAGCGACGTTGTACTTTATTCCCTCGCTGGGCTTGAGAGAATCGACCCGCTTGAGGTAGTCTTTATCGAAGGCATCCCTTCCGATGAGGCTTACCGTCTCCTTTATCCCGACGTTGGAGATGAGCACGTCGTAGGTAAGCTCTTCGTTATCGGCGGTGATTACTTTCTTGGCCTCGTGGTCAACCTCGATCGCCTTCTTCTTTGTGAGTATCCTTCCGCCGTTCATGCGGATTATCGCGGAGAGGGCCTCAGGTATTGACTTACAGCCGCCCTTGACTAAGCCAGGCCCGCCCCATCTCAAAGCGGCCTTTATCTCCTTGGCAAGCTCTATCGCTGGAACGTCCAGAACGCTGTCGGCCCAGCCGAGGAAGCTTTTGATGAAGAGGTCAACGAACTCGTTGTCACCAACCCTCTCGCGTATCCACTCGCGGCCGCTCATCTCGGCTTCTTCTCTATGGGGCAGCTTCCCGCGCTTGATGTCAAGCAGGAGCTTTGTCGCTTTAGCCTTCTCAGTGAGGCTGAGATATTTCCAGCCATCACGGTAGGAGAAGGTTCTCCCCTCGTAGAAGATCATGCCCTTTGGATTGGAGTTCACGATTTGAACATCTGCACCGAGGAGCTTAAGGAGATGGGCCAGAGGACCATCTTCGCCGTGGGGTATCATGTGGAACGCTCCGGTTGAGAGACCGAAGCCTTTGTAGTTTAGGTTTGTACATCTCCCCCCGATGTAGGGTGCTTTTTCAAGAAGGGTAACTTCGTAACCGTTTTTAGCCAGGAATGATGCGGTTAGTAGTCCGCCGATTCCGGAGCCTATAACCACTGCCCTCATTCTATCTCACCTGAAAAGCTGAGGAAGAGGGAGAATATAAGGGTTTAGCTATTGCATGACTATGCAACCCCTTTACTCTGCTTTCTTTTCGTTCATTCTAAGAGTAAAAATTGAGTCTGAAAAAATTTGTACTCGAAAAAAAACAAAGAAAATTTACTTATAGTAAAAGGAAAAACTTATAAAGACAAGTTGTTTAAGTGGTAATGCAGAAACTTATATGAGGTGAGCAACTTGCGATGGAAGCCATTACTAGCAGTCCTAATTGGACTGCTGATGGTTGGAACCTTAGGAAGGGCAGTATACGCAGAGCAGTATCCAGCGCCAGAGGCTTCAGAAAAGATTAGTACCAACGAGAAAATTACGGTTGATGGAGTGAATGTTCCACTGAGAAAGATGAGCAACGGAATGATAATTATAGGGCAAACTTCGGAAGTGGGTAGGGGTGATATATTAGAAAAAGTCAATCAACTGATGGTAAAGCGCGTTTTGAACAAATGGAATGACGTGACAATAGAGAGTAACTATGGAAATGTCATAACTAAATCTGACTATAATTACAGGGTTACAACTCTTAAACTAAACGATAACAAGAAAATAAAACTATCGGTAGGTGCAGCACTCTCTGCTAGATTTAGAATAGACTATTACGATCCAGTGGAAACTGTAGACTTTAGCGTGTATCACTATGCCTATAGTACAGCAATCATGGAATATCCACCTTACATTACCTACCAATACAACTGTAAGAGCATCAAGTTGATCAACAAATTGTCGTTCTACGGAGAAACATACACTGACGGTTGGAGCATAGGGGTTACTATCTCGCTTCCACCGGGACTATCGATTCAAGTGTCCGGCGGTAGTTCATGGGTTTCAATAGATGGTTCTTTTGGAGAAGACAGTGTCAGTAATTACGACTCAATATCCCATCCATACGACGGGACACTAACGGTTTATGATTATTTCAAGGTGCGGATTTATAGGGTAAGCTCTAAGCCTATAGCAACATTTGAGGTCAAAAAGGGTGTATTTAGAAGTCTCGATACGAGTACATCCGTGGCAGTAGACTCCTCTGCGTTTTGAGGTGAGACAATGAGAAAAAAATTCTCTCCTCTCTCTTGATTTTATTGAGCGTCGCGGCTATTGTGGCCTTAACAAAAGTCCCCCACACTGAAAAACCGACCGCTCAGGGAGTGATAAGCCCTTCCTGGGGGAACTGGACGGTAAGACGCCTTGAACTTGCCCAGGATCCGGTTACGGGCGGCTGGGACGGTGACGTGTCTTTTACGATACTCCCCACCCTGTACGCGACGTACCACGGGGTTCTGACGTTGGCTCTACTGAACCTGAGCCCTGCGCATCCCCAGAAAACCCGGGAATTTTTGAAGGACTACGAGGGGGAGATCTACAACAGGCAGGATTATTTTTCCGTTGTTGATGTCTATTACCTGTTAACGCTCCTCAAGGAGTTTAATTTGAGTCTGGGAAGCAGGGAAACCATTGAAAACTTCATCCTTGAAGATATGAAGAAGTCAAACGAGACTTTCTTGCATGCAAAAAGCCTTATTTTACTGAACTCCCCCCTTGCGAAGAACGTTTCCATGTCCCTCTGGCTCTCCCTGAAGCCGGAGCACTCCTTAAATTTTGTGTGGAACTTTCTTCAGCTCAGGGAGCTTCTCGTGATGTCCGGCTATTCCCCTGCGGAGATACCAAATTACACCAGAATGCATGAGCTGGCGAGAACAGTGTTTGATGATGCATCCCGTGAGGTAAATAACCTTGGCTTTTATGATCTTCACACTCTTGCGCGCTTTATGAAGGAAGAAAACATCAAAAACGAGACACTCAGGAGAGAAATATTGGCCGATATTTCCAAATACAAGTGCTCAGATGGTTCGTACTCCGATACGAATGGGGCCAAAAGGGGGTACATCGACACTACCCACTGGGCAGTGGAAGCGATAACATATCTTGGGGGAGAAGTCGGGACAGACACGGTGCGTTACTTGCGGTCTTTGGAGAGTCCCTTGGGAGGTTTCATAGAGATTCCGTACAGTATAATACCGAACCCGTTGGACACAGCTTTCTCGGTGATGACCCTTGGACTTCTGAACTCTACAGTGCCAAGAGAGGAGAAAGTCAAGGACTACCTGCTCTCAGAGCTTTCAGACGAAGACAAACCGAGTGCAATATGGGCAGAGTACAGAGCCTTACGGGTATTAGGTGTCCCCAATGAGAATCTTAAGAAGATTGTAAAGCCCCGCTTGCAGAACTTCATCACCAACCTGAATCTGTCCGCTGTTTATCACAACCACTATCTCCTCAAGGATGTATACTATCTGCTTGTAACGAGTAGGGAACTGGGCATTGAAATCGACGAATCATGGAAAGAAACTGTAACCTCCTTCGTTTTGGACTTGAGGGATGATGATGGTGGATTTGGCAGCAAAATATCCAAAATAAAAATTGTTAGGCTCGAAACAACGCTTTACTCAGTTTTAATCCTCAACGAGCTTGGGTACGGTTACAGGGATGGAAAGACAGTGAAGTTTATTGAATCCAACAGAAACGGCGCCTTGTGGTGGTCTCTGCCAATAACTAGATACGCGCTGCTGGCTCTAAATTCAATGGGGGCCAAAGTTGAAGGCAAAGAAGAGATAGTAAAGGCCCTTGAGCGGAGAAAGTGTCCCTACGGTTTTTTCTCCTACGCTCCCTACGAGAATCCCAAGCAGGGGGATCCGATAGCAACGTTTTTAGCGCTCGATATCCTTAGGCTTCTCGGTTATAGTTAGCCACCCACGTTTTTGTTTTTCCAACATTTTTGGATTTAAACCTGTTTACAGGGATAGAAGGCTGACAATCGTCTTTCTTCACAAATAGATGAAAATGAAAGGTCAGAGCCTCCACTCCACACCAAGCATCTCGCTGTACGCATTGAGCACTTTTTCAAGGTATTCCTTCGCCGTGCCAACCTTATCTATCTTAAACTTTTTCGCCCACTTCTCGTTGCCGAACTCCTCACTGCCAGCAGCGACCAAGTCAATGACGCGCATGCTGTCCCAGAATACTGGAATGTATCCGGCCTTCTTTGCGAACTCAATGAGGCGCTTTATCTGCTTTTTCGCGTGCTCCTCCATGTTGACGTTCTCTCCGTAGGCGTCCATGAAGAGTGCCTTGAGGACGGGCTTCATCCATCCCCTGTGGAAGCGGCACCAGCCAACGTTGTCGTACCAGAACTCCCAGAGTGCGCTCGCTATTATCTTGTTCGCCAGCTCCTCAGGCTCAAGGAAGACGCCGAACTGGTAGAACGTCCAGTATCTTCCCTGAATCGGCAGCGGGATGTAGTTGCCTATGGCCCAGTACATTGTCGGAGTCATCTCACCGTCCTCGCCGAGCGGTGTGAAGACCGCGTAGTCCCTGAAGCTCTCACCGTACTTGAGCCTG
Source organism: Thermococcus onnurineus NA1 (assembly GCF_000018365.1). NCBI lineage: Archaea > Methanobacteriati > Methanobacteriota > Thermococci > Thermococcales > Thermococcaceae > Thermococcus > Thermococcus onnurineus. Next base: position 1,371,092 of record NC_011529.1, on the reverse strand, counting down.
TCCTTGAACTTCTCGTCAAGTATCTTGCTTGCCTTTCTCTTGCCGAAGCCAATTATCCTCGCTAACTCGTTTTCGGCAAAGGCAACGCGGTGCGCTAACTCGGCCACGAGCTTGGCATTGACCTCACTCGCCTCGACCGGGCGCTCAAGAAGGGCCTCCTTGGTGAACTCGGGCTTTCCGCTGAGACCGACTTCCTCTGGCTTGAGCAGGCCGCGGTGAACCAGTTCAAGGACCCACGCTGCAGTCCCGCCGAACTCAATCGCGTCGAAGCCCATGGCATCAACGGCGTGGACGCTTATGTCGCTTGCTCTCAGGCTTATGCTTCCGCTGAGCGGGCCGTTGGCTTCGTAGGGCTCGTATTCGACGTGGTGGCCCCTTCTGTGCTTCTTACACACCACCGGGCACGGCTCACCACAGGTCGTCCAGTTCTTAGGCTTGATGGCTTCCTCGTTAAAGGGCTCCCAGTAGTGCTTCATGATGTTTTCATGGATCCTTATGCGCTCCTCTTTTGGTATGTACGGCATCTGCCAGTTGAGTATCGGGACGAAGTCGCCTTCTGCAGGATAGTTTCCACCGAAGGTTCCACCGGTGTTGAGCTTCGGGTTAAAGCGGTACTTCGTTGTTTTCTCGCCGATAATCTCGTTGTATGGCTTCTTGTGGACGCCCTCAACGATGGTCTTGGCGGTCTTGAAGTTGGAGATGTCTTCTTCTGGGAAGGCCTTCTTCTTTGGCTTTCCTCCGAAGATTATGCCGACCACGTTGTGTGCCCTGAGGAGAACGCTTCCAGAACCACCGCGGGCGGCCCAGTCCTCGCTTCCAACGAGTCTCTTACCGTTCCTCAACGCTTGAGAGAATATAGCGCCGTAGTTGGTGTTCAGAGCCGCTGGACCGACGACTGCTATTCTGTACTCCATGTCCTGAAACCTCTCTCCGAAGGTGTCAATGAGATACTGGGTGAGAGCATAGACACCCTCTTCTTCATTGTAGCCGCGCCAGATTTCGATGACCTTATCAATCTCGATCTCGTGAAGCTCGACTTTGACGTTTTTGCCGTCGTTGTAGAGGAGTACCACAACGGGCTTCTCTGCTTTGCCTTCGAAGGTGACGAAGTCGACCCCAACGTTCTTGAAGGCGTAGGCCGCTCCACCCATGGCCGAAGGAAAGAGTGTTCCATAGAGCGGTGAACGGAAGAAGAACATTAGCCTGTGAGATCCGGGAAGTGTCGAGCCTGCAAAGGGTCCCATTCCCATCACGACAACATTTTCTGGGTCATATGGCTTGAGCCCATAAGTTCTAAGGCTCTCGTGGAGCTCGAGTCCATAGTCGATAACTCCATAGATTCCTTCTTTTTCCAGCTCCTCGCTCTCCACTTTATTTTCACTCAGGTTAAGCCTGAGAACCGTGAACTTCATACTCTCACCTCTTTGTATCACTCTGAGTGTTAGTTTTGATATGGGGAATATTTAAGGCTTCCGCCAACCCTATCAAGAAAGTAGAATGTTTGGGGTATAAAAACTGTTCGCTGGGGGTTTTTGTAGTAAATTTAGAAGAGATAATAGAAGAAAAGCTCACTCAATGTCCTCAAAGCGCTCCTCAAGCTTCTTGAGGACTCCCGGAAGAGTAGTATACTCCATATCTTCGAGCGGCAGCCTGTGGGGCTCGAAAGGCCCGTGCCTGCGTATGTACTCGGTTATCTCGAGAGCCTTCTGCCTGGCGTAGTCAAAGGCCGGGTCGTCGAAGAGGTCAACCGGGCCGACGAGCTTTCCTTCTGGGCTTATCTGCCAGCCAAGGGCAACAACCCTTGGTGGACCGTCAAACCTAGTCGGATTGGCCTGATGCATTGGGACTGGCATTATCGGTCCGTTGTGGCTTCCGCGCATCCAGCCGCTGACGAGGTGCGGGAAGGCAAAGGGCTCGAGGACCTCTCCAAGGGCCGGAAGTCCGCTCTGGGCCCTGACAATGGCAACTGGGTCATCCTTGCCGACGTACTCGCCGGCTATCTCGTAGAGCTTCTCCGTGCTGATAACAGCTACCGGTTCGTCCTTGCTTATCTTGTGGCCCTCTTTCGGGTAGACCCTCTTGATGACGTAGCGGCTCTTGGCGCCGATGAGAGCTAAGAGGTCGTAAATTTCCTCTGGAGTGTTAAGGATAACACGCTTGTGCTCCTTAATGTCCCAGACTTCAAACCTGAAGCCCATGTGCATGTTGGGGTCTATGACAAGGCCCGCGGTGTTGAACGGATCTGCAAACATCCTGAATATCGGCAGGTTAAACGCACCGGGCTCGGTTTTGTCCATGTGGAATGTAACTATCGGCTCGCTCTTCCTAAGCGTAATCTCCATCTCGGCAATGCCAGGACCCATTCCTCTGATGTTGCCGCTGAAAGCGTCCTTGAGAAGGTCTTGGCCGGCACCGTAAAGGCCGAACTCCTTGGCGATCTCGGTGGCCTCCTCGAAAGCCTTCCATGCGAGCCCGTGTATATCCGGGCTGTCGACACCCTTCTTGTGAGTCATGATGAGCTGGAGATCATCACCAGCGTAAGCCACGTAGAAGTCGATTATAGTGCCTTCTTCTTTTGCCTTCGCCAGAACTTCTTCAGCCGCTTCAATAAGCTGAGGATGAACCCTGGAATGTCCAGGCCATCCACCTATGTCGGCCTTTATAACACTGATCGTTATTTTCTCTCCAATGGCCATGGCAACCACCTCGATGGCTTTAATCACTTTTATGCTTATAAAACGTTAATATCACCGTCGATGATACACAAGAACTCGGCAAAAGGGTAATGAAAAAAGAAGAGCTTTCATTCGCAGATGTCGGTCCAGCCAAACTTCTCTTTGGCGACTTTGATGAGGTTTTTGAGCTCTTCCTTCTTGATGTTGACGCTGGAGCTCGCGCCAACGAGGGCTATGATGCCATGGACTTCCTCCTGGATCTGGATGGCATCGTCGTGAACCTTAACAACCCTGAGTTCTCTCCTGGCAGTCTCGTCTTCGCTTATCTTGAACTTGTCCTTTCCGATGAGAATCGATTCCTCCATAGCATCACCTTAATCATGTTTTTGTAAGTCAAAGTTAATAAAACTTCCGTTGGTACTAGCTAGCTGTCGGGGTTACTAGCTGCTTCAGAGCATCTCCATCAGTCACTTCTCCGTGCTATGTCTATAAAAAGGCAAGGGCTCACAAACGCAAGGATTTATCAAAAGAGACAGTGTGCGTTAGACTCTCGGAAGAAGTTTTCCAGAAATGGTGGGGGCGCGGGGATTTGAACCCCGGTCCGCGGGTTTCTCCGGGTCAGAGCTCCAAAGGCTCATCCCCAAATCAGCAAACCCGCAAGTCCTCATACCTCTGGAGCCCGCGATGATGGACCAGGCTACACCACGCCCCCATCCGGCTTAACCTTAGCTAGGGGAGGTTTATAAGTTTTGTGCTATTCTCTTCCAATAACGATTCCGCCAACTATCATCGCCAGTCCCACAACCGTTGATGGAGCTATGCTCTCGCCCACGACCACCGATATGAAGACTAACGAGAGGAAGGGGACAATATGGGCCAGGTTTGAGGCAAAGGCCATGTCGTTCTCCACGGCTCTGTACCAGAGCAGGAAGGTCAGGCCCATCTCGAAGAGGCCGACGTAAATAGCTCCAGCCAGAGCCTTTGGTTCTGGGAGGGCGAGGCTTCCGGTGAGGAAAGTTGCTGTCGCTACATAGATGAAGCCGAAAAGGAAGTTCCAGAACATCTTCTCAACTGGGGACCTCTCGTCGCGGAGGTTCAGTATCCAGTAAGATGCCCATATCACAGCGCTCCAGAGGCCCAATGCAACACCTACCGGGTCTGTGAAGTTCAGTTCGGCCAGGTTCCCTTTAGTTGCAACGACGAGGACCCCGAGGAAGCCGAGGAACAAGCCAGCTATTGCCCTAGCACTGGGCCTCTTTCCGAGGATGGGGATAGAGAGGACAACCAGCATCAGCGGCCAGGTGTAGTTAAAGGCCTGTGCCTCCTGGGCCGACAGGCGGTCGTAGGCCGAGAAGAGTACCGTGTAGTAAATAAGTGGATTAATCAGCCCGAGATAGGCCGAACGAAGGTTCTCCCTCCTCGGTGAGAAATTTTTGGCATAGAGAACGCCAAAGACGAACAATGAAGTTAGCGAGGCGTAGAAGACCAGCTGAAGTGGAGTTAGATACCCGAGCGAGAGCTTGAAGGCAGATGCAACCGTTGACCAGAGGAGAACGGCTCCGATCGCGTGCTTTTTAGACATGGGGAAAGATGTGGGAAAAGGGAATAAAAACCTCACTCCTCCCTGAAGGCGCCGTACTTCTTGGGGTCATAGAACGGGGGAGCAACGGTTACGGCTTTCTTGGGCTTGCCCCTTATCTCAACCTCTATTTCGACGCCAGGTTTGGCATACTCCGTCTTAACGAAGGCAATGCCTATTCCAATGCCGAGGAGAGGTGAGCTGGTTCCGCTCGTGACCTCGCCGATAAGCTCGCCGTTGGCGTAGACCTTGTAGCCCTCCCTTGGGATGCCCTTGTCGATCATCTTGAAGTGGACGAGCTTCCTCGGAATGCCGCGCTCCCTCTGCTTGAGCAGAGCCTCCTTTCCGATGAACTCCTTGTCCCAGAATATGGCGAAGTCAAGGTTTGCCTGGAGTGGGGTAACTTCGTCGATGTCGGTACTGAGGAGCTGAAGCTCCTTGGTCTCGTTGCCGTACAGTGTGTAGCCAGCCTCAAGCCTGAGAGTGTCACGGGCGCCGAGTCCGGCAGGCTTAATGCCGTACTTCTCGCCGGCTTCGAGTATTGTCTTCCAGACGTGGAGGGCCTTCTCGGGCTCGCCTCTCCTCTCTGGATCGGGGTGGTATGGATTGGCGTCCTCGAAGTAGACTTCAAAGCCGTTTTCGCCGGTGTAGCCACTCCTTGAGAGGAGCATCTTTATGCCGTCGAGTTCGACTTCCTTGGCCTGGAACCACCAGAGGTCGTTGATGTCGATGTCGAAGAGATCCTTTGCCAGATCCCTTGCCTTTGGTCCCTGAATGGAGAACATTGCCATGTCGTAGGTCTTGTTCTCAATCTCAAGATCGAGCTCCCCGAACTTCTCTATTCCGCGCTTTATCGCGTTGAACCAGGCTTCGAGCTTCTCGAATGCATCGCTGTCACAGACCATCATATAGGTGTCATTCCCCATGTTGAAGACAAGGGTCTCGTCTTTCACAGCTCCGCGCTCGTTAAGGACGAGGGTGTAGGTTCCACTTATCGCGGGGGGCTTGCTTATGTCATTGGTAGTAACGTACTGGAGGAACTCCAGCGCGTCCTTACCCTTGAAAATGAACTCCCCCATGTGCGAGACATCGAAGATGGCAACGCCATTTCTGACGGCGAGGTGTTCATCCTTTATGCTCGAGTACCAGATAGGCATCTCCCATCCGGCGAATTCCTCAACCTTCTTAGCATTTTTCTTATGCCAGTCAAAGATGTGGACTCTCTTGGCCATGAGTATCACCGCTCAAAATTCGCTCTGAGCGTTATAATCCTTTCCAATCCATGAGCAACTGTAATAAACATTGATGAACAATATGATACTAAGGTGACCTAAATGTTTGAGAAGATTCTGTACCCAACGGATTTTTCCGACGTTTCGCTCCACGCTCTGCGGAACTGTATTCCCAGGCTGCTCCCTTTGGGAGTCAGGGAGCTCCACTTAATTCATGTCGTTGACATAACTGTTGCCGAGTTTGAGGCCTTCGAGCTGGAAGACATTTACCGCGAAAAGCTGGAGGGGCTCGCTAGAGAGCTGGAGACGAAAGGGGTGAAGGTAAATCCAATTGTGAGGATAAGTATTCCCTCGATAGAGATCGCGGAGGTGGCCGAGGAGAACGATATTGATCTCGTAGTTATTCCGAGCATGGGCGAGAATATCTGGAGAACAATGTTCGTTGGCAGCACTGCATCGAACCTCGCCAGAGCCACCAAAAGACCAGTTCTCCTCCTTAAGTACCTGAAGAGCGACGATAAATTCGAGCTGTCCGTCGACTGTACCGAAATCTTTAAGCGTCCCCTCGTTTCGCTGGACTTCTCCAAGTGCTCAATAAGGATAATAAAGATCGTCAAGGGGTTCGAGGAACTCGTGGATAAGGGTATACTCCTTCACTCCGTTGATTACGGTAAGGTCGAAGAGCTCGAACACAACATAGATGTTGCCAAGAAGAACCTCGAGAAGTTGGCCAAGGGAATAAAGGCGCCGTTTGAACTTGAGGTTCTCGTGGGTCCTGCCTCTCAGGCCATAATAGGAACCTCCCTGGCAAAGGGGGCCACACTTATAGTTATTGGCAAGAAGGGAAGGAGCTTCATAAAGGATCTACTCCTTGGGAGCACGGCGGAGAGGGTTATAAGAGATTCAAAAATCCCGGTGCTCCTGGTTCCGTGCGAATGAGACCTCAGACTGGAACGGCTTCCACATCAAGTTTCGGTAGCTACCCTGTTGCCATCATCGGTCGATTTTTCCTTTTCCTCCCGGCTTATAAACCTACTCCCTTGTACTCTCGCCCCTCATCACGGCACTGGCTATCATGTGGGCCAGTCTAAGGGGCTCTGGAGTGAGCCCGGTTTTCGTGGCTACTCTGACTACCTCAGCAGCCCTTTCGTAGTCAAGGCCGACCGCCTGGAGATAGAGCCTTCCGGGGATTAGTTCCACCAGAGGTGGCGCTTTTCTTAGTAGGGTTATCCTCTCCCCAGCATCAGAAAAGTGCTTCCTTAGAGCTTTCTCCATGGCTCTCAAGTCTGGCTTCTTCCTGACGACAACTATCACTGGAAGTCCCGTCTTCCGGTGGAGCATCTCCAAATCCACAACGTTAAAGCCCGCGTAGGTTATCCCCTTGAGCATGATGACCCTCAAATCCCTGAAGCGTGAGCTCTTAACGGCGTCTATCATTGCGTTCGTTGCATCTCGCCCATCGACGGTTATCCAGCGCGAGAGAACGCCGACTACCTCCTGAGAGCCCTTCATGACGATGCCGATTAGAATCGTCTTTTCCCTCTCTAATTTTGAAGAAAAGGAGAAAGTTCCGTCGTCAAAACCTACAACCCTAATCTGGGGCTTCACCTTCCTTATTGCCCCAGAACTTCTTCGAGCCATTTCGCGTACTCCCCGTTCACCTTGTCGACGTCTATCCTTGCTATTAGCGGCACGGTGTAGGGGTGGAGTTCCTTTATCGTCTCCCGTAGCTCTTTCCACTTGCTCACGTCCGTCTTGAGGAGCGCGCCGACTTCATTATCTTCTTCGATTTTTCCTTCCCACCAGTAAAATGCTTTGTGCTCCCTAAGATTGGCACAGGCAATGAGCTTCTTCTCGAGTAAAGTTTTAACAGTCTTTTCGGCGCTCTCCCAATCCGGAAATGTAGTGTAAACGAGTATCATTTCCATTATCTCACCTCCTAGTGAACTTTCGACGGATAAGCTTAAATCAGTTGTGGGGTTAGTATCGTTGGGATGTGGTATGGAGCGGGTGCGGGCACACCTTAAAATCTACGGCCGCGTTCAAGGAGTTGGTTTTAGATGGAGCATGCAGAGGGAAGCGAGAAAGCTGGGCGTGAGTGGGTGGGTTAGGAATCTGCCCGATGGAACCGTGGAGGCTGTGGTGGAGGGCGATCCCGAGAGGGTTGAGGCTCTAATAGGCTGGGCCCACCAGGGACCCTCTCTGGCGAGGGTAACCAGAGTGGAGGTAAAATGGGAAGAACCTGAAGGGCTGGAAGGCTTCGAGGTCACTGGCTGACCTCGACTCTCTCGAGGAGCACTCTCTTGGGACAGTACTTGACCTCACAGTAGTTGCAGACGAACTTTTCCTTGTCCTTTTCCGGCGTGTGGAGGATGAGTTTCTTGAAGCCCTCCATTTCCTTGACCTTCATGAAGACCTCTACGGGTAGCGTTCCGTCGATGACTATGTAGAGCTTGCTCGGCTCCTCGCGGAGGTTCCTGCTGAAGACCTCCATTACTGGGACTTTGTTCTCCGCTAGTAACTTTAGAACCTTTGAAAATCCAGTTAAATAAGCGTCCTTTTCCAGCTCTATCTCGAGCACTTCCCAGCCCATCAGCGGAGCGACGTCTATGAGGCTTGGCAGTGGATTGAGCTTTTCGAATATAAGCTTGAGTGGATAGGTCTTTTCGATGTACTCTATTGTGTGATAGACTATCTTCCTGTTGACGCCAATGATTCTTGCCAGCTCGCTTATTGGCACCTCAACGTCTCTGAGGTATATCTTCCCGTTCTTTATGCTGAGGCCGTTCTCGAAAAGGAACTCTGCAACCTTCCTTCTGGCAGGATAGTTCTTGAAATAGGCCTCGAGTATGAGCATCATTTTTGTTCACCTCTTACTCACATGTGGGTAGGAATGGATATTTAAATCTTTTCCTTCATAAGGACTATGAATTTTCTTTCTTAGAGTACCGCAAGGTTATTAACGGGGACACCCATATCCTACTTTTCAGAGGTGAGTGTGATGGACGATGGGTTCGACGTGATAGGAATCGGCAACCTTAACTACGATATCATAATGCTCGTCGAGCGTTTTCCGGAGTTTCATGAGAAGGTAAGTGCCGAGAAGGCCTTTTTCGGTCTGGGTGGAGCAGCAGCCAACACGATCTCCTGGCTGGCCCACTTTGGGCTGAAAACGGGCTTTCTCGGTGCCATTGGAAGGGACGAGATAGGTGAGGCGCACCTTTCTTACTTCAGACGGATAGGTGTCGACACGGGTGGTATACGAGTCGTCGATGCTCCATCGGGGATAGCAGTTGCCATGATACACGGAGAGGACAAGAGGATAGTGAAGTACCCCGGCGCCAACCTCATGAAGGAGGTCGATTTTGACTACCTTGCTAGGACAAGGCACATCCATCTCTCTTCAAATCCCCCTGAAGTCATAGTTAAGGTAGTTAATTTCGCACATGAGAGGGACATAACAGTTTCTCTGGACATAGGGGAAGCACATCTTCCTGGGGAAATCGAGGAGAAGGTTGATTACCTCCTAATGAACGAAGACGAGTTCAGGAGGAAGTTCGGCGAGCTCGACCTCTCTAAAGCTCGAGCGGAAAATGTTATCGTAACTCTCAACGGAGGGGGTGCATTGATTAGGAATGAAAACGGAGAGATCTGCGAAGTCAAGGGGCTGAGCGCAGAGGTCGTCGATTCTACCGGTGCAGGTGATTCCTTCGACGCTGGGTTGATATACGGCGTTCTCAATGGATGGAAGCTGAATGATGCTGCCAAACTGGGGATGTTGCTTGCTTATCTAACTGTTCAGAAAGTTGGTGCAAGAACGGCCATAATTCCTCTGGAAAAGGTTGCCAAGGTTGCTGAAGAACTTGGCCTTGAGCTGCCATTTCGAGTCCAGTGAATCCTCCGAGTCTGGGCCTTAGCCCTGACCTAAGTTTTTTAGAAACCCTTAAAAGATTGAACCCCAAATGGTTAAGAGAGCAGTGAACCCCGATTTCGGAGGTGACTCAGTTTGGAAATCGTAGTGGACAACTTTAAACCAAAGATTACCCGGCCATTCAAGAGGAAGAACGAGTACTGGGTTAAACTCATTGACCAGAGCGGAGAATATATCATGAAGTTTAAAAGTCCGCTGGAAGCTGAGGACGCGATATACGGCATGCTCGATGATCTCCAGGTTTACGGTGGTAAAGTCAGGCTTAAACTCAGGGAAGGCAACGTCATCGAGGACATTGAGGTAATAGAGCTTTACAAGCCCTCCGCTAAGGAGCTGCTTGATGAGTACTTTACCGATTGATTCTTATCCAACGTTCTTTTCTGTTCATCGGCGTTGGAAATATGACAAAAACCTATATATACTCCAGGCCATATAGTCTATTATTGGACAAACATTGGGGATTAAACTCAGGGTGGTCAAATATTCTCTGGAGGTCGTTATTGTGACAAGGAGAAAGAACAAGGAGCTCCTGGAACTCGCTATGGACCTGGGTGGAGAGGAAGCTGTTGAGGTAATTAAGGCTCTCGAGAAGAAAAAGGAATCCACGGATGAGGAGCTCGCGGAAATGACTGGCATCCGGGTCAACACCGTCAGGAAAGTCCTCTACATGCTCTACGACCAGGGTTTGGCAGAGTTCAAGCGCATAAGGGACAAAGAGACCGGCTGGTATTACTACTACTGGCGTCTCGAAACCAAGAGACTTCCGGAGATAATCCGCTCCAAAAAGATGGCCGAGCTTAAGAGACTCAAGGAGATGCTCGAGGAAGAGACAAGTGAGATCTACTACCACTGTGGCACTCCAGGCCATCCGAAGCTCACCTTCGATGAGGCCATGGAGTACGAGTTCCAGTGTCCGATATGTGGTAATATGCTCATGCAGTACGATAATACCGTCGTCGTCGAGGAGCTCAAGAGGCGCATAGAGGAGCTCGAGATCGAGCTCGGCCTTAGGAAGAAACCGAGGAAGTCGAAAAAGTAGATTTGAATGGTTTGGTTTGATGAACTTCGGGGATGGTGAGAATGCAGGAAGTAGTTATTCTGGAGAAGGTTTACGGGGACAGGAGCGGCTTTTTGAAGCTTGATAAAAAGCTCAAGGCCCTCCTCGGTGATCTGGAAGTTGAATGGAGGCTCTCAGCGGTTAAGAAGCAGTGGGTCAAGGTAAGTCTCAACGGTGAGGACGAGGAAATCTCAGCAAACCTCGTAAGGGAGGAGTTCGGCGAGATTCCCTACAGGCTTAAGGCAGTTGAAGAAGGCAAAACCTACCGGGGAAGGTTCATAGACCTGGGAAAAGTTGGCTACGGGGCTTACGTTGACATTGGAATATTCACTCCAAAGCCTAAGGATGCCCTTCTACCGCTCTATTACCTCAAGGAGACCTTTGGAAAGATGCCGGTCAGGGAAATGATAAGGAAGTTCGGTTGGGTTGACAACCTTCCCGTTGAGGTTACGGTCACTAGAGTCGAGTTCGGCGCGAGAGAGGTTGAGCTTGCCTTCAGCGATGCTCAGCTCAAGCGCATAAAATCCTGGCTGAGCGACGGCTACGACAAGCTCTTCGTGACAGGGACAATAAGCGAAAACGTCGAAAAGGCCCTTATAAGGACAGGGCACAGCAGGGATGTTAAGCGCATGGAGGAGCTCGGATTGATGGAGACACTCCTGATACTCAAGAAGGGCACTCAGGCACCGGGAATAATCAAGGAAATCGGCCCGCACCTTAAGGGTGCTGTAATAGGTGCCATCAAGTTTGAGGAGTGAGCCCATAGAGCATCCTCGCCGTGAGGGATGCGAGGATTACGAAGCAGTAGGGCAGTATCTCCGGGATGAACAGCGCAAGGGGAATGTAAAAGACCGCCAACATCGCGAGAAAGGGCGTCTGGCCCCTCATTTTCATGCTTTTTTCTCTGTAAATTACTGCGTAGGTTATAGCCAGGATCGCCAGGGCCGTATTGAAAAAGAACTTGGCTATGTAGTCCCAGCACTCTGGAGTCATGTGGCTGGGTATGTTTACGGGAAAGCCGAATTGGGTATATATGAGGGCCACGCCGAGTGCGCTCATAAGTAAGTAGGCATAGTTTCTTAGATGCCTTTTTGGGAAGGCCAGTGCAAAGATGGCGGGAATTGGGAGGAGATACGGATTTATTGCTATCGTGAGCAGGGTGAACAGAGACAGAACTAGCGTTTGTAACAGTGCCTTTACTATCTCCGGCGAGAAAGTCACGTTGCTTATTATTGCCAGCGTGATGAGGAAAGATGTCAGGCCGAGGACGCTCCAGTCAATGTGGTGGAGATGCTCCCTGAACATTGGCGAGGCAAAGGTGAGGCCGAAGACTATGAAGCCCAACTCGCGGGCGCGCTTTGGCGAGATATAAAAGGAGAATGATATCAGCAGAAGGATAAGCACCCAGTGGGCAAAAACAAGATTCTCCTCGATGGGTGGAACTATCTTGAATAGTACACCCAACATTGCTCCTAACGGAGAATCCACGGAGCCCCCAACGGCAAATTTGAGTCCCTGGAAGAAGTATTCGAGAAAAACTTCACTCATCTTTGGAATAGGGGAAGTGAGATACCACAGCATGAATAGGGAGAGGGTCAGGCTGTAGAAGCTGCCGGCATGGCTTTTATCGTTGCGGAGAGTGAGCAAGAAGACCCAGGCTATAATGACGAGCAGTACCACAAAGCCGACCTTTGATTCGAGTGGAGGATTCCAAAGCTTCTCAAAAGCACGCTCCGTCAGGTAGATGTTGTCCTCGGAGCCGGTTATGATAACGGAGTGGTTGAGAACGATGATTCCGGGCAGAAGCGACTGGTTTTCGGGAAGGCCGGTCTGGGGCCAGAGGATCATAATCATGGGGTTGTTATAAACATTCCCAATAAGGACTAGCGTCTCGTTTCCGTGTTGCTTTACAGTTGAAAGCTTCTCATCGACGTAATACGCCCAGGCCTTTGCCCAGGTCTCGTTTCCGGCAATCACAGTGTAAGTCGAGTTTGAGTCCAGAAAAGCCTGAAAAGCTCCCTGATTTGGATAGTATGTCAGCTCACCGGCAGAAACGAGGGGAGCCATAAGGATGATGAGGGTTATTAGAACAAGGGTTCGCTTCATCATATCCCTCCCAGGGAGATACCCAAACATGGTTAAAAAGTTAATGTAGCCTGGCCCAGCGCGGCCTCACGGCAACGGCGTCTGCCGGCCTCGGCCGCGATAAAGAATAGGGAAAAAGGTCTTAAAGGCTTTACTCGTCCTTAGATTCCTCGCTGCCCTCTTCTTTGGTCTCTTCGCCCTTCATCTCTTCGAGCTTGGCGATAAGCTTGTCAACTATCTCCGTGAAGGCCTTGGCGGCCATGGTGTCCTCGTAAAGGACTATCGGTATGCCAGTGTCACTGGCTTCCCTTGCCTTGAGGTCTATTGGTATCTCCCCGAGGAAGTCAACGCCCTCTTTTTCGGCGAGCTTTCTTCCACCACCCTTACCGAAGAGATCTATCTCGTTGCCGCAATGCGGGCAAATGAGGTAGCTCATGTTCTCGACGACGGCTATGTAAGGCACTTCCATCTTCTTCATCATGTTGACGGCCTTGCCCGTGTCCAGCAAAGCGACCTCCTGCGGTGTGGTGACGATTATCGCCGCGTCGAGCTGGAGGGTCTGGGTGACCGTGAGTATCTGATCGCCCGTTCCCGGTGGGAAGTCTATTATCATGAAGTCCAGCTCGCCCCACTTGACGTCTCCGAGGAGCTGCTTAATCGCCTTGGTAACGAGGCTTCCGCGCCAGATGATCGGCTGGTCCTCTGGGACGAGGAAGCCCATGCTCATGACCTTTATAGGCGTGGTCTGGCCGAGAAAGTCATTCATCGGGGGTATCATCTCGAACCTGCCATCTTCCATCCTCTCAGCGAGGACGTCGGCCTTCTCGACACCTAGCATCTTTGCCACGTTCGGCCCGTGTATATCCGCGTCGAGGATTCCGACGAAGTAACCCTTCTTTGCAAGGGCGGCGGCGAGGTTGACAGCAACGGTGCTCTTCCCGACACCACCCTTGCCGCTGAGAACGGCTATTTTGTACTTCCACTTTTTCTGCTTCTCGCTTATCCTCTGAGTGAGTGGGTCAGCACCCAGCCCCGCTATGTTCAGGGTGGGGGGAGTTTTGATAGTCATCTTTAACCACCTCCGGATTAGGTTTTCCTAAGAGCTTAAAAGCTTTGTTATAAAAGAGACCCTTATGGGTCATTTTTGTAGAACAATCATCAGGTGAAAGCAGAAATTGGTAGAAGAAGAAAGAGGGAGGTCACTCCTCCGGCTTCGGGAGGATGACATCGACGCCAAGAACCTTCCACATGGCCTTGATCTGCTCGCGCATTATGTCGATGGCCTCGGGCTGCTTGAAGAGGTGCTTGAACCTGCCCTGGAGCTTGAGGTACTCTTCGATGGGCTTCTTGAACTCGATGGCAACGATCCTGCCACCCTCGCGCTTGACCTTGGCGCCTCCTCCCGGTGCCTGTATCTTGATGTTGTGGAAGTCACCGTTCTCGATCTCAAAGAGCGGCCAAACACCGGTCTCGATGGCGAGCCTAGTGATCTCAATGCTCTTCTCCGGCGGGGCGCGCCAGCCTGGGACACAAGTACACTGGACCTGGACGAAGGCCGGGCCGTCGACCTTAGCGGCCTTCTTCATCTTCTTGATGAAGTCATAGGGGTTAGCGACGCTGGCGGTTGCCACGTACGGGATCTGGTGGGCGGCAGCGATGAGGGCAACCCACTTCTTGGGCTTGTCCTCACCGATGGAGAGCTTTCCTGGCGGTGAGGTGGTCGTCCAGGCACCGTAGGGAGTTGAGCTCGACCTCTGGATTCCGGTGTTCATGTAGGCCTCGTTGTCGTACATGAGGTAGACGACGTTGTGCCAGCGCTCGAGCATACCGCTGAGGGCCTGCATACCGATGTCTGCCGTACCACCATCTCCACCGATAGCGAGGATCTTACCCTTCCTGCCGACCTTCTTCCAGGCGGCCTCGACACCACTCGCAACTGCGGCGGCGTTCTCGAAAGCGACGTGGATCCACGGGGCCTTCCAGGCGGTGTACGGGAAGACGGCGCTGACGACTTCCATACATCCTGTGGCTTGGGCTATAGCGAAGGCGTTTGGATCACCGTACTTCTCCTCCATGGCCTCGCTGAAGGCCTTTGTGGCAAGCCTGAGAGCAGCTGCACAGCCGCAACCAGCACAGGCGGCGTGACCAGGTGCCCAGTACTCGCGAGTGGTAATTGGGGGCTTCCTAACGGCCATCTTCCTCACCTCACAGTATCTCCTTTCTAAGTCCTATCCAGTTGACTTCCTCAAACTCCTCCCCAGTGAGGGCCTTCTGCGCTATTGCTAGAGCCTCATCAAGGTCCTTGAAGGTGACGTCCCTGCCTCCAAGGCCGAGGATGAAGTCAACTATCTTTGGCTTCTCACTCTCGTTGACCAAGGCCCTGCTGAAGTCCTGGAATAAGGCTCCACCGACGCTGAAAGTGACGTTCTTCTCGAGAAGCGCGAGAACCTTTGTCTTCTTTGCGAGCTCCCTGACTTCTTCGGTTGGGAATGGCCTGTAAACGGTGATCTTGGCGGCACCGACCTTAACGCCCTTCTCGCGGAGCATGTCGACATACTCCTTGAGGGTTCCGGCGAGGGAGCCCATGGTGACGAAGATTATGTCGGCATCTTCGGTCCTGTACTCTTCAATTTTCTGGTACTTCCTTCCGAACTTCTTCTCGAACTCGGCGAAGACCTCATCGATGACCTTCTTAGCGTTCTCGTTAGCTTCCCAGACTCCATAGCGGGCCTCCATGTAGTGGGCTGGGAATCCGAGTGCACCCTGGGTTATCGGCTTGGCCGGATCGAGATAGGCGTGCTTTGGCATGTACTCGCCGAGGAACTCGTCGACGAGCTCTTGGTCTGGGATCTCAACCGGCTCGACGGTGTGGGTCAGGATGAACGCGTCAAAGCCTACCATTGCAGGAAGGAGAACCCTTTCGTCTTCGGCGACCTTGAAGGCTATCAGGATGAGGTCAAGGGCTTCCTGATTGTTTTCGGCGTAGAACTGGAGCCAGCCGGTGTCGCGCTCGCTGATTGTGTCCTGCCAGTCGTTCCAGATGTTGATCGGAGCTGAGAGAGCACGGTTTCCAACGGCAATGACTATCGGAAGCCTCATTCCTGCTGCGATGAAGAGTATCTCGTGCATCAAAGCGAGACCCTGGGAAGCGGTCGCGGTAAAGGTCCTAACACCTGCCGCCGAAGCACCGACACAAGCAGAAATTGCTGAGTGCTCGCTCTCGACCTTGATGAACTCTGCGTCAAGCTCTCCATCGGCTACGAACTCACTTATTTTCTCAGGAACGAGAGTGGAGGGCGTAATTGGGAACGCTGCGATAACCTTTGGCTTGGCCAGCTTGGCCGCCCAGGCAGCAGCCTCGTTAGCCTTCATAACCTTCCTAATCGGCATCTTTCATCACCTCACTTGGTCTCCCTAACCATAACTATTGCCTCTGTCGGGCACTCGTTCGCACAAATTCCACAGCCCTTACAGTAGTCGTAGTCGAAGACCGGATAGTTCTCATCGTCGAGATATATGGCTGGCTCCGGACAGTAGATGTAGCAGAGATAGCACCTAACGCACTTGTCCCTGTTGAACTCCGGCATGAAAACTCTCCAGCTTCCGGTCTTGTTCACGACGCTGCTTCCCGGGAGGTAGACAATCGCTCCCGGGGTCATCTTTTCGCTATACTCCTTCTGAACCCTCTCAATGTCGGCCTTAAACGGACTCTCGGCCATGTATATCACCTCGGGTGAGTTGTCAACTTGACACTTAAACCTTTAGGGTAAAGATGGAAAGCTCAGCCGAAGATCTCGGCGAGCTTCTTGAGCTTCTCCCACTCGTGGAGGACCCACTGCTGGAGGATATCGATATCCTCCTTGGTCATGTACTTGAACCTGCCCTGGAGCTTGAGGAACTCCTCAATGGGCTTGGGATCCTTCTTGGTGCTCGGCATGTTGATCTTGTACTTGCCGTTCTCGTACTCGAAGAGCGGGAAGTAGGCGGTCTGGACTGCCAACCTGGCTAGCTCGATGCTCTTGTCGGTCGGTGAGCGCCAGCCAGTTGGACACGGCGCGAAGAGCTGGATGAAGCTTGGCCCTGGGGTCTTCTGGGCCTTCTTGAGCTTCCTTATGAAGTCTTCTGGGTAGGCAACGCTTGCGGTAGCCGCATAGGGTATCTCATGAGCAATGACGATGTCGATGACCTTCTTCTTGTGCCTCTTCTCGAGGAAGTGCTCCTTTCCACCGGGGGTGTTGGTGGTCCAGGCACCGTAGGGTGTTGAACCCGACCTCTGGATTCCGGTGTTCATGTAGGCCTCGTTGTCGTACATGATGTAGACCGCATCGTGGCCCCTCTCAAGGAAGCCCGAGAGGGCCTGGAGTCCTATGTCGGCGGTTCCACCATCGCCTGCCCAGCCGACGACCATTATGCCGTCCTCACCCTTAACCTTGTAGCCCTTGGCTTTCAGAGCAGCCTCGATTCCGCTTATGACGGCACCGGTAGTCTCGAACGCGGTGTGGAACAGGTTCGCGTCGAGTGCGCTGTATGGCCAGGGACCAGCGATGATGGTTGAACAGCATGCTGGAATTGCGAATATTGTCTTCTTCCCATAGGCCTTAAGGACGTACCTAAGGCCGAGTGAGGCACCACAGCCCTGGCAGGCAGTGTGGCCCGCGTAAAAGTGCTCCTCCGCGGGAATGCTCAACCTCTTCTTAACGTTCTCTGGAATCTCCATCATTCTCACCTCTTAAGGTGGTACCAGTCCACCTCTACATCTAGTTCTCCTTTCTCGATGACTGCCTTCATGTTCTCTGCTATCTTCTTGACATCGCTCACAGTGAAGTCTCTGCCTCCAAGGCCGACGATGTAGTTCTTTATGATCGGTCTTGCGTCGGTGTTGTAGAGCACACCCTTGGCCTCGTTGAAGAGTATGCCCTCCTGGCCAAATGAGAAGTTCCTGTCGAGGACGGCTATTCCCTCCACATTCTTGGCCAGTTCGTAGAGCTCGTCCTTCGGGAATGGCCTGAACCAGCGGACCTTGGCTGCTCCGACCTTGTAGCCCTCCTCACGGAGAATGTCAACGGCCTGCTTAACGGTTCCCATAAGTGAACCCATGCCCATGAAGACGAAGTCAGCATCGTCAGTCCTGTAGAGCTCTATCATCTGGCTGTAGTCCCTTCCAAACATCTCGCCGAACTCCTTGCCGACTTCCTTGATGACCTTTCTAGCCTTCTCCATGGCCTTTTCTATCTTGTAACGGAACTCGTAGTAGTCAGCGGGAGTTCCGAGGGCTCCAACAGAGACTGGGTTGTCGAAGTCGGTGAGCGTGTAGAGCGGCTTCCTCGGCGGGAGGAACTCATCGACGAGTTCTTGGGGGATCATTTCAACGATGTCGTAGGTATGACTCAGGATGAATGCGCTCTCAACGACCATCGCTGGCAGATTGACGGTCTCAGCAACCTTAAAGGCCATCAGAACGCCGTCATAAACCTCCTGATTGTTTTCGGCGTAGAACTGCATCCAGCCCGTATCGCGCTGGGCTAGGGAGTCGGTCTGGTCGTCCCAGACGCTCCACGGCGGGGCCATAGCCCTGTTGACGTCGACCATAACTATCGGCAACCTCGCGCCGCTCGCCCAGTGGAGCATCTCGTGCATCAAAGCAAGACCCTGGGCAGAGGTTGCCGTAAAGGCCCTCGCTCCAGCTGCTGAAGCTCCTATACATGCGGCCATGGCAGAGTGCTCACTCTCAACAGCCACGTACTGAAGGTTCTCAACCTCACCGTTGGCTATGAACTCCGCTATCTTCTCGATGATGCTCGTCTGAGGGGTGATTGGATAAGCAGCCACAACCTCAACGCGGGCGTGCTTGGCGGCGTAAGCGGCCGCGTAGTTGCCGCTCACAACCTTTCTAATTGGCTTGTACTCCATGCTCAACACCTCACTTCTCTTCTTTCTCCATCGTTATGGCCTTGGTTGGGCATTCGTTCGCACAGATACCGCAGCCCTTACAGTAGTCATAGTCGATGCCGACGTAGCCGTCCTCGCGGATGTATATTGCTGGCTCGGGGCAGAACTTCCAGCAGATGTAACACTTGACGCACTTGTTATCATCAACGACTGGTATGAACGTCCTCCAGTCACCAGTGAAGTTGATGAGGGTCGTTCCCAGGGTTATAGGGGCCTCTGGATACTCGTCCACGGATTTGAGGACGATTTTGGTGGCCCCTTCTTTCTTTTCACCAAACAACGTGTTCAACCCTCTTCACCCCTTGTAAGGATTATAAGGAAAGAGAATCAGAGTTCGTAAATGACAGTCTTGTTGAAGGCCTCTTCTGCAGCCTTGGCATTCTTTTCGCCGAGGGCTCCGGAGAAGACGTCCTGGATGGCCTTCTGGACGTGCTCAAGGCTGACAACGCCAGTGGCCTTGGCGACGGCACCGAGAATGGCGGTGTTAGTGATCGGGAGGCCGAGTATCTCAAGGGCTATGGTGGTGGCGTCGACCAGAGCAAGCTTGGCGGGCTTCTTCTTGAGCTTCTCGAGGACTTCTTCCTTGCTTTTCTCGGTGTTGACGATAACGATTCCACCGTCCTTGAGACCTGCGGTGACATCGACAGTGTCGAGGAGGGACGGATCAAGGACGACGACTATGTCAGGTTCGTAGATCTGGGTCTTAATCCTGATGGGCTTCTCGTCGATCCTGGTGAATGCCGTAACAGGTGCTCCACGCCTCTCAACTCCGAAGAACGGGAACGCCTGGACGTATTTGCCCTCAAGGAAAGCGGCTGAAGCTAATATGTTGGCAGCCGTAACTGCACCCTGTCCACCCCTACCGTGAAAACGAATCTCTATCATCATTCCTGCCTCCTTAAATTTGTCAAAACTTATTCATCTATTGCATTTATTTAAGTTTCGGTATTGGGTTAAGCAGCCTTCGGCAGATGTCTTTGGGTAGGCATGAACTTTGTCAGTCGTCAATGGAACAATTATGGCATCATTTCTCGAAAAAAGTTCGTACAGTCATTGGCAAAATTTTTTAAGCCACAGTCTAAAGGGAGATATATAGACTATATAGGTGATCCTTATGGACGGGCTAGTGATAGCAGCAATAGCAGTGGCATTCTACATAGCTTGGAACATAGGTTCGAACGACTCAGCCAACGCTATGGGGACGGCAGTAGGTGCAGGAATACTCAGCTTCCGGCAAGCAACCCTCACCATAGCGATATTCGTCCTGATGGGTGCCTATCTGAAGGGATACAAAGTTATGAAAACCGTCGGCAAGGGCATCGTCCCCGAAGGCTACCTCACGATGGAGATGGCGGTAATAGCACTTCTCGCCGCTGGTGTCTGGGTCACGATAGCCACCGTCAAGGGCCTTCCGGTTTCCACGACTCAGGCCATAGTTGGCGGTGTTATAGGAGTTGGTCTTGCTGTCGATGCTCCAATCAACTGGTATACGCTCGTTAAAATAGCATCTGCGTGGGTTGTCTCGCCCATACTGTCTGGGATTCTGGCGATAATCCTGTACAAGTTCTATTCCAAGGTTATTTCGAGCATAAAAAGCGTCTCTACGATTGAGGCCCTCTACAAGGCTCTCGCTATACTCGGCGGCTCGTACATGGCCTTTAACTTCGGCACCAACGAGGTCGCCAATGCATCTGGACCTCTGGTCGGTGCCGGCTTCGTGGAGCCGAAGATTGCCGGAATTTTTGGCGCGATAGCGCTCTCGATAGGCGCTCTAACTTTTAGCTACGCGGTGATGCACACTGTTGGAAAGAAGATAACCGCCCTCGGCCCGATCTCGGCCTTCGCAGCACAGTTCGGTTCGGCAATAGCTGTGAGCCTTGCCAATATCTTCGGTCTCCCGGTGAGCTCCAGCCAGTCCATAGTCGGTGGAGTCATAGGAGTCGGTCTCATCGCGGGAGAGGGCGTTGATAAGTCCGTCATAAAGGACATAGTCTTCGGCTGGGTAGCGACGCCGCTGACGGCGATATTCATTGCCCTTGGAATCTTCAAGGCTTTCTCATTGGTGGGGCTGGTTTAGCCGCTTTATCTCGACCCCCAGCCTCGTCAGCTCCTTTATCATTCCCGTCTGGATGTAGGCTTCTATTTTCGTCTCCTCACCGTACTCAACGGACAAAACCTCACCAATAGCATTTATCAGAGCCATGACCTGAGGAACTTTCTCAGGCTCCCTCACGGTTATCTCAAAGGCCCCGTACTTGGGCAGGGTTAGTACCACCTCTTCCAGCGCCCCATAAAGCTCCTCCAACTGACCGAACTTGGCCGAGATGGAAACGACACGGGAGACGTTTATCCCCCTCTCCTCGACTATCTCTATTATCCTCTCAGCCTTATCTTTAACGTCCTCCTCGCTCGTCAGGTCCCTCTTGTTGAGGACGACTACCATGGGCTTATCCAGGGCCTTAAGCTCCCTCAAGACGTTGAGCGATGCTAGGAACTTCCTCCGTATTTCTGGCCAGGGCTCGCTCACATCGAGAACGAGCAGGACTATATCGGCCTTAACTATCTCCTCCAGCGTGGAGTGGAAGGCTTCAACGATAAACGGCGGGAGGCCGTCAATGAAGCCGACCGTGTCGGTGACGAGAACCCTCTTACCGCCGAGCTTGAAGCGCCTCGTCGTCGTGTCCAGGGTGGTGAACATCTGGTCTCTCGCCTCTATCTCCTCCCCCGCGAGGGTGTTGAGGAGTGTTGACTTTCCGGCGTTCGTGTAGCCCGCTAAGGCGAGCAGGATGAAGCCAACCTCTTCCCTGCGCTTCCTTTTAACCTCTCGGTCTGCCTTTACCCTTTCCAGCTCCTTCCTTATCTTACCCATGCGGTAGCGGATGTGCTTAAGGTACTGCTGGGTCTGATACTCACCCATTCCCTTGAATCCTGCCCTATCGCCGAGCTTTATTCTCCTGATGGCCTCCTTCACGAGGGGAACCTCGTACTGCAGGCTCGCTAGCTCCACCTGGAGCTTTGCCTCTTTTGAATGCGCGCGCCTCTCGAATATTTCAAGAACCAGCTGCCACTTGTCTATTATTTCCACCCTCAGCTCCTTCCAAAGGTTGTAGGCCTGGCTTGGCGTGAGCTTGTTGGCGAAGATGACCTTATCCGGCTGAAGCTCCCTTACGAGCTCTTTGAGCTCCTCTAGCTTTCCCTTTCCGATGTTGTACTTAGGATGCTCTTCACGGTTCTGTTCGAGAATCGCCACTACCTCGTAGCCGGCACTCCTTAACAGCTCCTCGAACTCTTCCCGGCTTATCCTCTCGCGCCTGGATTTTCTGATGACCCCTATTGCTCTCATCATCAGAGCCTCGGTTTCTCCCTTTATATCCTTTTGGAGCGGTAGTTCTCAACCCAAAGTTTAGGATAGGCCTTTAAACTTGGAATGCAATCTTTATACGGTGATCCCCATGGACTGTGAGGACGTCCAGGTTAAGTTGAAGGAAATAGGGGAGCTCCTTGACAAACTCGGTAAGGAGCACCCGAAAGAGATATCCGCCTTTTCTAGGTTCCTCCGAGAGGTTGTTGACAACAAGGCCCTCACAACGAGGGAGAAGGAGCTTATTGCCCTTGCCCTCGGTATAGCTCAGGGCTGTGAGTGGTGCATCTATCTCCACACCCAGAAGGCACTCGAAGCGGGCGCTAAGAAAGAAGAGCTCATCGAGGCCGGTCTCGTCGCGGTTCTCATGGCCGGCGGTCCAGCGCTTATGCACCTTATACCGCTCATGAAGGCCATAGAGACCTTTGAAAAAGAGCATGGAACGGAGTGATTTCTCTTTCTACTTTGTATTTAATAATAAGGAAAATTTCTCAGCCCTCAGTGAGCTTGAGGATGGCCTCCGCGAGGTCGCCCTTTGCCTCTTCCAGCGCCTTCTTTGCCGTCTCGTAGTCAACGCCCGCCTGCTCCATGACGAGTTGGATATCCTCCTCGGAAATCTTGAGGATTGGCCTTACTTCCTCCCTGCCAGCAACTATCTGGTAGCTCTTCTCGCCCTGAGCGGTTATCACCATAGCTGAAACGTCACGAAGGATTATCTCCCTGTCTGGGAGCTTTATAACGACCTCCTCAACGTTTTCAAGCTCCTCCATCTTGATGCCCATCTGGCGCATGAGCTTCTTCATCTGCCTTGGGTTCATTCCCATCATCGCTATCACCTTGAGAAAAATCTGGGCTGGATTTTAAAAAGGTTGGCGAGTTTCGATGACGATTTATGAGCGTAATGTTTAAGTTCTTTCTCCCATATTTTCTTAGATGCCTATGAAACGGGGACTTGCGGTCTTTCTGGTGTTCCTGTTCCTTCTGCCGCAGGTGGCCACGGTTAACCTCTTCGAGGTTGTGAGCCCTGATGAAACCGTTAGGTCGGTTAGTATAGAATGTTGGAATTGCACCGCTAGCGAGATTTTTGACCTGACTGGGGATAAAATCATTGTGAGAATTCCATATAACGAGACTCATGACCAGATAATACTTGCAACTAAGGACAGTCTTACGGCGAAACTTTCTCCTGCGTCATCTTTGGATCCTTTTAGGTTGAACAAATACAACTTTAGCCTTATCAAAAACAAGTCTCTTGACATTCTTCCCAGGGACATAACATTTTCTTCTCGGGGGTGGCAGGCTTCGATTACAGCGTACAATGCAATGTTCACGACAAAAATAAAGGCGTGTTATGAAGAATGCGGAGTCTCCCTTGGTTGTTACGATGAGAGTTACGGCACTCTTGCGGAAGAGAACGAAAGCGTAAGGGGGTACCAGCAACGGGTTCTGATTGATCCTTGCTGGGTCTTTGGTTTATGTCCAGACCCCTGCGATGACTCTTTTGAATCCAAACTGTTCTGGCGTCACCCAACCATATACAGAATACTCTACGTTGAGAGGCAGAAAACCTTTGGGGTTCTTCTTTTGATTACATTTGTTGTTTTGCTCCTCATTTGGGAATGGAGAAAGCGGAAAGATCCATTATGGCGTGGAAACCTGAAGAAATACAAGAAGGACAGGAAATGACATGCTGCAACCTGAGGAAAATCCCTAGCTCAAAAGGTTGGGAGAGTATTCCGATGAGGCTTCCTCTTTGAATGCCATCTTAAGGAGAGGCGGCGTGACAAGCGTGCTCAGGAATATCATCAGCACGATGACCACGTAGGCATCCTCACCGACTATACCAGCGTTCATAGCTATGGCGAGCATCGCGAGCTCAACGCCCATTCTTGGAATCATGCCTATTCCAACCCTAAGCGACTGTCTGCGGTCAAGTCCGGCCAGGAGAGCTCCGAGGCCACATCCTATAACCTTGCTGGCTATCGCTCCGAGGCTGAAAACCAGTGCGAAGATCCCTACCTCGGAGATGCTTCTGAGCGGGATGTTCATGCCAACGTCAACGAAGAACAACGGGATGAACATAGAGTGGGCCAGGATCCTTGTGTGCTCGAATATTGGCCTTCTGAATTCAGTCTCGCTTAGACTGAGACCGAAGAGGTAGGCTCCAAGGATAGAGGCTAAATTCATGTGCTCCGCTAAATAGGCAAAAGCGAAGAGAGTCGCCATCGATAGGGTTATCGTCGAATCTGCAAAGCCCAGGTGGACGACCTTTCTCAGCAGTCTGTCTATCGCAGGCGGGACAACGTAAATTGCGGCCAGTATGAAGACGATAACCTTGGCAAAGATGAGTCCTATCCCAATTGGATTAATGCTTCCCTGGACAAGCATGGAAATGACAATACTCAGGATGACTATGCCGAGAATATCATCGACTATAGCGGCCGTCAGTATGGTATTGCCCTCAACAGTCTTGAGCGCGTCAAGCTCCATGAGAACCCTAACCGTCAGGCTCACGCTCGTTGGGGTCATCAGGGCACCGTATAGGAGAGCCTGTTCAAAGCCCTTGAAGGGATACACAATGCCGAAACCCATTAGGAAGGCAATTGCAACTCCAACCACTGCCACAGAGAGTCCAGCTTTACCGGCTTCCTTTAGCTCATCAACGCTACTTTCCAGACCTGCAAGGAAGAGGAGGAGCAGGACGCCGAGCATTGAAATATCCTTCACTTCTGTGGTTGGGGGAAAGAACATGCCGAGCAGTATGCCGCCGATAATCTGGCCTAGGACGACGGGTTGCTCTATCCTTGCGAATATCCATCCAAAGGTCTCGGCAACTGCGAGCATGAGAGCTAGGTAGAGTATCAGCTCGAGTTCCATAGGGACTCACCTGACAAATACCCTGAGAATCCTCACAATACTTTGGGCGGAAAACGTTCCTAGGACGGTCTTTTTCTTATCAACAACTGGAAACTGCTTGATACCGGTTTCAAGCATCATTTCGAGGGCATAGCCGAGACTGTCGTTCGGACTGAGGATTATTGGTCGGGGGTTCATTATGTCACTTACGGGTCTATCCCAGTCGAAATGTGCCTCCTTAATCGCGTCAAGTCCTACGAGGATGTAGTCAGAAGGAGGGATTACGAGGTTTATTATCTCGTCGATCGAAATTAATCCAAGAAGCTTTCCATCGTCATCAGTGACGACAGCGCAGGTTTGATGCTCGAGCTCCTTTATGAGCTTCTCTATTTTATCATCGGGAGAGAGCCTGAGGAAGTTTTTCTCCATCACGAGCCTTATGGGCATCTTTGACAGCTTGAGGATATTAAGCTTTGGCCTCTCCTTTGGGGGTCTATCTCTTGACAATTTCTCACCCCCGGAAAAAGAAAGAGTGGAGAATCACCTTTCCTCTGGGAACTTCGATGTCTCCTCGTTCGCCTTTATTATCTTCGTCCTGTACTCCTCGTACCTCTTCTTTGCCTCTTCGGCCTTCTCCTTCTCGCCGAGGTACTCATAGGCCTCAGCGACGTGCTTCCACCACATCGGGTCTTCTTCGGCCTCCTTGAGGCAGTACTCGAGGAACTTCTTGTAGGCTTCCCTGGCGAGTTCCTCCCTTCCGAGCTTTCTTGCTATGTTTCCGACGTCCTCCCAGAAGACGCCTTCCTCCTGTGCTTCCTTGGTGTAGTAATCCAGGGCCTTTTCCCATGCCTCCCTAGCTTTCTCCTCGTTGCCCAGCTCCTCGTAGAGCTTAGCGACATCTTCCCAGAACCAGGGCTCCTCCTCGGCGTACTTCTCAAGGGCCTTAGCTGCCCTGTCCATGTTCCCAGCCTTCTTCCAGTACTCGTGGGCCTCCTTGAGGTAGTAGGTGTCCTTCTCCTTCTCATAGAGGGCTTCGTATATCTCAGCCGCTTTCTCGTACTTCTTGGCCTTCTCGTAGGCCCAGGCTGCGCTCTCCATCCAGCCGAGCCTCTCGTACATCTCGGCGGCCTTCAGATAGTTGCCGGCCTTCTCGTACTTTCTGGCTGCTGCCTTGTACTTGCCCACCCTCTCGAGCTTCTCGGCCGAGCGGAAGCGGTCGGCCAGGCCCAGATCGGGCTCGCTGATGTACCATATGCCGAAGGCAAGAATTGCAACGAAGAATACTATTATCCAACCAACGGGGTAAAGATGCTGCCAATCGGTGCGATTCCAAGTGGCACTTAAGTAGAGACCATAGCTGCTGATGACGGTGAAAATCGCCAGTATCCCTCCGTACTTCCAGCTCTCGGCGTAGAACGTCAGCGCGGTGAAGAAGAGCAGCATCAGCGTGACGCTGAGGAATCCAAGGGCTAAAACCACCTGGAGTAGCAGCTTCCAGCCACCGTACCAGACTATGCCGGCGGCTATCACTATGACGGCAATTAAGAATCCTATCAGGTACGCTTTGAGCTTGTCCATTCTTCCACCCCCTCAAGCTTCAGCAGGAAGGCCTTGTACTCGAGCTTTGGCGTGTAATAGCCGGGTCCGTCCCAGGCCACGACTCTGTGACAGGGAACGACTATGGGGTAGGGGTTCCTCTTCATCGCCCCTCCAATGGCCCTCGGGGAAGTTCCAAGGGTCTTTGCCAGCTCTCCATACGTTACAACGCTTCCTCTTTTAACCCTTTTTGTTAGCCATTCGTAAACACGGCGCTCAAAGGATGTTACACCCAGAAAACCCAGCTCCGGAAGGAGCTCCTCGTTCTCGAGTTTTCCAAGAATGACGTCGCGGACGAGTCTGGGATAGTCTGACTCAAGCAGGGTTAATTCGACATTGACACCCCTTTTCTTGAGGAAGAACGCCATGTTGGCGATTCTCTCCCTCAGAAATCCCTCCCCATCTAGGGAGAAGGTAATCCCTTGAATTTTCTCGTCGAAAATCACCGCGATCCAGACTTCTTTCCTCGCAATATCAAAGCGCTCAACGCTCAGCATCTCCACATTCCTCCAGTCTTAACGCCGCTTTTCTCAAGGGTCCGATGAGCGTGTGAACCTCCCTTCCGTAGAGGATGGTTCGCCCCACAAAGCGCCGGAAAATCTTGACAAAAACCTCTCTCCTCTCGGGGTCCTTCGGGTAATCCAGAACGTCCAAAAGCCTCCCCCAGGTTCTGATGAGGGCCTCCTTCTCCTCCCGCGTTGCCGGTTCGAGCGAGGGGTGGATGGCTTTCCTTCTGCCCTTGGCCAGCTCGTAGAGTATTACCGCAACGGCCTGGCTGAGGTTCATGACTGGGTAAATCTCGCTTGTCGGGATGGTGACCGTTAGATCCATCCTCTCAAGCTCCTCGTTCTTCAGGCCGATGCTCTCGCGCCCGAAGAAGATGCCAATCCTACCTGAATAACCCTGGAGTGCTTCTGCCAATTCCCAGGGCATCATGGGTGCCCTGTCTGGGATGTAGCGCTTCCCTGGCTTCCCGGTAGTGCCCACAGCCAGATCCACGAGTCCCAGTGCTTCCTCGAAGGTCTCGACGATGGCGGCCCTCTCTAGAACGTCCCGCGCGTGGACTGCATAGAGATAGCTCTCCTCAGTGATGTTGGGATTGATCAGGACTAGCTCATTGAAGCCGAAGTTCTTCATCGTTCTTGCTATCATGCCTATGTTTGCAGGCCCCTCAGGTTCGACCAGAATCACATTGAGCTTCATCGGTAAGGCTTTAAGGGGGAGGCTTTAAATGATTGCGGTGGTGAGATGAAGATTTACATCCTCGGTGCGGGTTCAATAGGTTCACTTTTCGGTGCCCTTCTGACGAGGGCTGGAAACGATGTAACGCTCATCGGCAGGGAGGATCAGGTGAGGGCGATAAATGAGAACGGTCTTCACGTCCTTGGCGTTGAGGAGTTCACAGTTTATCCCAATGCAAGCCTCTATGCTCCTGAAGAGCCCCCCGATCTTCTCATACTGGCCACAAAGTCGTATTCAACTAAAACTGCCCTGGAGTGCGCAAGGAACTGCATCGGCCCGGAAACTTGGGTGCTGAGTATACAGAACGGCCTCGGGAACGAGGAGTTAGCTTTGAAGATAACTCCAAACGTCATGGGGGGAATAACAACCAATGGGGCCATGCTGGTTGGGTGGGGCAGAGTGAAGTGGACCGGCAGGGGAATAACGGTCGTAGGAAAGTATCCTACCGGAACCCATCCCTTCGTGGAAGAGGTCGCGGAGACTTTTAACGGGGCCGGAATAGAAACGCACACAACCGAGAACGTTATCGGCTGGAAGTGGGCGAAGGCCATAGTCAACTCCGTCATCAATGGACTTGGAACTGTTCTCGAAGTGAAAAACGGCTTTCTGAAGGATGATCCCTACCTCGAGGGCATCTCTGTGGATATAGCGCGCGAAGGATGCACGGTGGCGCGGCAGCTGGGGATAGAGTTTGAGATCCACCCACTGGAGCTTCTCTGGGACACAATAGAGAAAACCCGTGAGAACTACAACTCAACCCTTCAAGACATAAAGAGAAGAAAGAGGACAGAGGTTGACTACATTCACGGAAAGATAGTGGAGTACGCGAGGAGTGTGGGGCTTGAAGCTCCAAGGAACGAGCTTCTCTGGGCGCTCATTAAGGCCAAGGAGGAGCAAAGTAGATAAACCCACCAATCGAGGTTATTGTGGGGGATGAAAAATGCCCATATTTGGCGGAAAAGAAAGTGGGGTTTTTGATACTATTGAAAAGCACCTTGAGGTTGTCAACGAGTCCCTCGTTGCCTTTAGGGAGCTTATGGTTGCTTACTTGGATGGAGATCTTGAAAGGGCTAAGGCCTTCGAGAGGGAAGTGGATCAGCTGGAAAGCAAGGCTGACAAGCTCAGGAGGAGCATAGAGACGATGCTCTATGAGGGGGCTTTCCTTCCTGCCAACCGGGGTGACTACGTCAGGCTTTCAGAGCTGGTTGACCAGGTGGCAGACGCTGCCGAAAGCGCTGCCCACACGCTCATCTTGGCTAAGCCGAAAGTTCCGCTTGAGCTCAAGGATGAGCTCATGAAGCTTGTGGATTCCGCCATCGAGACGTACAAGGTTCTTGTCGAGGCTGTCAATGCACTCAACTCCGACGTTGACAGGGCCATAGAACTCGCAAAGGTCGTTGAAGATGCCGAGGAGAAAGCTGACGAAGTTGAGTACGACATTAAGGGCAAGGTTTTTGAAAGTGAGACTGTCACAACCTATGCAAAACTTGTATGGAACCAGATACTGACGAAAATTGGAGACATAGCCGACCGCGCTGAGGACACCTCCGATCAGGTCATGCTCATGGCAATAAAGAGGAGGGGATGAATGTGGTCAAGGTTTTGGTTGCCGCACCGCTTCACGAGAAGGCAATAGAGGTTTTGAAGAACGCTGGGTTTGAGGTAGTTTGTGAGGAGTATCCAGATGAGGATAAACTGATAGAGCTTGCCAAGGATGTTGAGGCGATTATAGTCAGGAGCAAGCCTAAGGTGACCCGGAAGGTTATTGAGGCGGCTCCAAAGCTCAAGGTTATCGGAAGGGCTGGCGTCGGCCTCGACAACATCGACCTTGATGCCGCCAAGGAGAGGGGCATAAAGGTCGTTAACAGCCCTGGAGCATCAAGCAGGAGCGTCGCTGAGCTTGTCGTCGCCCTCATGTTTGCCGTTGCCAGAAAGATAGCCTTCGCCGACAGGAAGATGCGCGGGGGCGTTTGGGCCAAGAAGCAGTGTATGGGGATCGAGCTCGAAGGAAAGACCATAGGCGTAGTCGGTTTCGGCAGAATAGGCTACAACGTGGCCAAGCTAGCAAAGGCTCTTGGCATGAACGTCCTCCTCTACGACCCATATCCAGATGAGGAAAGGGCCAAAGAAGTTGGAGGAAAGTTCGTCAGCCTGGAGGAGCTTCTCAAGGAGAGCGATGTTGTTACGCTTCACGTCCCGCTTATCGATGCCACCTACCACATGATAAACGAGGAGCGGCTGAAGCTGATGAAGCCGACCGCCATCCTTATCAACGCGGCCAGGGGAGCCGTTATAGACACCGAAGCCCTTGTCAAGGCCCTCGGGGAGGGCTGGATTGCTGGAGCTGGCTTGGACGTCTTCGAGGAGGAGCCCCTGCCTGAGGGTCATCCGCTTACGAAGTTCGACAACGTTGTCCTCACCCCGCACATCGGCGCCTCGACCGTCGAGGCCCAGATGAGGGCCGGCGTCCAGGTCGCCGAGCAGATAGTTGAGATTCTAAAGAAGTGATGGCCTTTCCTTCTACCGTCTATTTTTCATCTACGTTGTGTCTATGGAATGCCCGAAATATAACCAAAACTTTTTAAAGCTGGGTCAGGTTCACTATAACCGGGAGTGGGCCGGTAGCTCAGCCTGGTATGAGCGCCGCCCTCGCAAGGCGGAGGCCGCGGGTTCAAATCCCGCCCGGTCCACCAAAAAACAAACTTTTCTGTCGAAAAGTTTGATCAAAGTTGGCATCTCATTCTAAGTTGCCCACTTCTAAGCGAGTTTACATTTAAATTGTCACTCTTCAGGGTTTACGCATCAAAATAATGCCCCTCTGGGCATTAAGGGGGAAACCTCTTAACTTGCCAGCTTTTTGAATTAAACTCACTTTAAATTGGCAAGCTTAAAAAAGATGCAAACTCATTTCCTGCCCGTTTAGTGAGAAGTTTATCCTTTGATCAGACTTTGTCCCACAAAGTTTGCCTGCACAAGCAAAAGTGTTTGGGAAAGGGCTTTAAGATGCTTGCCATTTCTAGTCTTTGGTGATCCTCATGGAGTTCGAACTCCTCAAGAAGCTCGTCTCCATTCGCTCTCCCTTTGGCGAAGAAGGAGAAATCTCCCGTTTTATTGCCTCGTTTCTTGAAGAGCACGGCTTTAGGGTGGAGCTCCTCCCGGTTGAAGGCTTTGGCGACGACGTGATTGTCTATCTCCCTGGTAAGGGCCACACCGTTGTTCTGAACGGCCACATGGACACCGTGAATCTCTCGAAGGGCTGGACAAGGAATCCCTGGGGCGAGCTCGATGGCGATAGATTTTACGGCCTCGGCAGTGCGGACATGAAAGCAGGTCTTGCCGCTATCATGGCTGCCTTCATTGAGATAGCTGAGCTTCCGAGAAGAGAGCGGCCGAACATCATATTCACCGCAGTCTCCGACGAGGAGGGCTATTCCCGGGGAACCTGGAGGCTCATAGAGAGTGGAAAACTTAGTGATGCCGACATCGTGCTCGTTGCCGAGCCCACTAACGAGAAGCTGATGCTCGGCGCGAGGGGACGATTCGTGATCCAAGTCGAGGCCTTTGGAAGAAAGGCCCACGCAGCCCGGCCGGAGTTTGGAATCAATGCCGTTGAGGAGCTTGGGAAACTCGTTGGAAACCTCTCAAGGATACGTTTTAAGAGGCACAGGAAGCTCGGCACGGGCTCATACTGCACGCTCCACATCGAAGGAACCGCCGACGGCCTGAGCGTTCCCGACTATGCGAAGGCGATAATAGACAGGCACGTTGTCGTTGGTGAGGACTGGGAAAAAGTCAGGGGCGAGCTCCTAAAACTTGCTGAGAGGCTCGATCTGAAGGTCGAACTCAAAATAGAGAGGTTCCCGAGGCCAACGCCCGAGATGCTGCCCTACACTGTAAGGGAAAACGACCGCTTTGTGAACCTTTTCAAAAAGGTCCGCGGCTCGCTCTTCGGAAGGGGGCTGGAGATAACTTACGGCAGGAGCGTCGGGGACTTCAACTACTTCGGAACATATCTGGGCAAGCCAACAATCGTTTACGGGCCCATCGGAGGGAACTGGCACTCCGCCGATGAGTGGGTGAGTGTAGAGTCACTGAGGAGGGTTAAGAAGGTCTACGTAGAGTACCTGAAGGCTCTGGCATAGCCTCAGGAAACCGGTCTTCATCACGGCTCAGTCCAGGGAGTTCTCGTCATCGGCGGCAAAGGTTTTAAGCTTCCCCTAAAATCTTTTTCTATGTTCCACGTGATGGCCAGGGCAAGGAAAGACGCCAAAGCCCTTCAGTATATAAACGAGCGCAACTACGGGGGTTTTCTAAAGGTTTCGGGCCTCGGCGGCGGAAGGACTTTTGGGGAGGTTGAGGATGTCCTCAAAGAACTCCTGAGGGATCCCTACATTCCTATTCTGCTCTTCGGCGAGAAGGAGAAGGATTTGATGGAAGATGTTTTGCCGGTCCTTCGCGAGACTGGAAAGCCCTTCTACGTTCGGCTCTTGAGAACCAAGCGCGTCAGAAACATGCGCGTCGATGAGCTCTACGGCCACCTGGAGGAGATAAAGGCCAGATTCAGACTTGGAATCGAGTGGAGTGGCGCTTACAGGCTCAATCCGGATAATCCCTTCGGCATCGAGATAAACCCCGACTATGACATCTACCTGGCTCTCGGCGAGGACTTCAGAAAGGCGATGAAAGGTATTCTCGACGTTGAGCTGGGAGAAAACTCCCTCGTTCTTAGAAAGCTTATGAATCAAGAGGTTTACTTCTCCGGTCCGAACAAAGTTGCCGAGGTCAGCAAAAAGCTCGGCGTTCCGACTGAGGTTCTCTGGAGGTGCCCATGTCCTGAGGACGTTTCCTTTGAGAGTCTGATAGAGCTCAACCAAGATTACATCGATGCCTTTGCAGAGGCGAGCAAGGCCTTCCTGCGGCAGTTTGAGGATTATGACATCATTGTCCCATGGAGCGGTGGAAAAGACTCGACTGCCACACTGATACTGGCCAGCGAGGTCTTCAAGGACGTCACGGCTATCTACGTCAGAATGGAATACGAGATGCTGCTCACGGATGAATACGTTGAGAAGCTCGCCAGAAAACTTAAAATCAACTTAGTCCGCGTGGATGTCCCGATGCCGCTCGATGAGTTTGGCATGCCGATCCACAGGAACCGCTGGTGCACGAGGCAGAAGGTGGAGGCGCTCTACAAAGCGGCGGGTGAGTTTGAGAGGCCGCTTTTAGTGGTCGGCGACCGCGATGGGGAGAGTGCAAGGAGGAGGCTTAAACCTCCGGTCATCGAGAGGAAGAACGATATTCTTGGAAAGTTCCTTGAAGTCATGCCCATCAAGTTTTGGAGCGGAATGATGGTTCAGCTCTTCATTATCATGCGCGGTTTCGAACTGCACCCACTGTATTACGAAGGCTTCTACCGTCTGGGCTGCACAGTCTGTCCGAGCCTTGCAGAATGGGAGGTCAAACTGTTAAAGAAGAGGGGAGTGAAGGTTCTCCCCTCGGGCTATTCATAGCTTTTTACCAACGGCCGCTCCGACGATGAACGATCCAACGAGGAGCGCTATTATCAGTCCGTCGCTTAGAGCCTTTGATGTTGACGTTGCTGAGTTCGTTGCAGTTTTGGAGTCCGTTGAGGTTGGAATCACTATCTGGGGAATGCCCGTGGTGTTGTCCCGCAGAACGTTCACTGGTGTCGGTAGTGTGCTGAGGAAGAGCCCAGCGGTTTCCTTTGCGTACATGTAGAATATCATAGCCGTTTGAATGTCCTCGGGGCTTCCATTCTCCTCGTAACTCTCGGCGAACTCGTAGTAGGCCATCGCCAGCACGGGCGTTATGCCCTGGCTCTGGGCAAGGGCTATGGCAACTTTGGCGTCCTCCTTCATGCGCTTGAGCTTGTCTAGGAGGACGGTCTGGTTGTCTATTCCGAGGGTGTCGAGGAATACCTGTGCCTGTACGCGGGCTTCCATTGCCGTAAACAGTGCCGCAGAGTACTTGCCGTCCTCGTAGTACTGCTCCGCCTGTACTATGCTCTGACTCAGGTCTCCTCCGACTGTCCCGTACATTGACTCTATGTATGTGACTATAAGGTTGGACTCATCGATGTAGTCCCTCGCAACGGCTTTGACGACTTCACTGCTTATAACATCGCCCCCGGCAAATCTTTCGCCGAGCCGGGCCCAGAATATGGCCGTCTTTGCCCTCTCATACGCAAAGGCGGCATCCCCAACGGCGTTCCAGTAGTCGTTGCTGTAGTAGTACTTCCAGGCCTCGTCGAGTATGCTCTTTGCCTGCTCAACCCTCTCCTCGGCGGCGGCCACCGCCTGGAGCATCGTAGTACCCCTTATCGTGACGTTGGAGACTATTTTCTCAGAGGCGTTTATCTGAGACTCCACGGTTTTCAGAATCTTCTGGACGTCCTCGGGACCCTCAACACCCAGGTACCAGTCCACGTGGCGGATTATTATCCTCGCCTGGAAGTCCTTGCTGAGGGTGGTGTAGTACCTTCCGTCGTCGAGGGCGCTCTTTGACTGGTTCAGAATTCCAGCGGCCTCGTTGAGGGCCTCCATAAGGGTCGTGTAAGTCGCGTAGTTCACGTCGCTCTTCTTCAGCTTCTCGAGGGTCTCCTGGTAGTAGGCAGTTGTGTTCTGGTAATCCTTCAGAGCGTCATCCCTGAGGAATGAGGTGTCTATCTTGACGTAGGCCGGAGCCTCTGGCCTCGGAATTCTGTGGCCGGTGAAGTAGTAAACGGCATCGTAGATGTCTTTAATCTCGATTACCTGAAGACCCCAGCGCTCCTTGGCGTACTCGACGACGTCGACCTTCTTGGTCTGGGTGTTTATCTCAACTATTCCCCCGATTTCTCTCTTCTGGGTCTCTTCAACGTACTGAATCCTCTGGCCCTGGGGAATGAGAAATACCTCCGCACCTACATCATGGGCTGCGGCGGCCTTTTCAAGTATCCCGCCAACGGGCCCTATGGTTCCGTCGGGGTTTATCATGCCCGTCATCATGACCTTCGGGTTGACCTGCCAGCCCTCAAGGGCCGCGATTATTCCAACGGTCATAGTTCCTCCAGCTGAGGGACCGCCTATGATTGGAGAATCCGCCTTTATCTGGATGAAAACGTCGTACTTGCTCATGTCGACGCCGAGAACCTTTCCGGCTATCTGCGCCGCAAGTCTCGCGCTCGCCTGCATGTCCACCTCCGCCAACGGCCACGTCTCGACGTAGACGTGTCCGCTTCCCGGGGCGACTGTTATGACGAAGTCCGTGGCAACGCCAACGAGCTCTCCTTCGGCAGTTCTTGAAACGGCTGGAGCTTTGAGAACTACCGTGTGCCCTTCACTGGGACATTGAGCTGCTGTGAAGGACGCGAACGGCAGCAGAAGCATGAGTATCAGCAGCGAGACTACTGCCTTTTTCATTTTTCTCACCCCGATTTTAGCTCGTTAAGGCATAATAAAGCGTTTGTGGTTCAACCCTCTAAAATGGGCGGCAAAAAGCTTAAATCATCTCTTTATCCTCCCAGGTTGGGGGTGGTTATGGACATCTTCAGCAAACTCATCGCGAAGAAGTTCAAGAACATCGCGGGCGACAGGTACGAAGAGATAACGAAGCGCTATCGGGAGTTCCTTCTCCTTCCTGAGGAGTTCGTTCTTCCAGAGATAAACTCGATTCTGATTCCCATTGACCGCTTTGCCCACGGGATTCCATCCGAGCTCTACGAAACGCTTGAGGCCTACGCCGGGGCGTCAGTTACACTTGTTTACGTCTCCGAGAGCATGGCATTCAGAATGATTGAGCAGACCCTCGGAAAGCTTGAGGCCGAAAAACTGAAGATCGCTGAAAGGGCGTTGGGGGAGAAGATGCTCACGGAAATAGCGTCTAGCCTGAATGATATCGGTCTGAGGGTAAGCAAGAGGCACATATTCGGGAGCAAGAGTGACGTCGTTATCAAACTCGCCGAAGAGTTTGACCTCCTCGTGATCTCACGGGGCTACGGCTCGGAGATAACCAAGATGTCCCCGCTCAGCCCGGTCGTCCTTAAGATAGTCCAGCACGTGGTTAAGCCAACGATAATTTATTAGGTGATGCCGATGGAGCAGGTGATCATAGCGGTTGCAGTGTTCCTCTTTACATATGCGCTCATAATCAGCGAGAGAGTTCACAGAACTGTAGCGGCTCTCTTTGGGGCATCGATAGTACTTTTTCTGGGCATTGTCCCATGGGAGATGCTCCCGGAGTACCTTGACCTTGGAACGCTTCTCCTCCTCATAGGTATGATGATAATCGTCAACACTGCCAAGGCGAGCGGTCTCTTCGAGTTCATAGCGATAAAAACAGCCAAGTTTGCAAAAGGAAGTCCGATGAAAGTCCTGATCATGTTTTCATTTGTCACAGCTCTTGTAAGCTCTGTCCTCGATAACGTCACGACGGTTTTGCTGCTCACCCCGATGCTCCTCTACATAACACGCCTCATGGACGTTAACCCAATCCCGTTCCTCCTGGCGGAGATATTCGCCTCCAACATAGGCGGAACGGCGACTCTCATCGGAGACCCCCCGAACATAATGATAGGCTCTGCTGCGGGGCTGAGTTTTACCGAGTTCCTCCTGAACATGGGGCCAATAGCTGCCATCGATCTGGCCATCGCACTTGGAATAATCTACCTCGCCTACAGGAATGAGATGAAGACCAGCAAGGCGAAGAGGGAGAGGATTCTTTCCACCATTGAGAGGCTAAGGGAGGACGAGGCCATAAGGGACTACACCCTTTTCAAAAAGTCTGTAACCGTGATAATCGGCGTTGTCCTGCTCTTTTTCGTCCACGACAGGCTGGAGATACCGCCGGCCGTCGTCGCCCTTACCGGAGCCTCGGTTCTGCTCATGTGGAGCAGGATGGAGCCCACGGAGATACTCGAAAAGATCGAGTGGACGGCGATATTCTTCTTCATGGGGCTGTTCATAATAGTCGGCTCCCTCGTGGAAACCGGCGTTATCGATGATGTCGCCCAGTGGCTTTTAGGCTACGTTCACACAACCGGCCAGGCGCTCGTGATGGTGACCTGGTTCTCGGCGATAGCGTCGGCCATAGTGGACAACATTCCGCTAACGGCCGCCATGATACCGCTCATAAAGTCGATGGGAACCTCAATGGACGTGTATCCCCTTTGGTGGGCTTTAAGCTTGGGTGCGTGTCTCGGAGGCAATGGCACGGCCATAGGTGCCTCCGCCAACATAGTTGTCCTTGGTATAGCCTCCCGCGAGGGAGTGAAAATCACCTTCATGGACTTCCTGAAGATAGGCCTGGTCATAATGTTCACAACGGTTGCTGCTGGCATGGGCCTGCTCTGGATTAGGTACATAGGGGTGTGAACGATGAGGATACTCGTGCTCGTTGATGGCTCAAAGTGGAGTCAGAAGGCGGCGCTTCATGCTATCTCGATGGCCAAGAAAAAGAAGGGTAAGGTCACCCTCTTCTCGGTTCTCGACAGAAGGGAGGCGAAGGCCCTTGCTTTCAATATGGGCATGCTGAGCCAGGATTTGAAAAACGTCCAGAAGTTCGAGGAGGAGATCTGGAGGGAAATGAAGAAGAGCATAAGGGACATAATGACGAACCTCCTTGAGCTCTGCCACCAGGAAGAGGTAAATTGCTCATTCAGGATAGTAGAGGGGAACGCGAAGGAGAAAATCCTTGAGGAGGCGAACTCCGGGAAGTATGGCCTTGTTGTCATGGGGGCCTACGGAAGGAGCGGAAAGACGAGAATAGGAAGCCTGCTTGAGGAGGTCGTGGGCTCCATAGAGCCGCCCGTCATGATCGTCCGCTAACGCTTCCATAGTGCCAGGACGAAGAGGAGCAGGACGATTACCTCCAGTCCGCCCACGGCTATGCTTATGTCTCTCTCTATCCACGCGGCCAAGTGAAGTGCCTCCAGTATTTTCTTTATCGCCATCAGGAGGAAGGCGATTATAAGGTAGAGCGCCGCGCGGAGGTGGCTCTTTCTGTAGGCTATGAGCGACACTCCGGCTAAAGCCAGGGCAAGGATTATTGCTACAATTGCTAGGACGGTCTCAATCATTCCTCATCACCCACGCTTGTGAGCAAGTCTATCAGGCTGTCGGCAAGCTTCTCCCAGAGGCTCGGGCGGTAGTCCCTTATTACGCGTGCTATTATCGCGGGGTCGTAGGTGAGGGTGTATATCACGTTCTTTCCCTCTCGTCTTGCCTCAACTATTCCAAGCTTCACCAGCTCTCCCATGTGGTAGCTCACCGTCGGCTGGCTGAGATTCAGGCGCTTTGCTATCTCGCTTTGTCCCATGGGCCCCTCCATGAGGAGGAGCAGGATCTTCCTTCTCGTTTCCGTTGATATCGCTATGACAAGCTTCTGGTACTCCTTCTCGAAGCCCCTGGGGAAGATGTAGCGCCTCTTGCCGAGCTTTTTTGAAAAAATCCTGCCTTCCTTCTCCAGCCTGTAGAGGTGGTATTGCAGGTCGCCTATGCCTACTCCCAGCTCTCTTGCCAGCTCTCTGAAGGTTATCCCGGGTTTGCTTTGGATGCGGTGGAGGATTTCATTACGCCTCTCCATGTCCAACACTTAAACTCTTGTGGTTCACCTCTCTATAGGAACGAATATAAATGCTCTCCCTTTTATGTCCTCTGGTGAGGGTATGGAGAGATTGATGAGAAAAGCTGAGGAGCTGGCGAGACGTTACGGTATATCATATTATGAAATACGGATAACCAAGGTCACCGCTTCACACCTCACCATGCAGAACTCTCAGCTTGAGGAGCTTGCTCTTAACACCGAAATCGGTATAGGCGTAAGGGCCTTCAATGGGGCCTGGGGCTTCTCAAGCGCCAATGACATGAGCAGGGCGGAGAGGGCGATAGAAACGGCCATGAAGATAGCGAAGCTCTCGAAGGGTGACTCGAGGATATACCTTGGCGATCCCGTGAAGGACAGGGCGGAGATAAAGGTCAAGCAATCTTTTTTGGACGTCGACATCGAGGACAAGCTTTCTCTTGTCAAGGAGGTTGATTCACTCCTTAAAGGGGATTCCATTTCAAACAGGAGCGTTTCCTATGGGGACGGTCTAAAGGAACAGCTCTACTTCAACTCCCTCGGGAGCGAGATAGAGACGGTAGTTCCGAGGATAAGGCTGAGCTTTTCGGTCACGGCCAAAGGCAACGGTGAGATGCAGCAGTACTGGAGGAGCTTCGGGGGAGCAGCCGGCTGGGAGTTGGTTGAAGGGGTTGATCTGACTCACTGGACAGCCTTTGTGAGGAGGAAGGCCATCTCCCTGCTCAGCGCGAAGTCCCCTCCCTCCGGGGAGTTTGACGTGATAATGGATCCTGAGCTTACAGGCGTCTTCATCCACGAGGCTCTGGGTCATGCGGCCGAGGCAGATGCTATAAAGACGGGCGAGAGCATCCTGACGGGGAGGCTCGGTGAGAGAATAGCCGTGGAGGAGCTTACCGTCGTTGACGACCCAACTCTGCCCGGCAAGTTCGGCTCCTATATCTACGACGACGAGGGGATCAGGGCGAAGCGCGTGGAGATAATCAAGAACGGCGTTCTCCTCAACTACCTCAACGACAGAGAGACAGCGGCAGTTTTGGGCTTGGAGCCTAACGGTCACGGCAGGGCTCAGGGCTACAGCTACCAGCCCCTCGTGAGGATGTCCAACACCTACGTTGAACCCCGGGACTGGAGCTTTGAGGAGATGCTGAGCGAGGTTAAGCGTGGCCTCTACATGATAGGCGACAAGGGCGGTGAGGTTGATACCGCCAACGGGACGTTCACCTTTGGAGCTAAAGAGGGCTACATAATCGAGAACGGCGAGATAAAGGAGCAGGTTCGTGACGTCGCTCTATCCGGCAAGATACTTGACGTCCTGAAGAATATACGTGCCATAGGGAGCGACCTGGTCGTTGAGTTCCCCGGCTACTGCGGCAAGGGCCAGTGGGTTCCGGTTGACGATGGTGGGCCGCACGTTCTAACGAGGGCTGTTGTTGGGGGATTAAGATGATCGAGAGACTCATCAGAATCCTGGAGCGGGAAAACGTTGAGTGGGAGATTTACTGGGAGAGAGGTCGTGGCGGTTCCTTTAAGATAGAGAACGAGAAGCTCGAGCGCTCCCAGAGGAAGTTCCACTCAGGAATAGGTCTCAGGGTCGGTTATAAAGGCAGGCTTGGGTTTTCCTATATAACAGGCATCGGCCATGATATAGAGACCCTTGAGAACTTTGTGAAGAGAACGATAAAGCTCGCCAGGGTCAGTGAGGTTCCCTTCAGGGGCTTCCCGTCCGAGAAAAAGCCTGCCAAGATTAGGGGTCTATATGATAAGCGTATAGACGAGATACCTTTTGAGGACGCCCATGCCATGGCGCAAAACTTCGCCGAAAGAATGATCGAACTGAAAGCGGGGAGAGGAGAGTACACTCTCTCCGGCTCCTTAGCATTCGGAGTGAACTTCTATGGCATAGCGAACTCCAACGGAATTTTCCTGGAGGATAAAAGCACCGGAATGAGCGTGAGCACATACGCGGTTAAGAAGGGAACCAGAACCGGGAGCGGCTCATACTACCAGTCCTACCGCTCGCTCCAGCCGTTTGAAGAGCTGGAAAGGGCAATAAAACTGGCGATTGAGGAGGCGGATATGAGCTGGGATGCGGAAAGGTTTCGGCCGTACGAGGGCGAGCTTCTTCTCGAGCCCCCGGCTTTCAGGGCCATAGTGGGTATCTTTCTAGAGAACCTCTTCGGAGACAATGTCCACTACGGCCGCTCGCGCTTTGTTGATCTTGGGAAGAGAGTTGCCAGCGAGAAGCTGACGATAACTGACGATGCCACAATTGATAACGGGATTGGGAGCTATCCCTTTGATGGCGAGGGTAATCCGGGAAGGAAAACGGTGCTTGTTGAGGAAGGTTTCTTGAGGGGATTTCTCCTTGACGAAACCTATGGATGGCTTTTGGGCATGGAAAGCACAGGTAATGCAGTGAGGGACTTTAGAACCGTCCCCCACATAGGGACGAGCAACGTGGTGGTTGAGCCGGGAAAGGAAAGTCTGGAAGACTTTGAGGGAATTGTAATCAAGAAGGTCTTTGGCGAGCACACTGCAAACCCGATAAGCGGCGATTTTTCCCTGACGGTTGAGCTTGGATATGTAGTCAGAGATGGTAAGGTTGAGCCTTTCAAGGATAACATGCTCGTCGGCAACGTCTTTGAGTTACTGGACTCAATAAGGGCCGTTGGAAAAGAGCTCATCAGAAGAGGCTCCTTTTACTCGCCCAGGGTTCTAGCAATTGGCAAAATAATATGAAACCTGTATCCCCTCGGTAAGCTTTTATACTTCGGTAGTCAAAAATATGCTGGGTGGTACAAGCATGGTCGGTCATGGAATTGACTCGATACTCTTTAAACTCAGGCCAGGAGAGACCGTGCTGGTTGAATACAGTTCAGTGTCCTCACCCGAGCTTCTTTTGTATCTTATGTGCCGCAGGTGCATGGAAAGAGGTCGTCCTATTTTAATCGACGACATCTCTGACACCTTCGCTGAATACGTTGTTAGACTTGATCTTATGGGTCTGAATA
Source organism: Thermococcus onnurineus NA1 (assembly GCF_000018365.1). Lineage (NCBI taxonomy): Archaea > Methanobacteriati > Methanobacteriota > Thermococci > Thermococcales > Thermococcaceae > Thermococcus > Thermococcus onnurineus. The sequence continues at coordinate 1,329,940 of NC_011529.1, read as the reverse complement.
CTGACGATCTTCTGAAGGTTCCAGTAATAAAAATTGGTGGAAATCGCGAGGTAGGAAATGTTCTTGGAAAGGTTGGGGTTGATAAGTACTCCCTGGATTTCAAGTATTATGAAAAAATTTACGAGAAAGTCGTACCAAAAGAGGTCATTTGCAATCCCGTCTTAGGCATTTACAAGCTTTTCGTGGCCCTTGAAAGGCAGGAAGTTATAAGGCTCGTCCGTAATATCTCGATGTTTGTTGGGAAGAAGAGCCGCTTCGCGCTCTACTTCATTAACAGGGATGTCATGGAGAAGAAAGTACCTGAGCTCCTGGATCTCCTTGAGGAGACTGCCAGCACTGTGCTCCAATGGAACGCTGACAAGGGCAAGTACAGGCTCAGGACCCTCAAGGCTGCGAACGATGAGATAATGGGTTCCAACATCTCCCTGCGCTTCAGAGACATAGCCGGAATATGAACTTTTTTAAGCCCTTTCCCTTATCACTTCTGGTGATATAATGAAGCGAGCACTCGTGCTGGTTTTCATACTCCTTCTCATCCTGCCCTCAGTGGAGGCGTACAGCGTCCCCGAGCGCGGGGTCATCTATCAGGTCATGGTGGACAGGTTCTACGACGGTAACCAGAGCAACAACGAACCCTTCTACGATCCAATGCACACCAACTACCGCCTCTACTGGGGCGGCGATCTGGAGGGTCTTATAGAGAAGCTCGACTACATCCAGAGCCTCGGTGTCTCGATGATATGGCTCTCGCCCCTGAACGACAACATCAACAGGATGGCCGGTGGAAGCGCTCCCTACCATGGCTACTGGACGCACGACTATAAACGCATAGAGGAGCACTTCGGTGACTGGAAAACCTTCAAGAGGCTCGTTGAAGATGCAGAAAAGAGGGGAATCTGCATCATCGTTGACTACGTTCCCAATCATTCGAACCCTGCGACGGACGGTGAACTCGGCTCGCTCTACGACAACGGAACGCTCGTGACGAACTACTATTACGACGCCAAAAATGCAACGGTGAACCCCTACACCGGCAGTAAGGAGTTAATATATCACCACAATGGGGACATAGGCGACTGGTTTGGCTTTCAGCTCAAATACGCTAACCTCTTTGGCTTAGCCGACTTCAATCAGCTCAACCCCTGGGTGGATTCATACCTGAAGGACGGTGCGAGGCTCTTCGTCGAGGCCGGCGCCTGCGGCTTCAGGATCGACGCAGTAAAGCATATGGATCTGGGATGGCTGGAGAGCTTCTACCTGGACCTCTACTCGAGCTCTGAAAGGCCGCTCTTCATCTACGGTGAGTACTACTCCCTCAGCCCCCAGAAAACCGACGATATGTACTACTTCTACCTCTACTCGAACGTCTCCCCCTTGCTCGGTATACCGATAAGGAACGACATCGTGAGAACCTTCGCCTACGGAGGAAGCATGAAGGATCTCGCGAGGGAGCTCGAGGATTATTATTCACTCTTTGTTTATCCCAACAAACAGGTAAACTTCCTCGACAGCCACGACCTCGTTCGCTTCCTCAACGAGAACCATCGTCTGGATCGCTACCACATGGCGCTAGCACTGACAATGACTCTTCCTGGCATTCCGGTTATCTACTACGGCGACGAGAGCTATCTGGTTAGCAAGGACGGAAAGGGCGACCCCTACAACAGGCCCATGATGGTCTTCAACAACACAACGGAGGCGGCGCGGATAATCAGAACCCTTGCGGAGCTGAGGAAGACCAACGACGCTTTAGCCTTCGGCGACTTCAGAACCCTCTACGCTGACTACAACGTCTGGGCATTTGAGAGAGCCTTCGGGGCTCATAGACTCCTTGTGGTCATGAACAAGGGCCCGGACAAAAACCTCACGCTTTCGCTCGACTGGAGCGATGGGAGATACGTCGATGCCCTCCACGGGGCCGAAATGGTGGTTGAAAATGGTAGAGCAAGCGTGACACTCCCGCGCAATTCCATCTACATCTTCCACGTGGAGGGCGAGCAGAAAGAACCTCTCATAGGCTCGCTCACGCCTTACACGGCTCAACCGGGCCAGAGGGTTCTCGTAGCCGGAGCGGGCTTTGGAAACGATGGAGAGGTATTCATCGGCGGCGAGAAGGCGAAGGTGCTCTCGTGGGAGGACGACCAGATACTCGTTGAGGTCCCTGAGGTGGAAACTGAGGACTCGTGGATTTCCGTCTACGTTGAGACGAGTTACGGAAAGAGTAACACCGTAAAGCTGCACTACTATTCCAGCGGGGACGTCCCTTCACTGATAGTCGTCAATGGCAGCAACCTGACGGGCTCCCTTTGGATTAAAGGAAGCCTTCCGGAGTTGGCCGAGCCGAGGCCGCTGATAAAGTCGAGCACGGGCTACTACTTTACAGTCGTGCCGCTCCCCAACGGGACGATTTTCTCGGTCGAGCTCTACAGGGGTCTGCCATGGGATGAACTTGAGCCGCTCAACATCACCCTCTACGGGAGGACAAACTCAACGGTTCTCCTTAGCACGGAACTCACAGAAATTCCGACGGAAAGATTGACCACAACGTCCCCAGAAATGCCGGGCAAATCCCCGGACTGGATCCCCTACGTGGCCCTTGTGACAATTGGGGCACTCCTGCTCCTGTTGGCCTTTAGAAAGGGCAGGCTTTGATTTTTCTCCCTTTTGGGGAGATTAGGGGAAAAACTAAATCTGCTCCAACAGCTTCTTTCTCTTTTCCTCGTACTCCTCCTGAGTAATAACGCCCATATCGTAGAGCTCCTTGAGCTTCTTGAGCTTTTCGAGCGGATCCTCTTCTTTTTTGGCAGGCGGGTGCTGGACGATGGCTTCCGCAGGCACGGTTCTCGTTATGAACTCCTTAGGCTTCTTTAACGTCCACGTCTCGCTAGTCAGGCCCTTCTTCACGTCGATGGAAACCGGTTCGACGGCTATAGCGTTGAGGGCGTCCTTTATAGCGTTTATGGCCTTTCTCGCCTCTTCCTTGTTCATCCAGCCGAGTCTGAGGGTGATGTTCTCCTCTCCCTGGATTATGAACTCCGAGGACATTACTCCAAGCTTCACCGTTATCTGCTCCAGCTTCTGGTAAGGGATAGCTTTCATCTCGTATCTTCCGAGGATCTTCTCGTCGAGGTATATTATCCTCCTGTCAGTCACGAGAAGCCACTTGGGCTTCTCCAGACTGATCTTCTTCCTTATTGAAAAGAGCACCTCCTCACCGTGCTCAAGGTGCCTGAGTACGGCCTTGGGTAGTTCTTTCTCCACGTTAACTCACCGCCAGTTCTTGTGGTGTTCGTGTTATATTAACTTTCCTTGCGATACAGGAGAAAGGGCATCTCCCTATCAACACTTTCTATGAGGGGGTTTGAGGGGCTTTCTCTTCTCTCCCATCTTCAGAAAGACTTCCTTAGGTCTCTCTTTCAGCTCTGCTTCTATCCTGATACGTTCCACCTGGGCAAAGTTTAATATCTCTCCTTCCAACCCTAACTGGTGGTATTCCATGGACTTTGAGAAAAAGCTCCTTATCGGGATGGTGCACCTCAAGCCCCTGCCGGGTTCATACCTCTACGATGGTGACTTTGATTCCCTCATTGAGCGGGCCATAGCGGACGCGAGAACGATTGAGGAAGCTGGCTTCGACGCGATCATGGTGGAAAACTTCGGGGACGTGCCCTTCCCGAAGTATGTTGACAAAACTACAGTCGCGTCTCTGGCGGTCGTTGCCAGGGCCATACGTGAGGAGGTTTCAATTCCCCTCGGGATAAACGTCCTCAGGAACGACGGAGTTGCAGCCTATTCGATTGCCTACGCCGTAAAGGCCGATTTCATCAGAGTGAACGTCCTGAGTGGAGTGGCCTACACCGACCAAGGAATAATAGAGGGCATAGCCCACGAACTCGCCCGGATCAAGAAGCTGCTTCCGAGCAAAATCAAGATCTTTGCTGACGTCCACGTCAAACACGCGGTTCATTTCGGGGACTTCGAGGACGCCTTGCTGGACACCGTAGAGAGAGGTCTTGCCGATGCAGTCGTGGTTAGTGGGAGGGCAACAGGAAAGCCTGTTGACCTAGAAAAGCTCGCCCTGGCGAAGAAAATCTCCCCCGTGCCGGTCGTAGTTGGTTCTGGAACTTCCTATGACAACCTTCCTCTGCTCTGGAAGCATGCGGATGGCTTCATAATTGGCACGTGGATAAAGCGCGGGGGGAAAGTCGAGAACGAGGTCTCGCTTGAGAGGGCCAGAAAACTGGTTGAACTTGTGAAAAATCTTCGGGAAAGCTTGTTCTGAATTTTCCAATTTCGAATTTTCTTTTCCAAAAGCCTTATTACCCATAACTGCGTAATTTGTAGAAATGCAAGCCCTGTCCCGCTTTTCTTTTCCACGAGATGGGTTTGTTGCGGAAGTGAGTATATGAGTTCGGAACCCCTCACGGGCTTCCACATTCTCGGTCCGCTGATCGGGCTTTTTCTGATCCTTGGGGCAGTTATAGTTTTCCTCCTGCTCGCGAGGTGGTTCCTGGGGCTCCTTCGGAGGTTGGTATGATGTTCAAAAAACTGGCCCTTTTTCTAGGCGTTGTTCTGTTGTCGGCTCTGACGGTCAAAAACGGGGACTCCGACAACCCCGTCTTCGAGGACATCCGCCGCCCGGAGTTCAGGATTGAGAACGACCTGGGCCTCTTCGACGGCATCGTGCACGACGTGAGGGTTACGAACGATACCGCGAGCGTTTCCCTCGAGTATTTAGCTGGGGAGGACTCCTTCTGGAGGGACTACGCCAAGATGAGCCTCGCTGTTCTTGAAGACGCGCCCTGGGTAAGCAGAGTGGAGATAGTCTACCTCTGGGGGAGGAACGTCAACGTTTCTGTTTCCAGCGGCGACCTACTGAAGGCCTCTCCGGGGAGCTCTCGGCAGAGGAGTTCGCGAACTCGATAAGCGTTGTTAAAATCAGAAAACCATGAGGGAGTGTGGAAAATGAGAAAATCCGGCATCTTCGTTGCATTTTTCCTTGTTGTGGGCCTTTTCCTGCCCCTTACAAGTCCCTCCAGCGCGTGGGAGGTTGTTTACGGCGTCCAGCGCGATAAAACGATGTTCGACAGCGTCTACAACCCCATGGCATTCGTTCCGGGGAACGCGGGGGACTACTACCTCCTCGGAAGCCACGGGGCCGGATTAGCGGTTCTGATACACCTCTCGCCGATGGGGGAGGTACTCTGGGTCAAGAATCTCAGCCTCAGCCAGGAACTTCCCCTCAACCTCCCCTACGGGCAGTATCAGGTTGTATCGGACATCGCCGTAGGAAATGATGGCATCTATGTTGTCTTAAGAACGAACGGCGTCCTCAACGTCTCGGCACCGGATGACTGGATCAAGGGGGACCCGCTCTTCACGCTGGTCAAGTTCGACTTCTCAGGAAACCCGGTCTGGGCCAAGGCCTTCAAGAACTCAAAAGGTGGTTATTCGGGCATCAGGGTTCAGCCCACGGGCGATGGGGCCATTGTTGTGGCCCCCGTCTACGCGCACATGCATCATAAAAACCCGGACGATCCATATGATTGGGAAGGCATAGCCTCGGCCCTCGACATAGGGGCGATAAAGTTCGACTCCTCCGGAAACCTGGAGTGGATCCACATCTACGGCAGGGAGAGCATCCACGAGTACGTGAACGCAGTGGGCTTCGACGGGAGTGAAGTTGCCATAGCATTCTCTTCCTCCCTCGGCGGTCCGGACCTCGGATTCCTGGCAATAGACCCCGAAACCGGAAAACCTGAGTGGGTCAGGGAGTACAAGCAGGCGGTAGACGGCGGTGAGCTCTGGAAGATGGGGCGCTTCAACACTCTCTCTGGTGGAAGACCGATGCTCTACAGCGTCCCCGACGGATGGCTCTACACCAACGGCCTTCCCGGGAAGTACGACGGCGGTGCCTCAATCTGGGTAAAGCTTGACAAGAAGGGCAACATCCTCTGGAGCGGCTTCTGGAACACGACCCTCTACAATGGAGAATCCCCTGCCGGCTTTGCCCTCGCCGATGACGGGAACTACGTTTTCTTCGACCCGCTCGTTAAGATGTCCCCCTCCGGAGATGTTCTCAGAGTTTACTACGACGTCCAGCCCCACAGCTGGTATATAGCCCGCGCCAGAAACGGCTTTGCTATCTTCCTTCTTCCTGACAGGCTCCTGAAGCTGGACTCCAACATGAGCTTTGCTGGCTGTGACGTCCACCATGTCGAGAAGGGAGGCGAACTGACCGCGTGGGTTCCGAACTTCGTGGACCTGGGAAAGGACGACGTGAAGTTCGTGAAGGTCCCCCTCTACTCTGAGGCCAGCTTTGAAGGAACCTTTGAGTTCGACGACCTCCCGACGTGGGAGTGGTACAGGGTTGCCCCGGTGGATGTTTGGGTTCACGACCACCCAAGCGAGTACTTCCACGTTGAGGAAGCCTGCAACCAGACGGGTTCATCCGAGGGGGGAACTGAGGACTCTGCCGGCCCTGCCACATCGGTTCACTCGCCAGCCACCACATCTGAAGGTTCCGGCTTCACAAGCCCAAGCCCATCCAGCGGCTCCAGCAGCGAGGGAACAGGCACTGACGGGGGAGTTTCGGTAGACGTGACCTGCGGGCCAGGGATAATGGCCCTGCTCGCGCTGCTGGTGATTGCAATAACTCGGAGGAGGTGATGATATGGGACTGATCAAAAAGCTGATCGTTGGCTTCTTCCTGCTCATAGTCATAGGCATAGTCGCGGTCTTCGGCATGCAGTACTACTACCTCAACGCCTACGACCAGGTCTTGGTTGAGGGCAAGACCGAAATGGTCTCTGGAGACGTCTTCTACCTTTCGAACGTCCTCGAGCCGGGCAAGTACTACATCACTGCTGAAAGCGAGGGGACCGTTGAGAAGATAGTGATACTCGACGAGAACGGCAACGTTCTGACTGAATCTGAAATGGAGAGCATGATCTACGGCTCAAGCCAGCCCTTCCAGGTTAGGGTGGACTACAAGGCTCCTATGAATGTCGATAGCTACGAGGTCAAGGTGGCCATATACAGGCTCGTGAAGAAGTGACGAAAGGGTTATATTTTGCCCATTCTACTTTTCTCCATCATTTTCACGGGTGGTTCTCATGGGGAAGTACTTCGGCACAAGCGGCATCAGGGAGATCGTCAACGAAAAGCTGACTCCAGAGCTTGCTCTGAACGTCGGAAGGGCGCTGGGCACCTACCTCGGCGGCGGAACCGTTGTCGTCGGCAGGGACACGAGGACGAGCGGCGGGATGCTCAAACGGGCGTTAATAAGCGGACTTCTATCAACTGGTGTTGACGTCATCGACATAGGCCTCGCACCTACCCCGCTCACCGGTTTTGCCATCAAGCTCTACGGGGCTGACGCAGGGGTTACAATAACCGCCTCCCACAACCCTTCCCAGTACAACGGCATAAAGGTCTGGCAGCCCAACGGGATGGCATACACGCCAGAGATGGAGAACCAGCTTGAGGCGATAATTGATTCCGGGAACTTCAGAAAGGCCGCGTGGAACGAAATTGGGAAGGTTAGAACGGCCGACCCTAAGGAGGAATACCTTAGAGAAGCGCTGAGGATAGTGCACCTTGATAATTCTTACACCGTTGTAATTGATTCTGGCAACGGTGCCGGTTCAATCCTCAGTCCCTACCTCCAGCGCGAGCTTGGGAACAAGGTTATCAGCCTTAACTCTCACCCAAGCGGTTTCTTCGTGAGGGAGCTTGAGCCGAACGCGAAGAGCTTGGCCATGCTCGCTAAGACAGTCAAAGCCATGAAAGCCGACGTTGGAATCGCCCACGACGGTGACGCGGATAGAATAGGCGTTGTTGATGACCAGGGCAACTTCGTTGAATATGAGGTGATGCTCTCGCTTATCGCGGGCTACATGCTCAGGAAGTTCGGGAAGGGTAAGGTAGTTACAACCGTCGATGCCGGCTTTGCCCTAGATGACTACATCAAGCCCCTTGGCGGTGAGGTTCTGAGGACGCGCGTCGGTGACGTTGCGGTGGCCGATGAGCTTGCCAAACACGGCGGAATTTTCGGCGGCGAGCCGAGCGGAACCTGGATCATTCCCCAGTGGAACCTCACCCCCGATGGTATCTTCGCAGGAGCTCTCGTTCTTGAGATGATAGATAGGCTCGGCCCGATAAGTGAACTCGCCAAGGAAGTGCCTCGCTACGTGACACTCAGGGCCAAGATTCCGTGTCCCAACGGAAAGAAGGCAAGGGCCATGGAGATAATCGCTCACGAGGCGCTGAAGTCCTTCGACTACGAGCGACTTATAGACATCGACGGCGTCAGGATTGAGAACGGTGACTGGTGGATTCTCTTTAGACCGAGCGGAACGGAGCCGATAATGAGGATAACCCTCGAGGCCCACACCGAGGAGAAGGCGAAAGAACTGATGGAGAAGGCCGAGAGGCTGGTGAAGGAGGCGATAGCGAGGGCTTAGTTCCAAAGGGCTTCTTTTACCCTTTCAATACTATCCTCGATATCCTCCTTATCAAACTCGACGTAAACCGCCTCCGGGAACCTCGCCATTAGGATTTCAAACAGTATTCCGGGCATCTGGACGAGCCTGAAGTTCTGCTCCATCACCAGCTCCTTCGAGCGCTTCAGCCTCTCCTCCTTGCTCAGGTAGAAGAACTCCTGGACAGCCTTGTAGGGATAGCTCTCCGGGTCACTCGAGCTCGTGTGGAAGACGCCGCACGTTGGGGAACCCCTAACCCCAAGAAAAACCACTTTCTCGGGCATCTCCTCAGTCAGAACCCGGCCTATGAAATCGGCTATCGTTTTTGCCTTCTCTACCATGCCGAGGTGCATGTAAGCTTCCCTGCTCATGGGCGGTCTTGGCCAGCCTATCAGCTCGTATTCGGGGCATGGGTAGGCCAGAACCTGCCACTCATCGCCAAGCTGAGCGAAAAGCTTTCTCAGTTCCTCCGCCGTCTTGTACTCCTTCTCCTTTGGGCCCCTATAGACGTAAAACGGGCTGAGCAAACAGGGAGCAATGATGAGGAGATTCATGGAGCATCACCACATTAACAATTTTGCTAATTCACTGGGATTTGCCCAAATGTGGGAGATTACCGATACAATTTCAGGATTCTCTTCTACTTCTAAATAAGCATCCATAATGTCCTCTGCTAATCTCTCACTGTATTCAAGATATGGCAAGTTGGAAATACGATTTAAAGTCTCTTCTATTATTAACTCGTACTCATCTAATAAGTTAAAACCAAGAAGTGATGTATCCAGAACAGAAAAAACATTACTCATGATGTAATTTTTTATATCAATCGTAATAACCTTACGTAAAATTGCAGTTTCGATCATTTCTAGAAATATTTCGGATGCTAGAGTCATCGTAGGAGATTTTATGTTGAATTGCTGTGAAATATTAATCAAAAACTTGTAACATGCTATTGATAACACAAAATTTCCTTCCTGTCTAAACATGTTCCCCAAGGTGAGTATAGCTTGGAAGAGTCCTTCGGCATACCCATTTTCTTTAAGTTCATTAAGTGCTAGAATCATGTATTCCACACTTTTGTCTTTGTTACCCATATAATGGTATGCTTCACTAATTCCCAAGTATGCTATTCCCTTTTTTTCTCTGTATCTCATCAAGATCTAGGTATGTAGAAGGATTCCTTTCTAGATTATTGAGCAACTTAAGGCCTTTTAAGTACAATTCCAATTGTTTCTTAATGTTTCCTTTTGCCTTCTGTATGTTTCCTAAAGATAAAATGGCTGAAACTTGTCTCTCTTCATCCTCAATTTTTTCACTGATTTCAAGGGCTTTTCTAAAGGATTCTTCAGCTTTGTCTAGTTCCTTCTTCATTAAGTATATGTTTCCAATGTTTATGTACTGTTGGGAAATTAACATTTCAATTTCTTTGTCTTTATCTTTTTCTTTATTCCTCTTTCTGAGACTACGGCTTATTCTTAGGGCTTCTTTGTGAGCAGTTAGTGCTTTATCTATCTCTCCAATGAGGCGATAAGCAACGCCCATATGTTGTAACATGAGTATGTGTAGTATTGGATCCTCCTTTTCGTCTATTATTTCTAGTAACTTAGACAAAATTCCTAAGCTTTTGTCTGGATATCCTTGTAGCCAATATTCCTTGGCAGTTCTTAAGAGAACAGAGGGATCCTTTATTTCGGCCATTATATGAGTGAGTATTTTTTCATATCCTATTTTTTTCGTTATTTCGAGCTCCATGATTCCTAAAATTAACATCAAATTTTCAAAATAAATCTCATCCAAGCTATATTCTGAATTTAGATACTTAGTTGCTTTTCTGTACGTCTCAGCTATCGCTTTGGAAGTGAGAGGGTACTGGTCTCGGATGAATACTTCAAAAAGGGAGTGATATATGCGGTAGACCTCTAGATCAAATTGTAACTCTTCTTGGATGAGGATTCCCCTCTCCCTTAATTCACGAAAAGCATCATCTAAATTTTCGATACCTCTTCCAAAAGCATTTATTAGCTTAAGCGTTAGGTGTTCAGGGGCAAATGCCAGTCTTTTGAGCAATTCGCGAGCTTCAATTGAGAGGCTATCTAAAATTTCTTGGTGAATTTTATCAAGGCTAGTTCGAGTTTCAGGATCTTCTAGGGTGAGTAGGAACTTTATCATCTCTTCTTCCGAGTTCTTTTTGTTGCATATATATGCCAGAACTCTTGCAACGTATGGGATGCCTTCAGACAAGTTTGTAATTATTGACACGATGTTTGGAGGGAGCTGAGGGAATATTTTAGTAACAAGCTCTTGTATTTGTTCTTGGGTTAGCCTTCTTAGACGAATTACAGAATATCCCCCCGGTTTGAAATTTATCTTCTTGCTCCATTCTATTGGTCCCTCCAATACGAAGAAAATACTAGGGTTGATTTCACTAATTATTTGGATTAACTCTAAAAATTGTCTATCTAACTTATGAGCATCCTCAATGAATATTACTGTTCGTTTTTTTAGCTTGGAAAGATAAGAATAAATTTTTCCAGTTGTAGGCTTTTCTTCCCATCCAAGACCGCCTCCAATTACCGGCAGTGAAAGGGAGGTTAATCGTTTTATGAATGATCCAAACCAATGTTCTTCTACTTCTTCCTGGATTAATCCTCCATGAAAATACTCTACCTTATATTGTTGCTCTTCAAATTGCTTAGCTGCAACTTTAAGAAAATTTGTCTTCCCTATTCCCCTCTCTCCAGTAACTAAAATAATGTTCTTATCTCTGTTGTGAATAATCTTGGTAAGTCTCCTTAGCTCTTCGGTTCTTCCAATAAACTTATCCCCAAATTGTTGTTCGAGGATTCTCATCATAAGAAAAGGAAATATTCTGGGATTTAAATCTTTAGTCTCTCTAGGATCTTCTCGACCCTTCGACGGAGCTCTTCCAGAGTTCCCTCGTTCACCACCACGTAATCCGCCATGTCCTTCAGCTTTGAAGTCTGGTACAGCTCCTCTTCGGCGTCATCCATCCTCTTAAAGTCCTCGAAGCTTTTGATGCTCTTATCCTTTCCTGCCTTCCTCCTTACCAGTCTCTCGAACCTTATCTCAGGCTTTGCCTCGACGTAGATGACCTTTCCCCCAAAGCGCTTTATCGCCTCGATTTCCTCCCGAGAGCGGACGCCATCTATGATTATATTCTTGCAGTGCCTCTTCTTGTCTATGGCGAGCCTGATGAGTATATCGCCGCCGTATTTGTCTTTAAGATACTTACCGAACTCTATCAGCTTCTCCCTTGTGGGCTCGGCCTGCTCTGGCAGCTCCGGAATCCACGAGTAGTCCTCGACGTTGTGGGCGAGCAAGTCTATAAGCGGGTCACTGCAGCTGACTCTACAGAAGCCCCTCTCCTCAAAGAACTTCGCCACCGTTGTCTTCCCGGCCGCTATCTTGCCAACCACGCCGACTATCATCGCCGCCACATCCTCCAGATTAAGTTAGCACCGTCCGTTGATTCCATCAGGCCCTCATAGGTCAGGCCTATTACAAAATCCACGAGGGCCTTTTTATCGTACACCACGGGCTTCTCGAAGCCAAACAGGTACTTCAGCTCGAAGAAGCCTATGTGTAGGAAGCGGAAGGGATTGAGGAGTGCTATTCCGTCTTTAAACTTCAGATCAAATGGAAAATCGGCCAGAACAAGCTTTGCTTTTCTCTCCTTCGCGAGGTTCAGGAGCTTTTCCTCGTCAGGGAAGAGAACTTCGATTGGTTCGCCCTCAATTGGCTCGTATTTCATCTTCGGGAACGCGTAGCGTATTCCGACGGCCTCGTATGGGAGGTTGAGCCTCTCTGCGAAGCCGAGCAAAGCCTTTGCGTTGAAGCTGAGGAAAACGAGCGTTTTTAGGTCTCCTTCAACTTCGGGCCACTTTCTCGGCGGGAAGTTTAGCTCGGCCTCGATTATTGGTAGGAGAAACTCAAGAGCAGTCCCTTTGACGAGCTCCACGTTTTTCCTCAGCTTCCTCCGCTTTATCTCGAGGTCAAGATTTGAGTAAACGGTTACCTGCCTGACGCCGAGCCTTTCCTTCAGCTTTCCGATGACGAAGCTGTTGCCTATGACGACGCTCTTGTCGGTTCTATCGTGGGCTATAATGAAAAGCTTGTCTCCTTCGGGGTCGTAGCGAACTTCGTCTATCCTGAATGGGCTGTCGGGAAATCCATTTTCTAACCTGATTCCTCTCACGAGCTTAGTTATCTCTTCAACGCCTATCATCGAACCACCTTTTAGCGTCCCTATTTTGGCCGGCCGGTTTTTAAGGATTCTTTTGGAGGTTGTCCTCGCGAGTGTTTCATATTGGGAACAAAAATTTATAAATTGTGGAACAAACTTCGGGCTGGTGATGAGGATGAGGAGTCTCAAGCCCAAGGAGATAGCGGTAATAGGAATTATGCTCGGTCTTTCGCTGATGCTTGAGGTCATGCCAATAGAGATGCCCACCATATGGGGCATGAAGATAGACCTCGTTGCAGTCCCGATAGTTATGGTCTACCTCCTCGTGGGTTTCACCGGAGGACTGATAGCGCTTTTCCTGCTCTTCGTTGGGCTGAGTATAATTTCCCCGTCAAGCTGGCTCGGAGCCAGTATGAAGGCCACCGCGACCCTGGCGGTTCTGGTTGGCCTTGAAATAGCGAAGAGAGCAACGCGCTTTGACATCGAGAGTGCATCCCCAAACAGAATTGTCCTCTTAGCCATCGTCGGCTTTCTCGCCGGAATAGCCATCAGGATACCTCTCATGGTGGCTCTCAACTACTACTACGCCCTCCCCATATGGCTCGGCGTTCCGAGGGAGGCAGTGATAAGCACCGTTGAGGAGTGGACGGGTGTTCCCTTCTGGGTTGCGATAGGGCTTCCAAACGCGGTACAGAGCGCCATTGACGTTTTCGTTGGTCTGGCGGCAACGCTGCCCGTGTTGAGGTCACTTCCCCATCTCCTTGAGTAGCCGGGGAATGTTCTCTGGCTCTAGTCCTCTTTCTTTTAGATATTCGTTCCACTTCTTCGCGTACTCCAGGAAGGTCTCGTCGCCTGTTTTCATGTAGAGCCAGATGAGGAGCTTTATGTGCAGCCTGTGGTAGAACTCGCTCGAGGAGTCGTAGATGCTCGCGTACCTGCTCCAGTCCCCGGTGTCAAAATCAGGCAGGGCTTTTTTGACGCTCATTGCACCCTCCCAGAAGAGATTGTAAGCCCTCTCGTCGCCGGTGACTTTCCAGTAGTGGTACAGCCCCTGGAGAGCTATTATATGGCCGTTCAGAACGAGTTGCTCCGGGTGGTAGTTGTACTCCAAGTACCAGGGGCCATATTTCGTCTGGACAACGAAGCCGTTCTGATCGAGCGGGAGGTCGAATGAGTTCAGGAAGAGCCTTGCGGTTTCGAGATAAGTTTCGTTTCCGGTGAGGTTGTATGCCAGTGCATAAAGCCCTGCCGCCATGCCCTGGACATAGCCTGAAACCCACGGGACGCTCGCGTTCTGGAAGTGGAAATAGATGTGGAAGACAGCGTATTCGGTGCCGCTGTACCTTCCGTAGGTGGCGAACGGAAGAAGCTCGTCTAGGATTTCGAGCATGGCCTCGTAATCGCCTCTCTTGTAGTATATCTCCGTCCAGTGGAGTGCCGAGACCGGGTATAAGTTGAAGCCCCTCGCGGTGTAGTAGATGAAGGGCAGCCTGCTCCAAATCGGGCCGTCATGGACTTTGAGTGCACCATAGTAGGGGGAGTCATTGAAGAAAACAAGGATCATGTCTTTCCTTCCCGGCTCGCTCCAGTGGGAATAGTAATAATCCGTGGCCCTGAGGCCCAGAACTAGAGTTCTGACTGCGGGCCCATCGAGGCTGCCAAGCTTGGCCATCTGGCCAAGTGTTTTGATGTGGTAGCTTAAATCCCTGTATGCCTGGAGGTAGCTCAGGTTCCCGGTTTCCTTCCATAAGTTAAAGTACTTCTCCCTCAGCTCTTTGTTGACCATGAGCTCGGTAGGAAAGCCTGCCCGCGCGAGGGTATCCCCTACAGCTGTAGAATCCTCGAGAAATATGGTGGTCGGCACGTCCCGGCCGATGACGCCGCTGAGCTTTTCGTCGAGCCTCATAACAAAGATGCCCGGCTCGTGAACGGGCTCCAGCGTTATCAGGTAGGTCTTTCCGGCCTCTGTGCTTACGGTTACTTCTCCACTGACATCAAATTCAATGCCGTTCCAGTTGATCGCCCATCCTTTAATCTTGAACACAACCCTTCCGGGCGCTCCAGTGTATGCCAGCATCGGAACGTTGGTCTCGTTTATCTTTGCATCACCGATCTCAATATTAAAAAGGGCCATCTCAAAGGCGGCGTTTTTGTTTTCGATCATTGCGTATATCCTAATATCTCCATCGTTTTTTGTGATCTGGGTTCCGAGGGGGCCTGTCTTTGATGGGCTCCCCCTGTAAACGAATCCTACTATGCTCACGATGAGAATGAACGCAATTACTAACGCGGCGATGGCTCTTTTCATACCACTCACAATTAAAAAATAAAGGGGACATGGATTATAAGCCTTTCTCAGAGGTTGCTCAGAATCTCACTTTCCTCCATCGTCCTCTCGCAGTAATGGCAGCGCACCTTCAGAGGCTCCCTTGAGACGACGTAGAACTTCGAAGTGACGTATTCGTGGTTGCTGACGCAGTTGGGATTGGCGCAGCGGAGGATTCCCACTATTTCGTCCGGAATCTCCACGTTGAACTTCTCCGCCACCCCATAGTCCCTCACGATGTTAACCGTGGCGGTTGGCGCGATAAGCGATATCTTGTTGACCTCTTCCTCGCTCAGGAACTTGCCCTCGATTTTAACGATGTCCTTCTTGCCTAGCTTCTTGCTGTGGACATTCGAGGCAAGGAGCAAAACTCCCCCGTTAGGCCTGCTTAGGTGGAGTATCTCGATGACCTTGAGGCCCTTTCCGGCCGGAATATGGTCTATAACGGTTCCTTCCTTAATAGCGGTGACCTTGAGCTCGGCCATCTTTATCCCTCCAGAACTCCAAGAGTGAGTCCGAGCAAAGCCATTCTAACCGGAACGCCCGAGAAGACCTGGCGGAAGTAGAGGGCGTGGGGTGTCCTGTCAACCTCTGGATGTATCTCGTCGACCCTTGGGAGCGGGTGCATTATCTTGAGGCTCTCCTTTGCGTTCTTCAGAACGGCGCAGTTCACCTGATAGCTCCCCTTGACCTTGAGGTACTCCTGTTCGTCGGGGAAGCGCTCCCTCTGGATCCTCGTCACGTATAGGACGTCCAGCTCGGGAACCGTTCCCTCTAGGTCTGTCGTCTCATGGACCTTAACGCCCTTCTCGCGTAGCTCCTCGACTATATGCTTGGGCATTCTGAGGAGTTCCGGTGAGATGAGGTAAAGCTCGACGTCGTAGAAAGCTAAAGCCTCCGCCAGACTATGCACTGTTCTCCCGTACTTCAAATCACCGAGAAGGCCTATTCTGAGGCCGTCTATCCTCCCGAAGGCGCGCTTTATAGTGTAGAGGTCGAGGAGAGTCTGCGTGGGGTGCTGGTTGCTTCCATCGCCGGCATTGATGACGGGGATTTCAGCCACTTCGGCGGCGAGTCTTGCCGCACCCTCCATCGGGTGGCGTATAACTATTACGTCGCTGTACTGCTCAACTGTTTTTATGGTGTCGGCTAAACTCTCTCCCTTTTTGACGCTCGTGCTTGCCGCGGAGGAGAATCCTATCACAGAGCCTCCGAGGCGATGCATTGCGCTCTCGAAGCTCAGCCTCGTCCTCGTCGATGGCTCGAAGAAGAGCGTGGCTAAAATCTTGCCCCTCGCGTACTCAAGATGGCCTTTCTTGTTAAGTCTCTCTTCAAGCCTTTCGGCAATCTTCAAAACAAACTCGATGTCTTCCTTGGAGAAGTCCCTAACGCTTATCACGTCGCGCCCTTTCCATTCCATAAGTGCCCTTCTGATGTAAAAATTGATGAGTTTTTAAACATTTTTTGACATAAATTTGTTGACAGTAATGCTTTAAACTCTGGTTCGAATTTTCAATAACCGGGTTTTAGGGTGGTAGCATGAGGACGCCGAGCCTCTATATTGCCGAGGAACTCATGCCGTTCCTCAGGGCCAAGATAGCTGAAAGCCTGTACAAAAGCGGCATGAAGCAGGTTCAGATTGCCGAGTACCTCGGTATAACTCAGGCGATGGTGAGCAAGTATCTTGCCAGTAAGTACAAAGTCCCGCCAAAGGAAGTCGCGGGCGAGCTTGAAAAGCTGGCCTCAGAAGTGTCAAAGCTCATACTCTTCGGGGGAAGCAGAGAAGACGCCATAGTTCTCACCTCCCGCAGGCTCTTCGAGCTCTTCCAGAATGGCCTTCTGTGCAGGTTCTATGCTGAGTATGCAGGAGTAAGTGAGGAATCCTGCCGCTCGCTCTTCTCGGCCCAGCCCGCTAGGGGAGAAATCCTTGAAATGCTCAGTCTGGCCCTCAACGAATTGCTTAGAGATGAGACGTTCCCCTCGCTGATTCCTGAGGTTAGGAGCAACTTCGCCTATGCTCTTCCCAACCCAAGAGGCTCGGAGGACGTTGCTGCTATCCCGGGTAGGATAACCTCCGTCAAAGGGAAAGCCTTCGCACTGCCCCCAGAGTTCGGTGCAAGCAGCTTTACAGCCGGGATACTCGTTGAACTTGGAAAAATACGGCCTGAAATCAGGAGCGTCCTGAACATAAGGTACGGTGAGGATGTGGAGAATGCCCTCAAAAAGGCTGGCTTTAAGGTTGCAAGGGTTAAAACCGGTGGACTGAGTGAGGATGAGGCTGTTAAGAGGATCGCAGCGGTTTTCAAGGATGGAGTCTACGAGGCTGTCATCGACGAGGGTGGCTTCGGTGTCGAGCCCGTCGTTTACTTCTTCGGGAAAGACCCCGTCGAGGTTGTAGAGAAGCTCAAAAGGCTGGTGGGACTCCTTTGAGGCGAAAACTCCTTGCTTTTTATATACTTCTGCTCATCTTCCTCAATCTAACCCCTAGGATTCCTTCCGCTCCGGTTGAAAATGGCGACAAGCTCGCACACTTTGCCGAGTTCCTAATTCTAGGTTTTCTGGGCTGGCCCCTCTGGCGTTACCTCACTCCCCTGCCATTTCTCCTTGAGTTTCTCCAGCTATTCGTCCCGGGCAGGACTTTCTCGCCCTACGACATGGCCGCAAACCTAATAGGCTTTGCCCTTGGAGTTCTCTTTGGGTGGTGGTATGAAGGTCGTTAAGAAAGAGCTCCGTTTCTCAACGAAGGGTGAAATTGATCTCATTGACATAACTCATGATGTCGAGAGAATTGTCGAGGAGTCAGGAATAAAGAACGGCCAGGTTCTTGTCTTTGTTCCTGGTGCAACTGGGGCAATAGTGACGATAGAGCACGAGTCAGGTCTCTTGGAGGACTTCAGGAGGGCCCTGAGGGAGCTGGTACCCAAAGGTAAAGACTACCTCCATGACAGAATCGACGACAACGCTCACTCTCACCTGAGGGCAACCCTGCTCGGCGCGAGCGAGTGCTTCCCCGTCGCTGACGGCAGGCTCCTCCGGGGAACGTGGCAGCAAATATTTTTCGTTGAGCTCGACGTGAGGCCAAGGAGGAGAAGGGTGATAGTTCAGGTCTTGGGTGAGTGATTTATAAAGGCTGAGAACTCATCTTTTCAACCATTTATAAACCTTGAGAAAAACCGTTTTCACAGTTTATAAGGGGGTAATAACCCGCCCAAGTTCATTGACTCCGCCTTCGGCGGTACTCCCCGGGCAGAGGTAGTTGGTCGTCATACCTAAAAGGCTTCCGGTCAGTAAACCGGAATGTCATCGTTGGATTATGGACTTTCCTCCCTCGGCTCCTCGTACTTGTGGCTGGACTTAACGATAACGTAGTAGATTATCGCGCCTATTATTCCGAGGAAGAGTGCTACAATGATCCATACAACCTTCTCAACGTCGGGCATACGTTTCTGGTTAACCAGCACGTCGTAGATCACCCACACAATCGCGACAAGGCCTAAAATGCCCAAAATCCATCCAAATCCCCATAGTGCAAAAAATATTCCTGATCCTATCATGGCATTCACCAAAGATTGAGTGGGTCTCTTTTTATAAAAAGATTACTTTTGGCTAATAGTATGGAAAAGAAAACGGGAGATTAAGAAGCTCACTTCTTGAGCTTCTCGCACTTCTCGACGAACTCCTTGAGAACATCCTTGAGCTTCGGCTCGCCGATCTCCTCAAGCTCGTACCTGACCCTGACGGCCGGCTTGTTGAGCTTCATGACGCGGCGGAGGTCGATGGGGGTACCCATGATGACGACGTCAGCATCGGCCCTGTTGATGGTCTCCTCGAGCTCCTTGATCTGCTTGGCACCGTAGCCCATGGCCGGCAGGATAACGTCAAGGTGGCTGTACTTCTTGTAGGTGTCAACGATTGAACCGACGGCGTAGGGCCTCGGGTCGACTATCTCGGCCGCGCCGTACTTCTTGGCGGCGATGTAACCGGCACCGTACTTCATGCCGCCGTGGGTGAGGGTCGGACCGTCCTCAACGACGAGAACGCGCTTGCCCTTGATGAGCTCCGGCTTGTCCACGTAGAGGGGTGAAGCTCCATCGATGACGATGGCGTTCGGGTTAACCTTCTCAATGCTCTCTCTGACCTTCTGGATGTCGTCCCTGTTGGCGGTGTCTATCTTGTTGATGATTATGACGTCAGCGGCCCTGAAGTTGGTCTCACCTGGGTGGTACTTGAGCTCGTGGCCGGGCCTGTGCGGGTCGGTGACGACTATCCAGAGGTCTGGCTCGTAGAACGGGAAGTCGTTGTTTCCGCCGTCCCAGAGGATTATGTCGGCCTCCTTCTCGGCCTCGCGGAGTATCTTCTCGTAATCAACACCTGCGTAGACAACCATGCCCCTGTCGATGTATGGCTCGTACTCTTCCCTCTCCTCGATGGTGCACTCGTGCTTGTCGAGGTCCTCGTAGCTGGCGAAGCGCTGGACGACCTGCTTCCTAAGGTCGCCGTAGGGCATCGGGTGTCTTATAGCGACGACCTTGTATCCCATCTCCTGAAGTATTTGGGCAACCTTTCTGCTGGTCTGGCTCTTTCCACAGCCGGTTCTGACGGCGGTAACCGCTATGACCGGCTTGCTGGACTTGAGCATGGTGCTCTTTGGACCGAGGAGCCAGAAGTCGGCGCCAGCGGAGTGAGCGCGAGAGGCTAGATGCATGACGTGCTCGTGGGAGACGTCTGAGTAGGCGAAGACAACGATATCAATGTTGTGCTCCTTGATTATCTTCTCAAGGTCGTCCTCGCTCCATATCGGTATTCCGTTCGGGTAGAGCTCGCCGGCAAGCTCGGGTGGGTAGAGTCTACCCTCTATGTCGGGAATCTGGGTTGCGGTGAAAGCAACGACTTCGTACTCGGGGTTGTCCCTGAAGAAGACGTTGAAGTTGTGGAAGTCCCTTCCGGCGGCACCGAGAATGAGTACCCTTTTTCTCTTCTTTTCAGCCATGTTAACCACCTCAAAAGTTTTTAGGTTGGCACTGATGTATCGTTCTTGACAGTTATAACGGTTTTTGTTGAATAATGCAAGTTCCTTGCGGGAATTATTCGATGGGGGCATTTATGAACTGAAAAACATTCAAATCAGACTGAATAATCCCTGTTTCAGTTTACCCGTAGCTTTAATAAACATATATTCCAACCTATTAGGGTGCCTTATGGAGCCAGTTGAGGTTAGAGCTCACACTGCCCTCCACGTGGTCAAGGGTGCGGTCGTTAAAGTTCTTGGCGAGGGTGCTAAGTGGACGGCGAGCGTTTATGTTGGTGGGAACCATGGAAGGTTAACCGTCAAGTTCGACAGGAAACTAACTCCCGAGGAAGTAGCAGAGATTGAGCGCCTCGCCAACAAGAAGGTAAAAGAAAACGTTCCAATTCACATCTATGAGCTTCCGAGGAATGAGGCCGAAAAAAGATTTGGTGAGGATATGTACGACCTCTTTCCGATACTGCCGGAGGTCAAAACGCTCAAGGTTGCCGTCATCGAGGACTGGAACGTAAATGCTTGCAAGGAGGAACACACGGCAACGACGGGCGAAATAGGGAGGATAAAGATAAGGAAGGTTCGCTTTAGGAAGAGCAAGGAGCTTTTGGAGATAAGCTTTGATGTGCTCTGAGTCTGTGTACTGCTACTTCCAAGCGTATATAAAGGGCTGTGTATTTGAAATGCACAAACTCAGGGTCTCACGTAGAGCGCCGCCCCCATACCGAAGTAGCTCGGGCAGGCGTAGGCGGTGATTTTGAGCTCCATTGGAACCTTCCTCAGCGAGCCGAGCATTATCAACAGCTGCCAGTAGCTGTCGGGCAGGGCCTTTCTTATGAGCTCATCGTCGATGTTCAGAAGCTCTTCCAGTCTGTCCTCGCGAATGAGCCCCATAATGAGTTCGTCATACTCCTTCGATTCGGGGGCGTATCCATAGGGGCCGTTTGGATCGTGAGCGTGCCCATGGTCGGCGCTGATTATAAGGGCGACCTTCTTCTCGTAGTCTTCGAGAACCTCGGCAAGAACCTCGCCGAAGCGGACTAGGGTTTCCCTCGGCACTTTCCTCGCCGGCGTTACGAGGACAAGCGGCCTCTTTTCGAGAAAGTGGAGTGGTATTAGTTCTCCCCACGTCAGCGGGAAGCGGGAATACTCGCCGCTCAGGGCAGCGAAGTTGATGTCAACCACCGGAATGCCTTTGGCTTTAGCCTTCTCGTAGATCCTTCCCGCCAACTCGCGGTCAGTGTCGTATTCTCCTGGAAGCTCAACGCCCGCAAAACCGAGCCACGAAACGAGGTGTTCGGTCATTATAATGCCGAGATGGTCGCTCATTCTGACGTTGTGCGGGCTGACCAGAACGTAAGCTTCCGCTCCAGAGAATGTCCTTCCGATTTCCTTCAGCGTCTCGGCGAGCTTTTTCGTCTTTTTATCCTTCGGGTCAAGAACGTCGTTGCCGTGGGGCATCATGGCGACTCCGCTGAGCATTGCCACCACCGGTTTCGAAGTATCCTGGTCGATTTATAGGCCTTACTGCATATTGATGTGCCCTAGTGTCCTTGTTCAAAAGCTTTTTAAACTTTTACTTGAAAGTAAAAGTGGTGTTGCCGATGGATTTCGCGCTCTTCATGGAGCGCTACGGCTACGAGATTCTCCTTCGTGTCATGATTCTATCGGCGTTTGGGATAATAGCTGGTCTCTTCGCGTTTTGGGGCTATTTCACCGGTGGAATAGCCCCTCTACTCGTGGGAGTGTATGCCTTTCTGATGGCCGGCATGGCGAAGCTCTACCTGTTCCTCTTCGCTGAGAATCCTAGGAAAATGGAGAGTGAGAACGAGCTGAACAGGGAGAGGGGCAGGAAATTCTTTATGAATCGCTTTTGAGACATCCCTCAAGCTTTTCAAGCTCGCACTCCCTAACGCTTCTCCCTTCTATCTGGGAAATGGTTTTCAGGCCGGAACCGGTGAGGATTGAGACAACTTTCGCTTCCTCGGGGATGTTGAGCTTTTTGAGGGCGGCTATTCCTGTCGCGCTTGAGGGCTGGACGAAGAAGCCTTCTTCGGCGAGTCTCTTTTGTGCCTCTAAAATCTCTTCGTCGCTAACAGTCACGCACTTTCCGCCCAGCTCACGGAGGAGCTTAAGGACGACGTTCCCGCTTGGGGGATAAGGATTCTCTATGGCATGGGCTATCGTCCGTGGAGTCTCAAAGCGCTCTATCCTCCCTTTCCCTTCAGAGAAAGCCCTGCATATAGGCGAGCAGCCCTCTGCTTGAACCGCTATGAGCGTTGGGATCTTGTCAATCAGCCCGCTCGCGAAGAGCTCGAGAAAGCCCTTTGCTATTCCTCTGAAAAGTCCGCCAGATGAGGTCGGAATCAGAACGTAGTCGGGCGTTAGCTCCTCGGCGATTTCGAAGGCGATGCTCTTATACCCCTCCACTCTGAAGGGGTTGTCCGAGTTCATGAAATAGATGCCGAGCTCTTCTCCGAGTTCCAGACTCTCGAAGTAGAGCCTTCCGTAGTCGCCCATTACTCTTATCACGTCGGCTCCGTAGATGGATACGGCCTTGAGCTTCTCATCGCTCGCGCTCCCTGAGACGAGTATCTTGGCTTTCAGGCCCGCTCTTGCGGCGTAGGCTGCAACGCTCGCCGCCATGTTGCCGGTCGATACAGTCCCAACGGCTTTGTAGCCGACCTTAACCGCGTAGCTCATCGCCAAAAATGTCCCCCTGTCCTTGAAGCTCCACGTTGGATTGGCTGTCTCGTTCTTGAGGTAGAGCTTTACGCCGAGCTCTTTGCCGAGCCTTGACCTAATCAGTGGAGTGTCCCCCTCACCGAGGCTCAGCTCGAGGTTTGGCTCGACCGGCCAGAAGTCGTAAAAGCGCTCCCAGACACTCTTTGCTATGTACGGCTCGCCATGGAAGAGCTCGAACTCAACGGGCTCGCCGCACTCACACCTCTGAATGGGTTCGGTGTACTCCTTCCCACACATTGGGCACTTCATCTTCACACTACTCCCTCCTCTCGGCGATGAGGAGAACGGAATCCCCCTCAATCCTTATCGTGTAGTTCGCGTAGGTGTTGCCTTTGGCCAGCTTCTCGAGGGCCTCTCCAAAGGCTTTCGCGCTCTCTTCGTTGGAGAAGACTACCTTCCACTGGAGAAGATAGCCGCTTGCGTTTTGAGTCAAAAGCAGTCTGTCGCCACGCCAGGCCGAGGAAATACTCCACGCAGTCTTGTTGTCGTAGCCGTGGTCTCTCAGGAGGATGTAAACGTAGAACTCGCCCATCCTGTCGTCCTTCAGGACCCGAGAGCTCTCCGGAATGCTCAGCGTGACGTTTACCGGCGCAATGTTCTCAAGGTAAAGCTCAGGGTGCATAACCTGCTGGGTTGAGATAGGATAGCGGCTGTAGGCTTCATTCACAAGCTCCCAGTTACCTTTCTCGTAGAGGTACCTCACAAACCTGTCACCAAAGAAGTAGGAGAATATGTTGATGTCCGTGAGCGGATTCTCGCTCAGGGAGCGTATCTTGTGGATTGGAATCCCGTTCCTCTCGCAGTAGAGATCCGCCACAAGATCAGCGTCGCCCTCAACGAGCGCCCGTACAGCTAGAGTCGCATCAAAAGTGTCGGCACTGTATTTGGCGTCGAACCACTGCTTCTGGAGGACATGAACCGACTCGTGGGCTATCGTTCTCTTTGCGACGTCGAGACTGGCCATGAAGTTCTCCTGAATGATATATATCCTGTCTCCCATCGTTGCCGCTATCCAGTTGGCTCTCCTTTCGGTCTCTTCCTTGATGTACTGGTAATCTGGAGGGAGCATCAATGTCATCTTGTAGGTGAGCTCCTCGATTTTCATCCTCCCCACGTCGGCTTTTGAGGGTTTCCACATAGCGAGGGCCTCGCTTTCGGTGATCACTATTATCTGGGGCATCTCCTTGAAGGTGAGGTTCCTTATCTCCTGAACCTGGTCGAGGATTTCATTTACCTGCTCAAGAACGATGTTGGGAGTAACAGTCACCCTTTCGGCCCCGTAGAGTGCAAGAATGAGGAGCAGGATGAGTGTTATTGATACAAGCTGTTGAGTCCCATCTTTCATATGACCAGCTCGAAAAAGGGAATTAAAAAGAGCTTTGGTTCAATCATTGAACTCGACGAACTCCTCCGTTATGCCTTCCTTTGTTATGGCAACGATCTGGATTTTCCTGCTTCCCGTGTAAACGTCCCTCTTTCCGGCGGTTCTTACCGCTCTAACGGCAAGCTCCTTGGCTTCTTCAATGCTCATGTCCTTTTTGTAGCCGTCTTCGAGGACGGCTATCGCGAAGGGGCTTCCTGAACCCGTTGCCGTATAGTCGTCGAATATCAGTCCGCCAAGTGGGTCGAGGTTGGCTAAAGTTGGTTCCTCAACGTAGCCGCCGAGGATTATCTGAACCAGGTATGGGAACCATTTGTTCCCGTTGAGGATGTTGCTAAGCAGGTTGGCCATTGCCTTCGTGCTCATTGGTTTGCCCCACGTGAACTGGTAATAGCGTGCCTCTGCCTCGAGCATTCTCGCCAAGGCCTGAACGTCGCCGACGCTCCCGGCGGTTGTTATGGCTATCCTGTCGGTGATCGGGATTATCTTCCTGATGTTGAGCGTTTCGACCATGTGGCCGAGCGAGGCCTGAGTATCGGCCGCGAGGACGATACCGTCCTTGGCCTTTATTCCCACAGTGGTGGTGCCGGTCTTCTTCGTTTCCATTCTCTCACCTCTGCTTCATATTCTCACCGGACGTTTTAAACTTTTGCGAGCTCAGGAAGAACTATCCTGTGGCCGCTTACCTCGACTATTTTGGCTTTCACGCCGTAAACTTCCCCCAGAACTCTCGGGCTCAGCTCTTCGGGCCTTCCCTCCCAGCGCTTCTCTCCTCTGTGGAGGAGAATCAGTCTGTCCGCGTAGCGGAGCGCTAAATTCAGGTCGTGGAGAACCGCTATCACAATTTTCTCATTGCTAAGCTCGCGGAGCAGTTCCATTACCTGGAGTGCATGATTGATATCGAGGTGGGAAGTCGGTTCGTCGAGGAGGATGACGTCGCTGCCCTGAGCTAGGGCCCTCGCTATCAAGGCGAGCTGGTACTCACCACCGCTTAGGTTAGTTATCTGCTCCTTTCTGCGTCCCCACAGGCCCACCTTCTTCAAAGCTCCCTTGACGTCGCCCCTGGTTGCGTAGGTTCCGAGTTCGACGAACTCCTCTATCGTGAAGGTAAACTCCGGATAGGAGCTCTGCGGCACGTAGGTTATCAGCTTCGCTCTTTCCTTGGGCTTGAGGGAGAGGACGTCAATCCCGTTGAGCTTTACGTGGCCGATGGGCTTGAGTATTCCCACCAGGGACTTCAGGAGCGTTGATTTTCCCGCCCCGTTGGGACCGATTATCGCGAGCAGCTCGCCCTTATCTGCACTAAACTCGACCCTCTTCAGTATCTGCCTCTCGCCGTAGGAGAAGGAAACGCTCACATCCATCATGAGTACAGCTCCCCCTTCTTGTGCTTCATCAGGAGGTAGAGGAAGAATGGTGCCCCCATCAGGGCGGTGATTATTCCCACCGGAAGCTCGGTTGGCTTCGCCACGGTTCTCGCGAGAAGGTCAGCCATCACCAGGAGGACCCCACCGAAGAGCGCCGACGCCGGAGTGAGTTCCCTGTGGTTGGGGCCGAGAATGAGACGTACTATGTGGGGGCTGACGAGGCCGACGAAGCCGATTATTCCGGCAGTGGAGACGGCAAAGGCAGTTAGAAGTGCTATAACTCCAATGAACAGCTTTCTGTAAAGGTGCACGTCCAGACCGAGCGCTATGCTTTCCTCGCCGAAGAGTATTAGATTCAGCTCGCGCCACCTCGAGAGGAGAAATCCAACCCCAAACAAGGCGATGATGAACATCTCTCCCACGTCGTCCCAGTCAGAGCCATTGAAGGTCCCCATGAGCCACATCCACGTCACGTGGGCCTTTTCCCCCTGACTTATGACGAGGTACCATGTTATCGCACTCGCTAAGAAGCCGTAAGCTATGCCAGCCAGGAGAAGCGTATCGACCGGGATGTGACCGTCAACTTTGGAAACAGAATAAACGACGAAGACAGAGATGATAGCAAAAACCAGTGCAAAAGCTCCCATATGCGCAGGTGCGTATATGGCGGCAAGCGCGGCCCCTATTCCGGCACCAGCACTTACGCCTATTATGTACGGGTCAGCTAGCGGGTTCTTGAAAAGTGCCTGAGAAGCGACTCCAGCCGAGGCCAGGCTCATCCCGACGAGGTAAGCCAGCAGAACCCTGGGCAGGCGGAGCTTCCAGATGATGATGAAGTACTTTGGCTCCTCTCCCGTCTCAATCGAAGGGAATAATCGTGCGAGGACAGATTTTATCCCGTAATATATGCTCCCAGTGACGTCGGAAGGACTCACGTTTACAGAGCCGATGTAAACGCCCAGGAAGCAGGCGATAATGGAGAGGGTTATCAGCGCGGGGAGCCACTTCTTCATGGCCGTGGATTATTTGTCCACCCGTTTAAAGATTTTGGTATCACTCCAGCGGGCTCCTTCCGTACTTCAGGAAGACCCTCAGCTCGGGCGATTCCCTCTTTATTATGTTGAGCAGGGCCGCGAGCTCGGCCTCGAAGGCCTTCTTCTCTATCTTTACTCCTTCATGCGCTCTCTGAAGGGGTCTGAAGTAGCCGTTGCTCTCGTGCCAGAGGATTTCGCTCAAAAGCTCATCGTTAATTTCCCTGTTGCTCTGGAGCAGGTATATAACGCCGCCCTTCATGGTTCTGATGTAGGCCATTGCCACACCGTTCTCGATGTAGTGCTCGACGGTGGGGAAGTGCTTCCTCAGAACCTTTGGCATCCTGTGGCTTATCGCCTTTCCTCCCTGCGTTATGACGTAGTATCCTGCCCGCTCCTCTCCAAAGCGGCTCCTGAGGTAGGCGTCGAGATAGGGGACGTCCACGATGTCTATGCCGAGCTTTTGAGTTATTTTCCTGTTATAGAAGCTCTTGGCGATGTAGACGAGATTCTTCTTGAGCAGCTTCTCGAGGGAGTAGAGGTACTCAAGGTATCCGAGGACGACGTGGACGGCGTTCCGTGCATCGTCGAGGGACAGCTTTTTCTCCTCTCCGTACTCATTCAGAATCTCCCGGAATATTTCTTCGGCGCTCTTCTCACCCTTGAGGTATGCATCGAGGGTCTTTCCGGATATTCTGACCCCTCTGTTAGGCAGGGTTGCCGCTAGGTCTCTAACCGGAAATCCCTCCATCGCCTTGTAGAACTCCTCAAAGTCATCAAGCCTCTCATCGGCGAGAATCACTCTCCCGTTGATTTTCCCGCCGTCCTCCAGCCCCTCTTTGAGCTCCGAATAGTGCTCGTCAAGCATCTCTATGAACTTCTTCACGAGGTCTTCGAGGCCTTCCTCCTCGAGAGCGCCCCTTATCGTAGTTATCCCCTTCACACTCTCCGGATAAACCGGAGGCCTCGTGAGCGAGCCGGTAAGCGTACCGTCCATCATGACGTAGTCAACGTTTCCAATCTTCGCCGCGAGGTAGCCGAGCTTGTTCTCAAGGGTTTCCATCTGGAGGCGGATAATCTGGTCCGATATGCCCTGGTTGTATAGCATCGCGTTGGTATAGACGAGTCTGTATGCCGGACCGTTTCCGAATGCATAAGAAGAAACGGCGTAGAATATCGTCCCGCTGAGCCTCTGCTTTCCCTGGCTTCCGTCGACGGCATAAACCCTGCTATTGACCCGCTCCTCTGGAAGCTCACGCCACTCTATATCCTTCAACTTGCTCTGTGCCTCCACGTAGCTCCTCTGGAGCATCGCCTTTATCCTGTCGACGCTCGCCCTGTCTATGAGCCTATACACTTAGCTCCACCTCCCTCACGCTCGAAACGCCGTTCTCGAGGCTTACCCGTATCACCCTGTCGGCCGCGTCCTTCAGCTCTTCATCGTGAGAAACCACGATAACCTGCGGAATCTTTCTGAGGTAACGCTGCATTATGTCAACGAGCCTTCTTCTCCTCTCGTCGTCGAGGTAGGGCGTTGGCTCGTCGAGTATAAGCAGGCTTATTTCTCCGGCCAGGTAGAGTGAGAGTGCAAGTCTGAACGCCAGACCTAAGGCAATCCTCTCGCCGCCGCTGAGGAAGCCGAGGCCGTATTCCTTTCCATTGTAGATGACGCCCAGCTTCACCTTGTTCTCCTCGGCCTTGACGGTAACTCCGGAGTACTTCTCCTCCGTCAGCTCTTCGAATATCTCGCTTGCCAGCTCACCGACCTTGGCCAAGGCCCCCTCCTTCAGCATGGCCTTGTAGCGTCTCACTTTCTCCCTGAGGTTCTGCACTCTCTCCCGGGCCTTCTTTAGGTTCTCGAGCTCTTTGATTTTTTCTTTCCTCTCCTCTTTTTCCTCCTTGAGCTTCTTGAGGTTCTCCATGGTTTCCTCCCGCTTCTTCTCCAGGGCTTCGAGCTGAGCCCTCTTCCCTGCAAGCTCCTCTCTCAATGAGGTGAACCTCTCTCTGATCCCGGCGTGCTCCTCCGGACTGTAGAGCTTCTCCTTCTCATTAAGCCTCTTCCTCAGCTCCTCGAGGGAAGAGAACTCTCCCTGGAGCTTCTCTCTTGTCTCTTCCAGCTCTTCTTCCGTTCGTTTGAGGCGCTTCTTTTCTCTCTCAAGCTCACTTTCAGCCCCTTTAAGCTCCAGGTACCTCCTGTATGCCGGCTCAAGCTCCGAGAGCTTCTCGTCGAGTTCCTTGATGTCAGAGAAGCCGAGTTCTCCGAGTTCATTCTCGAGTTCGGCGAGCTTTTCTTCGATGCTCTTCAGCTTCTTCTCGAGAACTGCCTTCTTTTTCTCGAGGGCTTTGGCCTTTTCAAGCTCGTCCTTCAGGCTTTTGAGCTCACCTTCGATCTTTCCAAGCTTCCCCTTCAGGTTCTCGTAGTCTTCTGCCTTTTTCTCGAGCTTCTTGAGGTCGTAGGACTTGAGCTTCTCCTCGAGCTCCTTTATCTGCTCGAGGAGCTCCCTCTGGGTTATCAGCTCGCGCTCCCCCTTGAGAACCCCCTCGACTTTCACGAGCTCCCGTCTGAGCTTTCTCTCCTGCGAGTCGAGTTCCTTAATCTCCTTGGAGACATCCTTAACCTCGGCTAGGTACCTCTCCATCAGCCCCTTCCTGTGCTCCTCCGTCAGCTCCCTGTTGCAGACCGGACACTTGCCTTTGGCCTTTTTGAGCTCTATGATGGCCTTGTTCCTCTCGCTGACCCTGTTCTTCAGCTCTCCCCTCTTCTCGTTTATCTCCTCGAGCTCCCTCTGGATTTCTTCCTTCCTCTTTTTGGCGGCCTCAATCTCTGCGGCTAGCCTCTCAATCTCTTCCGGTTCGAACTTAAGCCTCTTTCTCAGCCTATCTAGGTTAGTCTTCAGGGCTCTGGCCTCTTCGTAGGCCTTAACGCTCTCCTCGAGTTCAGCGAGCTTTTTCTTGAGCTCTTCCCTCTTCTTCTCCAGCTCTCCGATGCGATTCTTCATATCACTGAGTTCGGCCAGGCGCTCTTCTATGCCTGAAATCTGCGCCCTGTAGTTCTCGGCGAGCTTCTCTCCATTTGCCTTTTCATCAACATACTGTTTCCTGAACTCCACCAGCTTGAGATAGAGCTCGGCGCTTCCCTTAAGCTTGTTGGACTCCCTAACCTTCTCTTCCAGCTCCCTAAGGTGGCTCCGGCTCTCTTCGATTCTCTTCTCCAGCTCCTGGAGCTTTGCTTCGAGGGCCTTTACATTCCCTTCCCTCTTCCTGGTCTCGAGTTGGAGAGCGTTAATTTCTTCGGCGAGGGCGTCGAGATCTCTGAGCCTCTTTTCAACGCCTTCCAGCTCCTTTATCAGCTTTGGAATCTCGGGCGAGAGCTCATTTATGACCTTGAGGGTCTCGGCCAGCTCCTTCTCCATGTTTCCAATCAGTTCGTCTATGTTCTCCGTGCTCTTGAGGTAGTCCTCTATCGCCCTTATCCTTGCGTCTATCTCCTTTCTTACCTCGAGCAGGTTCTTGTAGGCGTTCTCGTACCTGTCGAGGCCAAGAACCTGCCTGACAACTTTCTCCCTGCTCTCGTCGCTCTCTAGGATGGCGTCTATCTCACCCTGTCTTATGTAAATCGCGTTGAGGAAGACGTCGTAGGGGACGAGCTTCTCCATCCAGTCCCTTACCTGCTTCTGGCCGCTCTCCAATCCCCTCCAGCTGCTTCCGTCGTGGTACTTGACGAAAGAAAGTCCGCGCGTTATGTTGCGGTGTATCTGGTACTTGACGCCGTCCTTCTCGAAGAAGACTGTGATTTCAGTCGTGGTGCCGCCTATCCTCAGGAAGTCATCCTTCTTCAAGTCCTTCGGCTTGCTCGGCCAGTAGAGGCCTATCAGGAGTGCGTCCAACAGGGAGCTCTTTCCGCTCCCGTTCTGGCCAATTATGAGGTTTATCCCACTCGTGAAGGTTACCTTCGTGAGCTTGTGGGAGCGGAAGTCCTTGATTATGAGCTTCTCTATCTTCATCTCTCACCACCGAGCCAGGCTAAGAGGTCAGAACCCTTCTTAGGCTTGACTTTTGCTTTGGTCTCCTCTTTCTTCTCCACTTTTTCGAGCTTTTTGGCTTCTCTTTTCTCTGAAATTTCATCTTTCTCTGTCGGTTTTTCTTCGTCTTTCAGCTTCTCTTCGGGCTTTTCTCTCGGTTTGTTCTTGGGTTTCTCGTCCCAGCCCTCGCCGAGGAAGAGCTCAACGACGGCATCAACAGCCTCAAACTTTTTCTCGCCCGTCAGCTCTATAGCTTTCAGCTCGACCGGGAGGAAGTACTCGCTTGGCCTGGGCAGTTCACCACCTTTAGCCGTCTTCAGCTTCCTCTCGAAGCGCGTCCTGATGTAGAGATACTTAACGTCCAGGAGATCACGAAATGTCGAGACATCGAAGGGCCTCTCCCACTTGAGGTCGAGCCTCACAAAGGCCTCGCTCGGGATTTTTGTGCTCAAGCGTTTAATCTCTCTCTTAGCGGTTTCTTCATCTGCCTCTATTCTGATGTCCACGAATGGCCGAACTTTAAGCTCAACGAAACGCGGTTCGAAGTCCTCCACGATGTAAAAGCCCTTTTCGATTCCGGCCTTCGGCTTGAAGGCTCTACCGTCCCAGCGGTATCTGAGCTCGTAGTCGCCAAAGTCCCAGCGCTGGAGGGAGCCGGGATAGACGACCTTCCCGATGTCGTAGTTGGTCTCGAACCTCCTGTGGATGTGGCCGAGGGCATAGTAGACGTAGCCCTTCGGTAAGTCCTCCATCTTCAGCTCGAAGTAGTCGCGCTGGCTCTCGGGAATGACACCCATCATCCTTTCTATGAGCTCCTTGATGCCCTGGTGGAGCATGAGGATTGCATCGCTCTCTGGCTTGAAGATATCACTCAACCTATTGCGCTCTAACCAGGCGGCGCTCATGTACTTGAGTCCGTGAATCTCGACGCTTTTTCCTCCTCTCTCAAAGACACCCTTGACGAGGTACTTCCCGCCTATCTTCTCGCTCGTTAGGTACTCGTTCTCGACCTTCTCCTCCCTCAGGCCGACGAGGTAAAGGAGGTCGAGGCTTTCGATGAGGTGATAGGCTGAAATCCTCCTCTGAGTTCTGTCGTGGTTGCCCTCTATGGCGAAGACGGGAATGCCATTCTCTTTTGGAATGCTTAAGATTTCAATGGCTTCCTTTATGGTCTCGGGGCTTGGCCTGCTCTGGTGGAAGAGGTCGCCGGCGATGAGTATGAAATCGACTTTTTCCTCGACGACTTTCTCTATTGTCTTTCTGAAGGCCTGGGCGAACTCTTCAGCCCTGTACGGCAACCTGTACTGTTCGAAGCCCAGATGGATGTCTGCCAGGTGCGCGAACCTCATCCTAACACCTCAGAGATCTATCTCTATGTCCTCCTCCTCGTATAAGGCCTGTTTCTCCAGCTCCTCCTTCTCCCGAAGTGCCCTTTCGCGCCAGCGAGCGACTACACCTATGTCTTCGCCGCCGTAGTCTCCTCCCAATGCCTTGAAGTTGTGTATCTTGACAAGTGCGGGCAGGCTTATAGCCTGGCCGACTATGACCGCCTCACCCTTGCCGAGTGCTGCTATGTCTCCAAGCAGATCGGAGCTCAACTGCTCGCTCGCCTTGAGAACGTAGTCTTGGTCCTTGGGATTGACTATCCTGAGGATGATTTTTGTGTTGGTCTGGCTCAATACGTCTTCGTTGAGCTTGTTGGGCCTCTGAGAGACTATGCCAAGACCAACGCCGAACTTCCTTCCCTCGCGCGCTATCCTGCTCAGAATCCTGACAGCGTCGTTGTGCTCCCCCTGAGGTGCAAAGATATGGGCCTCCTCGACTATTATCAGCACGGGCTCCGCTAAAGCTGGGCTCCTCCTCTCGATTTCGCGCATTACCTTCTCGAACTTCTCTATCTCTTCGGCTGTCTTCGAGTTCGGTCTCTCTTTCAGCTCCTCCCTCAGCCTGAAGAGGTTCTTTCTCGCCTGTTCGTAGTCAACGCGAGCCTCGAAGACCTTTCCAAGAAGCTTGCCCACAACGACCTTCATCTGACCCTCGTCAAGAGGACCGAGGTCGATCACGTTGGCCTTGCCGGGCTCTATCTGGGCTATTAAATCTTCGCTCGTGAGGAGAGAGCCGTAGTTCCTCAGGAAACGCCTAATCCTGTAGACCACTCCGCGAAGCGTTTCGATCCTCTCGCTCTTTAACTCTTCCGTGATATAGGCCCCTTTGCCCTCATCCCAGAAGTAGGCAGTTCTGTTGGCTATCCAGTCGTTGAGCGTGTTCATCAGAGCTTCCATGAGCTCCCTTCCACCTAAATCTGGGTTTTCGTACTTAACCGTCTCCCATGCCTTGGCCAGGAACTCCCTCTGTATCGTAGCGTTGCTGGCGACCTCTATGAGGTCGGCCAACTCTTCGCTGTCCATTTCTTCCGGCATTATCTTTGCCTCGATGAGCTTGACGTAGTCCTTCCCGGTTCCCGGAAGCTTTAGCTTGACGTAGTCGCCGTGAGGATCGAGGACTATCACCGTTCCCCTCAGATCGTTGACTATGCCCCCTATTAGAACAGCAACCGTGTTGGACTTGCCCGCTCCCGTAACGGCTAGAACCGCAAAGTGCCTTGAAACCAGCTCATCGGCGTCGAGGTAAATCGGCACGTCCTCTCTCAGTAGGAGTGTTCCCACCTCAATGAATCCCTCTCCACCGTAATAAATCGCCTTGAGCAGCTCCGAGCTGGCCTTATAGACGGCGTTGCCGTTTGGAACCGGCACTCGGTTGGGCACTATCTCAGCCTTCTCGCCGTTAAGGAGGACCTTACCGAGCACGCGGACGTTCACTATCAAAGCCTCGTTCTCGCCTATGCTCTCACCGTACTCCTTTATGTCGAGCTGGAGGGAGTGGAAAGTGCTCTTCCCCTCGCTAAGGAGCCAGTTTATGTTTTTGAGGCCTCTAATCGTGCCTATTACCCACTCGACGTCGTCACTCCAGCGGCAGTCTCTCACTTTTGCCTCCTTGCAGAGCTTGGCGACGACGAAGTCGCCGAACTTCAGATCTACATCGGGCTGAGCGTAGAACTGAAATGAGCTGACGGTGGCTTCACCGGTTACTATTCCAACGGCTTCCTCTTTAATTCGCATAACACCACCTGTCGAGTAGGTTGGTTTTTCCGGGCTATAAGTTTTACTCAACGGGATAGTGGGAGTGAAGAAAACGGCGGCAATCAGCCAGGAATCCGGTCATCATCCCTGGGTCAGGTTCGAGAGTGCTCATCACGCCGGGGTGGCCACCCCGCTTAGAGTTCCCTCAAGCCTTAAAAGCTTTGACGCGTGATTTATAACTTAGTAATCGAAAATCTTTTATACTTCAAATAGTTTATTGTCGGCGGCGGTGTGAATGAGACGTAGAAAAATTGTTGCGTTGGCTTTTAGCTCACTGGTAATATTGCCTATTCTTTGGGCAATTTTCAGCACACCTGTTGAGGCGAGCGACTATGCTGGAGTCAAAGTTGTTTACTACAAGAGTCCTCCGCTAAAAGAGCCGGTGGTTAGGGTAATACTGCAGGGCAAGGGTCTTAAAACAGTGACAGTTATTGCAATGCTTCCAGATGGGACTCCATTGAGTTTGGGAGTTTATTCCGGGAGAAATGAAATTAAACTTGACTATAATAGACTTAAGGAGTATGCAGAAAACTGGGAACTGCAGTTGAAGGCCTCTGGCACGAATCCTTCTTGGGTAAGACCGGGAATAATTCTTCTTGGCACGAGCTATGAAGACGATGGGCTCTACTACTTCATCGGTGGGGTTCCACTTGATATCGGAAAATTCCGTGAAGGTAACACCGTAGAAATCCAAGTAACCAAGAGATTCCAAAAGTTGCTTTCTAGGGAACAACTTCAAAAACTTGAACTAAATGTTAGCTCCGATTCAACAAGTCAAGATGTTAGTGTGGAGAGCTTTCCTCCGGATTGGTTTTTAGAGGAGTGTTATTCTGATCCGTATTATCCATATTGCTATGTATGGGAGCTTGAGGAGGTTATTGATATTGAAAGAGACACTGAGATTCCTTTGGCAGTGGCGTATGTCCATGGGGACGTTAATGATATAGATGACATTGTTCTCAGAGAGCAGTTTGAATCTTCCACAAGCTATGGCATTGAAATAACCTTCTCTGCCGTCGCTGCGGTTGACAAAACGGGAACCGGTTCAAGTTACGAGGGCAGTGTTGTAGGAACGGTTTACACACTAGGGGGGGACAATATTTGGCTTTTGTATTCAGAATGGATACATAATGATGAAATTAGTAATCCCACCATAGTTGGGGTCGGTATTAAAGGTGATGCTGCCATAACGAAATATCGTTTGCACTTGGTTGGTGCGGTAGATGTAGAACTCGATCCAACTGCATATATTCTCATGGCCCAGCCAGTCGTAAATTATAATCAACTCCAGGCTGTTTCCTTGAAGGAGTATGGATATCCTTCTCCGTATGGTGGCACATTATCAAGAATCATGTACTATACACAGAAATACTGGGAACCTGGAGGTACTGTAAATACAAACTACCTCGATGTGAACAACATTGTTGTTGCACGCGATGTCTCGACTATTCCGCTGCTTAGCGCTTCGGCGGCAGTTTTACCGGCTCTTTCACTGCCAGAGGGCGTTGTTCTCTACCCTCTGCTGCTTTCAGTTGGAATTGGGCTAACTGAAGACCGTCGGGAATATGCCCTTGTTGGTATAACAGTCCTGCCTACTGACAAAGATAAGACATTCCGGGCTACTTTCTATCGCAGTCCGGTGAGGTTTGACTATAACGGCCAGGGATACTACCTTGGTTCTATGTATGCGGACATATACGTGCCAGAATCATATTGGATTCCGATATGCGATCCAAATACTGGGATATGCATTGAGGCCACAGAGTATTCTGAAGAATGGGCTCTCTTTAATTTTCTTTTTTGAGGCTAAACATTAAAAGCCTTGGCACGTAGGTTATAATATGAGTGTCTCCGTCCGGGAACTGGGGGGAAGGATTCCCCTCTCGATGGTGGTTATAAGGCCCGCCAAGCTCTTTGACATTCCAGATATAGTTAGGATAGAGCGTGCCTCGTTTCGTGAGCAGTACCCTAGGGGCGTCTTTCTCATTTTTCTCGAAAACAACCCGGATACATTTCTTGTCGCGGAGTACAACGGCAGGGTTATCGGCTACATCATGGCCTACCTGAGGCCCGACCTGGAGGGCCACATAATGAGCATCGCCGTCGATCCGGCTTACAGAGGCAACGGCATAGGCTCTGCTTTATTGAGTGAGGCGATAGAAAGACTGATAAAGAAGGGCGCGCGCTACATAGGGCTTGAGGTTCGTGTCAGCAACGAAAATGCCATAAAGCTCTACGAGCGCTTCGGCTTTAGAAAGGTTAAAAGGATAATAGGCTACTACGCCGACGGCGAGGATGCCTACTACATGCTTATGCCGGCCGACGAGTGGGGTGGAAGGAATTGAAGGAGCCGATAGAGTTCAAGCTCAGCGGTGACAGGGCCTTCAGCGAGAGGGAGAAGGCAATAAACCAGCTCTACAACAGGCGCTATTTCGGCGAGGTCGTCAACGGAAAGCTCTTTCTTTCGCTCATAGAGGCGGCATACCTGATGGAGAGGGGCAAGATAAAGGTTCTTGACGGTGGTAAGGAGCTTTCCTTTGAGGAGCTCTTTGAACTCGGCCGGAAAAAAGACGACCAGTTCGACATCAAATACCTCGTTTACAAAGACCTGCGCGACAGGGGCTATATCGTCAAGTCGGCCCTTAAGTTCGGCTCCCACTTCAGGGTTTACAGGCGCGGAATGGACGAGCACTCCCAGTGGCTGATATGGGTCGTTCCGGAGAACCTCCGCTTCAGCGCCAACGACATAACGGCCCGAGTGAGGGTCGCCCACGGCGTCAGGAAGAACATGGTTATGGCGGTCGTTGATGAGGACAACGATGTCGTGTATTATAAGATTGAGTGGGTGAAGTTTTGATGGTACCTCTCATTGCGCTCTTTCTGTGGCCTTTTCTCTGGTTCCTCCTTCGTGTCGCCTATCACCGTATCTTCCTCGGTTCCTGGCCGGACCGGGGTTCGGTTTTGCTGTTCCTGGTGG
This sequence comes from Thermococcus onnurineus NA1, assembly GCF_000018365.1. NCBI lineage: Archaea > Methanobacteriati > Methanobacteriota > Thermococci > Thermococcales > Thermococcaceae > Thermococcus > Thermococcus onnurineus. Next base: position 1,293,244 of record NC_011529.1, on the reverse strand, counting down.
TGTCCCTACTTTCCTTTGCGCTCGGTTTTCTGCACTTCATAGTCCTGTTCGGTGGTAACCTGTACGTGGCGGCCATTTTGTTAATTCTCTGGGCGGTGGCCCTCAGCTGGATTGTTCCGAAAGCGGACAACAGGCGCATGCTCGGGCTGGGCTTTTACAGGGAGGAAGCCAGCCCGGGAAAACTACAGGAGCTGATGGGCGTTGGGCTTGTTGCCCTCTTCGCCTCGTACGTTCTTGGCTTCGTCGTCTTCGGTTCCTTCTCGGGAGGCATGTGAGAAGAGTAAAAGGGAAAAAGCCCTCACTTCAGGAACCCAGTCTTCTTTCCGAGGTCCTCGAAGGCATCGATGACGTACTGCAGGTCCTCCTTGCTGTGGGCCGCTGACGGCTCGAGCCTTATTCTGGCAGTTCCGAGCGGGACAGTCGGATAGACGATTGCCTGCGCGAAGATGTTGTACTCCTCGTAGAGCCTCCTGCTGAACTCCTGGGCGAGCTTCTCGTCGTAGAGCATGACTGGGGTAATCGGGTGCTTGGTGTTGCCGAGGTCGTAGCCGAGGTCTCTCAATCCGTTCTGGAGGAAGTGAGTGTTGTCCCAGAGCTGCCTGACAAGTTCGTCGCTCTTCTGGAGTATCTCAACGGCCGCTATTGCCGCGGCAACGTCAGGTGGGTTCGGGGCACTCGAGAAGAGGAACGGCCTGGCCCTCTGGCGGAGGTACTCGATGGCCTCCTCAGGGCCGGCGACGTAGCCGCCTATGACGCCGAAGGCCTTGCTCAGCGTACCCATCTCGAAGTCAACCCTGTCGTGGAGCTTGAAGTGGTCTACTATACCCCTTCCGCTGTCTCCGAGGACACCTTCACCATGAGCGTCGTCGATGTAGAGTATAGCATCGTACTGCTCGGCGAGCTCCGCCATCTCGGGGAGCGGGGCAAGGTCGCCGTCCATCGAGAAGACACCGTCGCTGACGATGATTTTCTTCTTCTTGTCCTTGTTCTCCTCCAGCCTCTTCTTGAGATCCTCCATGTCGAGATGCTTGTAAATGACCTTTGGGGCGCCGCTGAGGCGCATTCCGTCGATTATGCTCGCGTGGTTGAGCTCCTCGCTAATGAATACTCCATCCTCACCCTTCTTGAGGAGCGCACTTATAGCTCCCAGGTTGGCGTTGTAGCCGCTCTGGAAGAGAATTGCGGCTTCTCTCTTCTTGAACTTGGCCAGCTTCTCCTCCAGCTCAACGTGGAGCTCCATGGTACCGGCTATGGTCCTGACGGCGCCGGCACCAACACCGTAGTCGAGAATAGCCCTGATGGCAGCTTCCTTAATCTTGGGATGTGCAGCGAGTCCGAGATAGTTGTTCGAACACATGTTGAGAACGCGCTTTCCGTCAACCACAACCCAGGGCCCCTGGGCGCTCTCGAGCTTTCTAATAGTCACATAGAGGCCCTTTTCCTTAAGCTCCTGGAGCTCTTCCCTAATCCAGTCGAGCTTCGCCATGAGAACCACCGAAAGTTTTTGGACACCGAGGTATAAAAGTTTTGCACTTCTCCTTTGGGTTCATCAGGGCCTAGAAGTGGGGGTTCGGAAGGGCAAAAGGCTTAATACCCCGGAGGCGCATAAGCCTTTTAGGAAAGGTGATAGCTATGCCAGAGGAAGTCCAGGAGGTTAAAATCCTTGAAAAGCCGTGGGTTGAGAAGTACAGGCCGCAGAGGCTGGAAGATATAGTCGGTCAGGAGCATATAGTCAAGCGCCTCAAACACTACGTTAAAACCGGTTCGATGCCCCACCTCCTCTTCGCAGGACCGCCTGGTGTCGGAAAGACCACGGCCGCTTTAGCCCTGGCGAGGGAGCTCTTCGGCGAGCACTGGAGGCACAACTTCCTCGAGCTCAACGCGAGCGATGAGCGCGGTATAAACGTCATCCGCGAGAAGGTGAAGGAGTTCGCGAGAACTAAGCCGATAGGTGGTGCAAGCTTTAAGATAATCTTCCTCGACGAGGCGGACGCTTTAACCCAGGACGCCCAGCAGGCGCTTAGGAGAACAATGGAGATGTTCTCGACCAACGTGAGGTTCATACTCAGCTGTAATTACAGTAGCAAGATAATCGAGCCAATACAGTCGAGGTGTGCCATCTTCCGCTTCAGACCGCTCAACGATAATGACATAGCAAAGCGCATCAAGTACATAGCCGAGAACGAGGGGCTTGAGCTCACTGAGGACGGCCTTCAGGCGCTCCTTTATGTCGCTGAAGGCGACCTCAGGAGGGCAATAAATGTCCTTCAGGCAGCTGCTGCGCTCGACAGAAAGATAACCGATGAGAACGTCTTCCTCGTTGCGAGCAGGGCTCGTCCAGAAGATGTACGTGAGATGATGAACCTTGCCCTCGAGGGCAACTTCCTCAAGGCCAGAGAGAAGCTGAGGGAGATTCTCCTCAAGCAGGGGCTCAGCGGCGAGGACGTTCTCATCCAGATGCACAAGGAAGTGTTCAACCTCACAATTCCAGAGGACAGAAAGGTCGCTTTGGCGGACAAGATAGGCGAGTACAACTTCAGGCTCGTTGAGGGAGCGAACGAGATGATTCAGCTCGAGGCTCTGCTCGCTCAGTTCACCCTAATGGGTAAGTGATGGCCATGCCCTCCTCCGATGTTCCCTGGGTTGAGAAGTACCGCCCGAGAAGGCTAAGCGAGATAGTGAACCAGAACAAGGCTTTGGAGCAGGTAAGGGCATGGATAGAGGCATGGCTGCACGGTAATCCGCCGAAGAAGAAGGCTCTCCTCCTAGCTGGATCTCCGGGGACGGGCAAGACCACCACCATCTATGCCCTGGCCAGGGAGTACGGCTTCGAGGTCATCGAGCTCAACGCGAGCGACGAGAGGACCTACGAGAAGATAGAGCGCTATGTCCAGGCAGCCTACACGATGGACATCCTTGGAAAGAGGAGAAAGCTGATATTCCTCGACGAGTCAGACAACATAGAACCAAGCGGAGCGAGAGAGATAGCGAAGCTCATCGACAAAGCCAGGAACCCGATAATCATGTCAGCCAACCACTACTGGGAGGTTCCGAGGGAGATAAGGAACAAGGCCCAGATAGTTGAATACAAGCGCCTGAGCCAGAGGGACATAATGAAGGCCCTCATAAGGATCCTAAAGGCAGAGGGTGTAACCGTTCCGAAGGAAATCCTCCAGGAGATAGCCAAGCGCGCCAACGGCGACTTAAGGGCAGCAATAAACGACCTTCAGACTGTTGTCTCGGGTGGAATCGAGGACGCCAGAGAGGTTCTCGCGTACCGTGACGTGGAGAAGAGCGTCTTCCAGGCATTGGCTCAGCTGTTCGCAACGGACAACGCCAAACGCGCAAAGCTGGCCGTTCTCGGCGTTGACATGTTCCCCAATGAACTCCTCCAGTGGATAGACGAGAACCTGCCTTACGTCTATTACAAGCCGGAGGACATAGCGAGGGCCTACGAAGCGCTTAGCAGAGCTGATATATACCTCGGCAGGGCCCAGAGGACGGGTAACTACGGACTCTGGAAGTACGCCACGGACATGATGACCGCCGGCGTTGCAGTGGCTGGCGTCAAGAAGAAGGGCTTCGTGAGGATTTACCCGCCGAAGACGATAAAGCTCCTCACCGAGAGCAAGGGGGAGCGCTCGCTCAGGGATTCGGTGGTCAAGAAGATAATGAGCGAGATGCACATGGCGAAGCTCGAGGCCCTTGAAACCCTCAACATCCTCAAGGCTATATTCGAGCACAATCCCGACATGGCGGCGCACTTCGTCGTCTTCCTCGACCTGAGTGAGAAGGAGGTCGAGTTCATAGTTGGCGACAAGGAGAAGGCGAAGACGATATGGGGCAAGAGCCTCAACATTCACAAGCGCCTCAAGGAGGAGCGGAGCGAGCTCAAGGAGCACGTTAAGGCAGCAGTCGAGACAGCTGAGGTGAAAGAATCCGAAGAAAAAGTCGAGGAAGCAGAAGAGCTCGAAGAAGAGGGGATAAGCGAAGAGGAGCTCGAAAAGGCAGAGGAAGAGATGGAAGCCGTCGAGAAGGAGAAGAAGGCCGAGAAGATCGACAAGCCCAAGAAGAAGGGCAAGCAGGCTACGCTCTTTGACTTCCTGAAGAAGTGAGGCTTTATTTCAAAATTTTCACGTCCGCACACACTTTGAACACGTGCGGCTTGAAGTCGCTCACCTTTTTTACTTTAACCTCGCAATCTTTTCCCTGCCTCCTGCATTCTTCAAGGATTCTCCGTCTGAAGGACTCGATCTCGTCCTCGTGGACGAAGTCATAGTAGTGGAGCCATTTCTCGGCCCTGCTCAGGGCTAGGGCCAGGGCATCCACCCCTCTTGGTGTGGGGCTTATCACGCGGTCGAACACTGGCAGCTCTGGGAGAACCTTGAAGGCATCGCCGTGGAGGAACTCTATCTCGCCCTTCAGGTTTTTCCTGTTCAGCTCGATGTTCTCAAGGCCGAGCCTGTAAGCATCTCCGTTCAGCTCGACGGCGGTAATCTTGACCCGTTTATAGCGCGCTATGACGAGGGCGTACGGTAGAACACCGGCGAAGGGAATCAGAACCATCTCACCATCGTTTACGAGCTGAGCTAATCTATACCTCTCGCCCTTCATCCTCGGGTTGAAGAAGGCTTTGCTTAAGTCCACTTTTATCCTAACGCCGTTCTCCTTGTGAACTGTCGTCAGCCTCTTCTCGCCCCAGATTATGGAATAATTACGAATTCTAAATGCTCCCTCATGGAAGCCCTTCTTTGCAATGACCTTCAGAAACGGGTGAACCTTCCTCAGGCCCCAGATGATATCCTTGATCCTGTGCTCCAGCTCGGGCGGGATCTGGATTATTGCGATGTCCCCCACGACGTCGTAGCGCCTCAGATAGGAGAGCTCCTCTTCGCTAAGGCGCTCTGCCAGAACACTTTCTAGGTTTTTGTAAATCTGCCTCTCCGGTCTGAGGGGGAGCTCAACCTCAAGGACTTCGTAGCCGAGTTCCTTGACTATGGGATCGTCCAGGACGGGCAGGAGAACATGGTTTTCTTCCCTCTCTGGCCTCCTCTTTCCATCATATAGGTTAAGCTTTTTCAGTTTCCTCTTTACTGGCTCCGCTTTCTCCTTCGGCACTCTTATTGCTGGCATTGTTTTCTCCCTCTTGCTCCCGGCTTTTAACGTTTGTTCTCTTTGCCAGTTTGTCTAAATCCTCGCGCAGTAGAGTTCCAAAGAATGCCTTGCTGGAAAGCAGTTCCTCGATCTCTTTTATGTTGGGTCTCTTGAATTCCCTGGCCAGGATGTTGAACTGCTTCTCATCTAGAATCTGCGGTATGGCGAGGACTATCATGTATGCACCGCTGACAACTGCATAATCCTTGAGAGTGAAGAGGAACTTTGCTATGGCGCTGAACTCCGAGTAGAACATCAAGTACTCTATTCCCTCGATGTAAATTGCACTTTTCTCGTGGTTCCTCATGAATTTGACGGCCTCTTCCCGGAGGATATGCAGACTGCTGGGGCTGACGGCATGCCTGTGGGACACCCCACTGAGCCACAGGAATCTCTCCGGCTCTATTCCAAATTCGCGCACCCACTCTTCCCATGTTCGCCTGCTAATGACGAGGATCGGCACTTTCTCTCTGTGGAGCGCCTTCAGCAAAAGCTTGGCCTCTTCAGTGCTCTCGACGAGAAAGACATCAGACTTTTTTATCCCGCTCTCCCCTTCTTCTTTCCTGGCATATATTTCACAAATCTCCCGCTCTAGACACCTGAGTGACAGAAGTGATAGGAGCAAGAACATTCCGATTGTTATAAGCTCGAGTATGGGGCATAGTACGTTTCTCCCAAAGGCCGTGAGGATAATAACTGTCCCGCCGAGGAGTCCGAGGAGAGTTAGCGTGACTGCGAGTCCAATAATAGCCTTTTTGGAGTGGCTGTTTGCGAGATAATAGTAACGTCTAACCCTGACGAGCCAGTAGGTGGTAATGATGAATAGCAAAATTCCCTCGAAGGTTATGAGGTCAACTCCCATCCAGTCACCCTTGTAGTTTAGGGCAAAGTAGTATTAAACTATTTCCAGTAGGGCTCTCTCATCAGGACTGCCTTCCGGAAGAGATCAACAAGTTCTGCATCGCTGGCATTGTTCCTTAGAGCAGTTGCAAAGTCTATGAGGTCTCTCTTTCTCAGCAGACAGGTTTTGAACTTGCCGTCTGAGGTGACCCTAAGGCGAGTGCAGTTGGCGCAGAAAATCGTGTTGTGCATAGCTCTGACGACTTCGACCTCGGCTATTCCATACTCTGTCGGAACAAAGTACTTCTTGCGCCTGTGCATTCTTCTCTCACGAGTCTCTACAGCCATCTCTTCGAGCTTCTGCTCAACGGGCTTGAGCGGGTAAAAATATTTCCTGAAAAAGCTCGTTTGTGTCATCTCTCTCGGTGCCTCGAGCTCTATCAGCTGGAGTATCGTGCCGGTCTTGGCCGCAAAGCCTATCATATCCCATATCTCGCCGTCGTTGAGGCCTTTCATCACTGTCATGTTGAGCTTGACCGGGCTGAGGTATCTGACGGCCTCCTCAATGCCATCAAGAACGACATCGAGCATGTCAACGCCGGTTATTTTCTTATAAACATCGGGCTTAAGGCTGTGGAGCGAGACGTTCACCCTGTCAAGGCCTGCTTTTGCCAGGGGTTTTGCTAGCTCTTTTAAACGACTTCCGTTGGTCGTCATCGAGAGGTCCCTTAGGTAGGGTTTTATCCTTCTCACTATCTCGATAATATCGTCCCTCACAGTCGGCTCGCCGCCGGTTAGCTTGACCTTCTTTATCCCTAGGTTTGAGGCCACTTTAACGAGCCTTTCGATTTCTGCTGGAGTGAGTTCTAACCTTACGTTGAAGTGCTGGCCCTCTCGATGGCAGAAGAAACATCTGTAGTTGCAGTCCCGTGTGATTGAAATCCTGAGGTTCGTCACCGGCCTGCCAAAGCGGTCATAGAGCACCATTTCAAGCACCAAGATGATTAACATTTTGGCTTAAAAAAAGGTTTGGGTAAGTGATTCTGTTTACCCAACGATTATCGAAAACTACAAGTAGGGGGAGAAATCTAGATAACCCTCAGGGGGTTTTCGCATGAACGTTGACGAACTGAGGGCCAGGCTGTCCCGTCTCGAGGAGCTCCACGCTCAATTTGAGCATCAGTTTCCTGGCATCTACGAGGAGAAGGACTATGAGGCTCTTCTTGCAAGGATCAAGGGACTTTACATGCTCTCCAGAGAGAAGCTTGAGATAGCCTCTGTTCTCTACCGGGAGATGGCCCAGATTGGTGGAAGAGCTGAGGAACTTGCCAAGGAGCTCCACAGGAACGAGCACCAGATGAAGTTCCGCCTTGAGGAGATCCTGTCTCTGCTGGCGAAAGCAACCGACTATGACGCTCGGCTACGGCTGAACACTGCTCTTGACAGACTTGTTCATTTCCACCGGGTTTACGATTACGCTGTGAGCAGGGCAATTCAAGAACTTGCCACTGAGGTTGAGGGACTCACCCTTCTGGCCGAGGGCGAAAAGGAGAAAAAGGTACCCGTGAGTATAATGGACAAGCTCCGGAAGATTGAAGAGCTTGAGGCTGAGCTTGAGGTTGTGAAAACCTTCATGCTCAGGCTTTACTCTCACCCTGGCGACGTTCACAAGGTTGAGGAGGCCCTAAAGGACTGGCATTCAAGGGGCCTGTTGTGGGTCGAGGCGAGGAACGTGGAGAAGCTCAGCGGCGTTGGGAGAGCCGGCGAGATACTCGAAGGTCTGACGCTCATAGGAGTGGTGGAAAAGAAAATGAGGGGTGGTGAAAGTGTCTACAGACACAGGAGTTTCAGTTCGGGTTAGGGGCATCTACAGCACGGCCCTCACGAAGCTCTTCCTCGACAGGGGCTTTGGCATCTCCCAGCCGAGCCAGAAGATCGTCGAGCGCTTCAACCTCGAAAAGACCTACGACGAGTTTGACGTTGATGTTTACGACAAGAAGAACCATCACGGTGTCGTTCTCGTTGGGACGAGGGTTGAGGAGGTTAGGAAGGTCCTTGAGGACGAGCTGATAGATGTTTTCTTTAGAAAGCTTCCCTACCAGCTCTATGGGATATACAAGGGAATGATCGTCAAGAGAGACGAGCGTTACGTTTACATCGACATAGGCAGTGCCATAGGCACAGTCGTTGCCGACGAGCTTCCAAACGCTATGGAAGGCGACGAAGTCCTCGTCCAGGTCAAGAAGCACAACCTCCTGCCGCATCTGAGCGTTACTTTGACCATTCCCGGTGACTACGCGGTGCTCATTCCAAAGCCGATAGGGGCGCAGAGGCACGTGAAGATATCCAGAAAGATACGCGACCAGAGCGAGAGGGAGAGGCTTAGGATCCTCGGACTCAGCATAGACCTCGGGGAGTGGGGAATACTCTGGAGGACTGCCGCAGCCTATAAGGACTGGAACACCCTCAGGGATGAGATAATAAAGCTTTCCAAGCTCGCCGACAAGCTCAAGAAGGCGGACTCCTACACGGCTCCATCTGTCATAATTGAGGGCAGGAACATCTACGAGGTCGAGTTCGGTGGAGGGGCAAAGAAGAAGCTCGACGAGATAAGAAACAAGGTTGTTCCCACCGTTGAGGGTCACCACCAGCTGAAAGCCTATGACCCAGAGCTCAGTTTTGCGGTTGAAATAGCCGAGGGAATCCTCGCCAAGGTTCCGGGCCAGAGGGGAAAGGTGAGGCAGGGCTTCTGGGAGGCTTTGATTAGTAACAGGGGGCCGAAGAAGGGCTGGCTTTTCAGCCTGGAGCACTACAAGCCCGACGGCCAGAGGATAAAGATAGGGCCGGGCGAGATAGTTGAGGTCTCCATGAACCCGCTCAAGGTTACCATAAAGCGCCACCTCAAGCCCGGCAAGTTCTACGACGGCCTTGACATTCCGATAGAGTTCGGCGACTATGTGATTACTGAGATAGAGGCAGGTAAATGGTGGTTCGTCCACAGGTATTACGACAGAGACGGCAACCTAAAGGGCGAGTACTACAACATCAACACTCCCGTCGAGATTTACCCTGACAGGGCGCGCTACGTTGACCTTGAGGTCGACATCGTCAAGTGGCCGGACGGCAAGAAGGAGATAATCGACAAGGACAAGCTCACCGAGCACTACGAAGAGGGCATCATCACAGAGAAGCTCTACAAAGCCGTGCTCAGGATAACCCAGGAAGTGTTTGAGAGGGTTTGAACCTTTTCTTTTCTCTTGCTCGGCCAGAATATTATTGATTGTACTCAGCAGGCAATACTCGCAAAACTCGACTATTCTTCTCTCCCAAGCACGTCCTCTATGCCCTTCTCGGTTATCCTGAAGTACACCATGCCGCCCTCTGGCCTGAACCTGTGCCTCTCCAGAAGGGCCACGCGCAATCCAGGTGTGTTCAGCTTATCCAACCTCAGAATGTCCTTGCAGCGGTATCCGAGGGTGTGCTCGGCAACTGGCTTCATTCTCTCGGCGCGGCTGTCGAAGTGCACCTGATTTATCACGATTACTGGGATACCGAGCTTCCTTGCGAGCCACAGGAGAACCTGCAACTGCTTCCCGAGTTCAGCGGTGAGGTTCTTCCTCTGCTCTTCAACCCTGTAGTGAGCCGTTATGGAATCCACGACGATGAGGGAGAAACTCTTATCGACGATCTTCTTCAGGCTTCCTATTGTCCTTCTCTGTTCCTTGAAATCTGCTGGAGTGAAAAGAATGAATCTCTGGAGGGCTTCCTCAGGGTCGAGGCCCCTGGATTCAGCCATCTGGGCGAGCCTCTCGGGAGAAAAGCCGCCCTCTGTATCGACGTATGCAACCTTCCCGCCGCTCAGGAGGCCAATCTGAACGGCAAGGGTGGTCTTTCCGGTGGCGAAACTCCCATAAACTTGGGTCAGAACCTCGGGGGCTATGCCCCCTCCGAGAAGTTCATCCAGTGATTTGACTCCCGTGCTCAGCATTACCTCCACCGCTAAAGCGAGAGCTCCTCGTAGAGCTTGAGGGGCTTCACCAAGGTCCAGATGCGCCTCTTCTTGAGTTCCTCCAGGAGCTTCTCGACGCTTCCCCCTCCGTAGACCCCATAGTGCATCGGGATGACCATTCTCGGCCTTATGTCCTCGATTATCTGAGCTGCTTCGCGTTCGTTCGCCGTCGAGCGGCCGCTTATGGGCACCAGCAGAACGTCGACCTTTCCGCGGAGTCTCTGAATGGTCGGCGTCGAATATGTGTCCCCCGTGTGAAACAACGTTTTGTCCCCTTCTATTAGGTATCCGACCGGGTACTGGCTGGAGGGATGCTCAACGTATATTGCGGTAACCTTGACGCCGTTCTCGAGCTCTATGGTCTGATCCTCCTCGATTTCCCTGACTTTTGTTACCCCGTCGCTGATAGCCATGAGATATACTGGCTTCGGTCCGATAACGGTTGCATCGCGCAACCTCGAGAGGAGCTCGACCTTGCCGTAGTGGTCGCTGTGCTCGTGGGTTATCAGGATGTAGTCGACTTCGCCTATTCTGTCGTCGTCAACCTCGGGATACGGGTCGATGAGCAGTCTCACACCCTTTGTCTCGACCCAGAAGCACGCGTGTCCATACCAGATAATCCTCATAGGTAGTACCTCCTTTCATGGGTTCGGTGAGGTGGACTTAAAGTTTTTTGTTTGCTCCTTTCCGACGTTGGTTTTATAAGTCGGGAGTGCATTATCTCTTTGATGGCGGTGGAAGTTGAAACCCGAAAGAAGGGTCTAATAGTGAGAGAGCCCTTCGCGACGCTCATCGTTGAGGGTAAAAAGGTCTGGGAAATAAGGAAGTCCCGCACGAGGGTGAGAGGTGAGATCCTGATTCTGAATGGAGGGAAGGCTCTGGGAAAGGCTGAACTGGTCGAGGTTCTTGGACCATTCACGCCCGAAGAGCTTGCTGAGCACAGGGACAAACACCTCGCTGATCTCGAGTTCCTCAGGGCCTATTCGAATGGAAGGCCCCTCTATGCGTGGGTTCTCCGCAACGCGGAGAAGTTCGAAAAACCTGCGAAGGTGAACATTGCCAAGGGAGTCCAGGTGTGGGCGAACGTGGTGATGAAGGATGAACAATAGGCGCCTCATAATTCCGCCGGTCTCACTGCCAGTCCTTGTAGTCATCTTCATCCTCTTTCTCCTCGTTTTTCTCCTGTTCTCGAGCATAGTTATGGCGGCCTTTGCGAAGCTTGGAATCCCTCCGCAGGTCGCCTATGCGCTTTTCCTTTTCGCATTGCTCGGCAGCTTCATCAACATCCCCATAGCTGAGGAAACCTCCTACGAGCCGGTCATACGGGTGGGGGAGGTTCGGTTCTTTGGAATCCCCTATCCAGTCCCCTATTTTGATTGGGAAGAGAGAAAGGTCATAATAGCCATAAACGTTGGCGGCGCTTTGGTTCCCCTCAGTATCGTCATCTACGAGCTTCTCAGGCTCGTCTATCTCGGGCAATTCGGGCTACTCTTCAACACGCTCCTCGCGGTTGCGATAGCGGCCCTCTTTAGCCATGCCATAGCGAAGCCGGTTAAGGGTCTAGGAATAGCAATGCCGCTATTTTTGCCTCCTTTGATGGCTCTGATCCTAGCCCTTCTTCTTGGTGACGGAAACCCTCCGCTGGTGGCCTACGTGAGCGGAACGATGGGAGTTCTCATAGGGGCAGATTTGATGAACTGGCGCAAAATCAAGAACCTCGGCGCACCGATGGTGAGCATAGGTGGGGCTGGAACCTTCGACGGTATCTTTCTGGCCGGTCTGATTGCCGTTCTCCTGGCATAACGGTGGGTTTATAAGGCCTGGGTTAAACATGGAAGTGGCAAGATCCGCGGTTATGGGGTGATGCTCATGATAGTGGTCGGAAGCGGTGCGAGGCACCTGGAGGACGAGATAAGGAAGCTCGGCGGTGAGGTTCTCGACGTCGAGATTAAGAAGTTCCCGGATGGGGAGAAGTATGTTCGCGTTTTTGGCTCGGGCGATGAGGCCCTTGTGGTTCAGTCGACATTTAAGCCGCAGGATGAGAACCTCATCGAGCTGCTCCTCATAGGCGACGCCCTCCGCGAGAGGGGCTTTGAGAACCTCAGTGCCATTGTCCCATACCTAGCCTATTCCAGGCAGGACAGGGTTACAAGGGAGGGCGAACCGGTAAGCGTTAGGGCTATCATGAGAGCGCTTGGCCTCTACTACGACGAGCTTTACGTCTTTGATCTGCACAATCCCGAAACTCTCAGGTTCTTCCCAGGTAAGGCGGTGAACCTCTCGCCGGCAAGGGCGATAGCTGAGTACTTCGGCGAGAAACTCGGCGATGGTATAATCCTTGCCCCGGACAAGGGTGCCCGGGAGAGGGCTAGAGTGGTTGCCGAGAAGCTCGGGCTGGAGTACAGCCACTTCGAGAAGAGGAGGATTTCCCCAACTGAGGTTCAGATGTGGCCAGTTGATATCGACGTGAAAGGCAAAAACGTGCTTATAGTGGACGACATCATAAGCACGGGCGGCACGATGGTTAGAGCCGCGAACCTGCTCAGGGAGATGGGTGCTGAGAAGATATTCGTGGCGGCAACGCACGGCGTCTTCGCTGAGGGTGCAATAGAGAGAGTTAGTAAAGCCGTGGATGAGCTCGCCGTAACCAACACAATACCGACGCCGGTTTCGAGGATAAGCATAGTGCCGGATATAGTGAGTCTTTAGTGGGGGATTCCCATTGAAATTCGGGAAGCTTGCTTCTCTTGTCATTTTTCTCTCCTTTGCAGGGGCGGGGATTATGCTGGTCTTCTCGGTGGCTTTTGATGTCTTAGGTCTTCCCTCAAGGTACATGGGGGCTCTCGGTGGTTCTGTCCTTGGCAATCTTGCTACCCGTTACAAAGCTTTTGGCCGTTTGCATTGGGGCCAATGAAGAGACCGCAAGGTGGGTGGCCCTTCTCGTTGGGATACTCTCGACTGTTTTGCTTTACTTGGCTCATCCCAGAGCGGGGGTGTAGAGATGAAGGTTAGGGCTATCTTCTTCATCCTTGCGTTTATCATCATGACCATTCTCGCCTCGTTCATGTGGGTTCTCTTCATAGACCTGATACTGCCCCTGAAGGGCCGTCTTATTCCGTTCCTGGTTTCCCTCCCAATGGTTCTGCTTGGCGGCTACGTGGCAGGGTACTGCTCTCCCTGTTTGGGACTTGATGGTGAGGAATCACTCACAGTCGGGATTTTGGTTTCGGTGGTTGCGTTCATTGCCATGTCCTTTTTCTTCCTCTGACCTTGCAAAATTTTTGACTTTTTTGTGTCTAAAATGTGCGTTTCTAAAGTGCTTTTTGACAGTTCCTTTTTTAAGGAGGTTGCCGAGGAGAAGTTTTGCAAAAATTTTTCACTGCTGGGGTTCCCCCCTATTGGGTGGAGCGCCCGAACAGGGCGCGACGAAGCCCAGGCGCCAAGACGGCGGCGTCGGGGGGAAAGGGCGCAAAGCGCCCAAGATGAACCCCGCCCTCCAGCCATGGGCACAGCAATGTGCGCTCCCGAGGAAACGCCGAAAGGCGGACCCCTCGGGGGTAAGGCAGGCCCGGTACCCCGACTAAACCCCGGACGGAATTTGGTACTTCCCGCCATGGGAAGTCCCACCGGCCGTACTCCTTGCTCAATTCCGGTTGATCCTGCCGGAGGCCACTGCTATGGGGGTCCGACTAAGCCATGCGAGTCATGGGGCGCCTTGCGCGCACCGGCGGACGGCTCAGTAACACGTCGGTAACCTACCCTCGGGAGGGGGATAACCCCGGGAAACTGGGGCTAATCCCCCATAGGCCTGAGGTACTGGAAGGTCCTCAGGCCGAAAGGGGCTTCTGCCCGCCCGAGGATGGGCCGGCGGCCGATTAGGTAGTTGGTGGGGTAACGGCCCACCAAGCCGAAGATCGGTACGGGCCATGAGAGTGGGAGCCCGGAGATGGACACTGAGACACGGGTCCAGGCCCTACGGGGCGCAGCAGGCGCGAAACCTCCGCAATGCGGGAAACCGCGACGGGGGGACCCCCAGTGCCGTGGCATCGCCACGGCTTTTCCGGAGTGTAAAAAGCTCCGGGAATAAGGGCTGGGCAAGGCCGGTGGCAGCCGCCGCGGTAATACCGGCGGCCCGAGTGGTGGCCGCTATTATTGGGCCTAAAGCGTCCGTAGCCGGGCCCGTAAGTCCCTGGCGAAATCTCACGGCTCAACCGTGGGGCTTGCTGGGGATACTGCGGGCCTTGGGACCGGGAGAGGCCGGGGGTACCCCTGGGGTAGGGGTGAAATCCTATAATCCCAGGGGGACCGCCAGTGGCGAAGGCGCCCGGCTGGAACGGGTCCGACGGTGAGGGACGAAGGCCAGGGGAGCGAACCGGATTAGATACCCGGGTAGTCCTGGCTGTAAAGGATGCGGGCTAGGTGTCGGGCGAGCTTCGAGCTCGCCCGGTGCCGAAGGGAAGCCGTTAAGCCCGCCGCCTGGGGAGTACGGCCGCAAGGCTGAAACTTAAAGGAATTGGCGGGGGAGCACTACAAGGGGTGGAGCGTGCGGTTTAATTGGATTCAACGCCGGGAACCTCACCGGGGGCGACGGCAGGATGAAGGCCAGGCTGAAGGTCTTGCCGGACACGCCGAGAGGAGGTGCATGGCCGCCGTCAGCTCGTACCGTGAGGCGTCCACTTAAGTGTGGTAACGAGCGAGACCCGCGCCCCCAGTTGCCAGTCCTCCCCGTTGGGGAGGAGGCACTCTGGGGGGACCGCCGGCGATAAGCCGGAGGAAGGAGCGGGCGACGGTAGGTCAGTATGCCCCGAAACCCCCGGGCTACACGCGCGCTACAATGGGCGGGACAATGGGATCCGACCCCGAAAGGGGAAGGGAATCCCCTAAACCCGCCCTCAGTTCGGATCGCGGGCTGCAACTCGCCCGCGTGAAGCTGGAATCCCTAGTACCCGCGTGTCATCATCGCGCGGCGAATACGTCCCTGCTCCTTGCACACACCGCCCGTCACTCCACCCGAGCGGGGTCCGGGTGAGGCCTGATCTCCCCTCGGGGAGGTCGGGTCGAGCCTGGGCTCCGTGAGGGGGGAGAAGTCGTAACAAGGTAGCCGTAGGGGAACCTACGGCTCGATCACCTCCTATCGCCGGAAATCCGTCCGGGGGGTTTAAGGGGTGCCGGGCCTGCCATCCGTGGGCCGGTAGCTCAGCCTGGGAGAGCGTCGGCTTTGCAAGCCGAAGGCCCCGGGTTCGAATCCCGGCCGGTCCACCACGAAGAGGTGCACATCCCGAGCACGGCTCGGGGTGGAAGGGTCCTAGGCCCCGAACAGGGGTCACGATGAGGACCGTGCATAGGTGGATTGACCCAAAAAATGCCCAGCCCCCTGAGTAGGGGGCAGAAAACCTAAGCCGCCTGGTGGATGGCTCGGCTCGGGGCGCCGACGAAGGGCGTGGCAAGCTGCGATAAGCCCCGGCGAGGCGCAGGCAGCCGTCGAACCGGGGATTCCCGAATGGGACCTCCTGCGGCATTTGCCGCACTCCCAGTCGGGAGGGGGAACGCGGGGAATTGAAACATCTTAGTACCCGCAGGAAAAGAAAGCAAAAGCGATGCCGTGAGTAGGGGCGACCGAAAGCGGCACAGGGCAAACTGAACCCTTCGGGGAAACCCGGAGGGGATGTGGTGTTGTAGGGCCCTGCGTCGGAGCCTCGAGGGTGAAGCCGAAGTCCGCTGGAACGCGGCGCCGTAGAGGGTGAAAGCCCCGTAGGCGTAAGCCCTCAGGCTCCTGCAGGGTTCCTGAGTACCGTCGGTCGGATATCCGGCGGGAAGCTGGGAGGCATCGGCTCCCAACCCTAAATACGTCCCGAGACCGATAGCGAACTAGTACCGTGAGGGAAAGCTGAAAAGCACCCCTGGCAGGGGGTGAAAAGAGCCTGAAACCAGGCGGCGATAGGTGGGTGCGGCCCGAAAGGGTTGAGCCTCCCCGAAGGAAACACGGGCGACCGTGGAGTACGAGGGGAGGGGACCGGGGTTGCACCGTCCGTCTTGGATCACGGGGCAGGGAGTTCACGGCCGTGGCGAGGTTAAGGGGGTTGAGCCCCGAAGCCACAGGGAAACCGACAGGTCCGCAGGCGCTTCGCCGAGGGACGGGGTGTGAAAGCGCCCGGAGTCACGGCCGTGAGACCCGAAGCCGGTCGATCTAGCCCGGGGCAGGGTGAAGTCCCTCAACAGAGGGATGGAGGCCCGCTAGGGATGCTGACGTGCAATTCGCTCCCGTGACCTCGGGCTAGGGGTGAAAGGCCAATCGAGGCCGGCGATAGCTGGTTCCCGCCGAATTATCCCTCAGGATAGCCCGGCCGGAGGTAGGTGGTGGGGTAGAGCACTGATTGGGGGTTTAGGGGGAGAAATCCCCCGGCTCCCTGTCAAACTCCGAACCCACCACCGCCGTAGATGGCCGGAGTAGGGGGGCGGTGTAAGCCGTCACCCGAGAGGGGAACAACCCAGACCGGGGTTAAGGCCCCTAAATGCCGGCTAAGTGTTACTCCAAAGGGTGTCCCTGGCCTTAGACAGCGGGGAGGTAGGCTTAGAAGCAGCCATCCTTTAAAGAGTGCGTAACAGCTCACCCGTCGAGGTCAGGGGCCCCGAAAATGGACGGGGCTTAAGCCGGCTGCCGAGACCCCGGCGCACGGACCGATTGGTCCGTGATCGGGTAGGCGGGCGTGCCGATGGGGCGGAAGCTGGGCCGTAAGGTCCAGTGGACCCGTCGGTATTGCGGATCCTGCCGGGAGTAGCAGCATAGCCGGGTGAGAATCCCGGCCGCCGTAGGGGCCAGGGTTCCACGGCAATGTTCGTCAGCCGTGGGTTAGTCGGTCCTAAGCCAGCCCGTAACTCGGCGCTGGCGAAAGGGAAACGGGTTTATATTCCCGTACCGCGGTGGTAGGTGCGGCAACGCAAGCCCGAGGGGTGACGCCTCGGGGTAGGCGGACCGGTCCACAAGGCCGGCTAAGCGTATAAGCCCGGGGAGTGCCGTAATGGCGAGAACCGGGTGAAAGCGCGAATGGCCCCCCGTAAGGGGGGTTCCGCCGATCCCTGGGGCCCGTGAAAAGCCCCTCGGGAACGATCCACCGCGACCGTACCGAGAACCGACACCGGTGCCCCTGGGTGAGAAGCCTAAGGCGTGTCGGGGGAAACCCAGCCGAGGGAACTCGGCAAATTGGCCCCGTAACTTCGGGAGAAGGGGTGCCTGCGGGTGCGTAACCCGCAGGTCGCAGTGACTAGGGGGGCCCGACTGTTTAGTAAAAACACAGGTCCCAGCTAGCCCGAAAGGGTTTGTACTGGGGCCGACGCCTGCCCAGTGCCGGTATGTGAAGCCCGGGTACAACCGGGTGAAGCACCGGTAAACGGCGGGGGTAACTATAACCCTCTTAAGGTAGCGAAATTCCTTGTCGGTTAAATGCCGACCTGCATGAATGGCGTAACGAGGTCCCCACTGTCCCCGGCTGGGGCCCGGCGAAACCACTGCCAGGCGCATATGCCTGGGACCTCCGGTGGGAAGCGAAGACCCCATGGAGCTTTACTGCAGCCTGCCGTTGCTGTACGGCGGGGGGTGCGCAGCGTAGGCGGGAGGCGTCGAAGCCCGTCCTCCGGGGCGGGTGGAGCCGTCCATGAGACACCGCCCACCCTCTGCCGTACAGCTAACCCCCGATGGGGGGACAGCGGTAGGTGGGCAGTTTGGCTGGGGCGGCACACCCTCGAAAAGGTATCGAGGGTGCCCTAAGGTCGGCTCAGGCGGGTCAGGAATCCGCCGTAGAGTGCAAGGGCAAAAGCCGGCCTGACTGGACCCGTAACAGAGGCGGGTCCAGCCGCGAAAGCGTGGCCTAGCGAACCCCTGTGCCTCCCCGGTGGGGGCCAGGGATGACAGAAAAGCTACCCTGGGGATAACAGAGTCGTCTCGGGCGAGAGCCCATATCGACCCCGAGGCTTGCTACCTCGCTGTCGGCTCTTCCCATCCTGGCCCTGCAGCAGGGGCCAAGGGTGGGGGTGTTCACCCATTAAAGGGGAACGTGAGCTGGGTTTAGACCGTCGTGAGACAGGTCGGATGCTATCTACCGGAGGTGTTGGCCGCCTGAGGGGAAGGCTCCCCCAGTACGAGAGGAACAGGGAGCCGCGGCCTCTGGTCTACCGGTTGTCCTACAGGGCATAGCCGGGCAGCTACGCCGCGTCCGATAAGGCCTGAAAGCATCTAAGGCCGAAGCGGTCCCCGAAAATAGGCGGCCACTCCCAGGCGCAGGGGGTCGGGCGACCGGTCCTTTGCCTGGGACGAGGGCTCGGGAAGAAGACCCGTTTGATGGGGCGGGGGTGTAAGCGGGAAGGGAAACCGACCCGTTCAGCCTGCCGCTCCCAACAGCCCGAGGTTTCTGCCTCTGAAAGGGGGGCTGGGCATTTGATAGGTCAATCCACCTATGCACGGTCCTCAAAGCCCTTAACTTCTCGCGCTTCTGTGCACTTCAATCGCAATTGTTAAAACTTGCCTGTGGATTCTAACTTCGGTGATGGCAGTGAAGCCTGCTCGTTCTCGATTTGGACGGCACACTCTGGGATCACGAAGACGCATCACTCCTTACTCCACCCTATGAATTTTACGACGATTACCTCGTAGATGCCACGGTGAAGAGCTCCGTCTGTTTTCAGGAGTTCGCGAGTTCATTGAGTGGGCGAGCGAGCGCTTTATACTCGGCATAGCTAGCTGGAATCTTGAAGAGAAGGTTAGGCCAATTCTTGAGGGTTTTGGATTGTGGGACTACTTCCTCTTCCCTAAAATCGAGGGGCATCCGAACAAGGTCGACATGATACTTCGCACAATCGAAGAGCTCCAATCGATTGGCCACGAAATCGGGGAAGTAATCTACGTAGATGACAGAACGCTCATGTCGATGAAGTCTTTTTAAAGATTCATTTCATTTATATGTGGATGGACGTTAAAGGTTTAGACGAGCTGAAAAAAAAAACTGCTGGAGGGTTTGTGATGGAGCTGCTCATAGTTAAGGACAAGCGTATTGACTACGACGGTTCTGCAATCCAGAGCCATTGGACTTATAGGAACTTTGGAATACTTGGCAACTCACTCGTTGTCTTCCGCGGTAAGTGTGATGTGAAAGTGGAAGAGATGATTGACATCGAGGATCTGAGGCAGAACAAGGAGATAAAGAGCGACGATATGGTGCACTACATCATCGAGGTCTTCGACTTTCCCAATGTCCTGCTTGCCTCGGCCCTTCAGAAGCTTTTCATGGCCAAACTCTGTGAAGTTCTTGGTGATTACGGTATCAAAACCATCAGGAAGGGCGACGACATCTACGTTAACGGGAGGAAACTCAGCATATCAATAGCGACCGTTTCACCTGTCAGCATCAAGATCCACATAGGCATTAATGTCGAGGCAAAGGGAATTCCCGAGGGCGTCGAGGCTATTGGCCTTAAGGAGCTCGGCATCGAGGACATCGGCGGCTTCATGGAGAAAACCGGAAAGGCCCTCGTCGAGGAGTTCAAAAAGGTAAAGAAAGACAGTCTGAAGGTCAGATGGGCGAGCTAAAACGCCCAAAAGAGGGCGCTTCCCACGAGTGGAACGGCCAAGTTGTCATCCACGTAGGGCTGGTACTCTGCAAGCATCAGAATTCCTGCCCATGCTATTTTCATTATTGTTGCTCCATCAAGCAGTGCGAAGGCTATTATCGTGGCAGTTACTACGTAGCCAAGGCTTCCGGTCCAGTGCTTCTTGAGCTTGACGTTGAAACCATGCCGTTTGAAATAGTGATGCCTGATGATCCCTGTAACTCCGTCGCTTACTGCCATGGCCAAAAGCAGTGCCGTTGCGTACTCTCTAGGCAGGAAAAACGCAACAGCTGAAGCAGAGAATGCAAAGAAGACCTCTCCGTAGTTGTGCTTGATCTGATACCACGAAAACTCGCTGTTCTTCAGGTGCGGCCAAAGCTGAAAGGCGCCGAAGATAAAGGCTGCAGCACTGAAGACCTCCTTTGGGATCAAGCCTTGATAGTACATCAGAACTGCTGGAACAATGCTGAAGTGAATGATTTTTCTGTTGATCCATGCGTAGTCTTCTCCTAGATGCCGTGTTAGCCATATAGCGGCGAGTATAAACGTCGCGGCGATTATTGTGTAGATGGGCCACGAGGCCATTTGATTCCACCTGAAGTTAAAAATGAAAGAATGTTAATATGCTTTTCGCTCAATGCCTTAGTGTTTTTAGCTAGCTGCCGAAAGCCGACCGGACTATCCTGAGACCCCAGTAGAGGTCGCTGGCGTGTACCACAAAGTACCACTCATCGGTTTTAACGAGCTCTCCCCTTGATTTTCCCACTAGCTCGCCGTAGAGTCCCTGAATCCGGACTCTGGGTGCAGTCGTGGAGAGCTTCATCGTTATCTCTACAGGCTTCCCATCTTCCCAGACTATTCCAACCTTTAGTCCGGCTTTTGTTTCCCTCCTTTTCCTGAGGCCGAGCTTCAGATAGCGCAGTCTCTCCCCCGGGATGTCGTTCTCCTCGGCTTTTTCTTTTAGGTATTCTTCGACTAAAGTTAGCCCATGGAGGCCGAGCGCGTAGCCGAAGACGGGTATGCCTAAATCCTTCCTGCTCCTGCCTTTGTACGTGTAGACCTCTATTCGCCTCCCCGAACCCTTTGATGCCAAGTAGAATCCCTTCGGCTCCTCACCCCTGAACTCCTCCAGAAAATCCATGAGCGCCTCATAGGCTGAGAATGGAAGAGAAAAGCTTGCCCATGTTCCCCATACTCTAGGAGGTATTGATACAAAGTTCATGTCCTCCAGATGGTATTCTATGGCTTTCGGCTTCAGTATTAGGAATCCCCTGTCTGTTGCTTCAACATCGACCAGTGCCCTTCTTCCGGGCACAAATGCGAATTTATCATCCTCTTCGAAGTCACTGGCTTTGAGCAGCCTGTCCCTCCTAAGCTTTCTTCCCTCTCTTGAGCTGACAACAACGGGGACCGGTGTTTTTCTCCCGGTTTCCTTGTCGTAGGGTACCTTAAAGCCCGCCTTAAGGAGCTCCTCCTGTATCTCCAGCGACGCCGGAAAGAATACCTGCATCCTCTCGAGCTCTAACTCCATTCGAAGACCTCCTTTTTACGCTCTTGAGTTGTTTACTATCAATGCTTATAAATTTTTCCGTCTTTTAGTTGTCATTGGGTCAGTGAGCTTAAACTTAAAAGCCCCTCCACCAAGCTACCTCGGGTGAAGAAAATGGTGCACTGGGCTGACTACATGGCTGAGAAGATCATCCAGGAAATGGGAGACAAGGAGGAGTACGTGGTAGAGAGCGGCATAACCCCGAGTGGTTACGTTCACATAGGCAACTTCAGGGAGTTTTTCACTGCATATATTGTCGGTCATGCCCTCAGAGACAGGGGAAAGAAGGTTCGCCACATTCACATGTGGGACGACTACGACCGCTTTAGGAAGGTTCCCAAGAACGTTCCGAGCGAGTGGAAGGAATACCTCACCATGCCTGTCCGTGAGGTTCCAGATCCCTGGGGCTGCCACAATAGCTATGCCGAGCACTTTATGAGCCTCTTCGAGAAAGAAGTTGCCAAGCTTGGCATCGAGGCTGACTTCCTCTACGCGAGCGAGCTCTATAAGTCGGGAGAGTATGCAGAGGACATCAGGCTTGCTCTGGAGAGGCGCAACGAGATAAAGGCAATCCTCGACAAGTACCGCGAGAGGGCCAAGCAGCCGCCTCTCGAAGAGAGCTGGCAGCCTGTCATGGTTTACTGTCCCAAGTGCAGAAGGGAGGCTGAGTTCGTTTCTTGGGACGGCGAGTGGAAGGTAGCCTATAAGTGTCCCCACTGCGGAAGCGAGGGAGAAACAGACATCCGCGAGGGCAACGTCAAGCTCCGCTGGCGTGTTGACTGGCCGATGCGCTGGGCACACTTCAGTGTGGACTTCGAGCCCGCTGGCAAGGATCACCTCGCCGCCGGTAGTTCCTACGATACTGGCAGCGAGATAGTGGAGAAGGTCTTCGGAAAGCCCGCTCCGCTAACGCTCATGTACGAGTTTGTCGGCATAAAGGGAGAGAAGGGCAAGATGAGTGGAAGCAAGGGTAACGTGATTCTTCTCAGCGACCTCTACGAGGTTCTTGAGCCCGGTATAATTCGCTTCATCTACGCCAAGCACAGGCCCAACAAGGAGCTTAAGATAGACCTCGGCCTCGGTCTGCTCAACCTCTATGATGAGTTTGATAAGGTCGAGAGGATATACTTTGGCCTTGAGCACGCAAAGAACCCCGAGGAGGAAGAGGAGCTCAAGAGAACCTATGAGCTCTCGATGCCGAAGGTTCCGGAGAGACTCATCGCTCAGGCACCTTTCAGGTTCCTGGTTACACTCGTTCAGATGCCTCACCTCGACGAGGACGGCATAATTGAAGTCCTCAAGGAGCAGGGACACATACCCAGAGAACTGAGTGAGGAGGACATCGGGAGGATAAGGCTCCGCATTGAATTGGCCAAGAACTGGATCGAGAAGTACGCGCCAGACAACGTTAAGTTCAGTATCCTAGAAAAGCCGCCGAAGGTTGAGCTTACGCCTGAGATAAAGGATGCTATTGAGGAGGTGGCCAACTGGCTCGAGGCCAACGAAAGCTTCACCGTCGATGAGCTCAACAATATTATCTTCGACGCGGCCAAGAAGCGCAGCATTCCGAGCAAAGAATGGTTCAAGGTGCTCTACAATCTCTTCATTGGTAAAGACAGAGGTCCAAAACTGGCACCGCTCCTCGCTTCAATGAACAGGGAGTTCGTCATCAAGCGCCTCCGCATGGAGGCCTGATTTTATCACTTTTTTGGGGTGTACACTTGGAAGTAGCTATGCTCGTTGAGCTTTTCACTGTGGAGCTGTCTGAAATAGAGCTTTGCGAGGAGTTCAACGGCAGTTCTTCCCCACACGTTGAAGCGAATTCGGAAATGGTCATTCTCACTCTGGAACTCAATAACGACGGTCTTTTCCTCTGGATCTGGAAGAACCCTGCTTATCCAGTACTCTGTTCCCACAACCTGACCACTCATTAGAACCGGGAGAAGTTCTCTTAGATCTGTGAACTGGAGGATAAACTTTCCGCCCGGTTTGAGTACCCTTGCAGTTTCTTTGAAGACCACATTCAACTCGGCTGGTTCAAAGTGGACAAGGCTGTCTATAAAGATCACGTACTCAAATGAATTGTCCTCAAAGGGAAGGTTCTCTGCGTTCCCCTTAACGAACTCAACTCTGGACATCTTGTCCTTTGCGAACTTCCTGGCTTTTTCTAGCATTGACTCACTTGAGTCAAGGGCTACAACATCAAACCCGAGATCTTCGAGCAGGAAAGAAAAGCCTCCCACGCCACAGGCGAGATCAAGAACTTTTCCTCTGGGAGTCATGTGCTTGAGAAGCAGCGGCTCCAGCGTCTTGATCCTTTTCTTATATTCATTGGAATATATATCGCTGTAGGCTTTGAAGACTGTGTAATATTTCTCGAAGCTCATGGTTGGAGGTTATCATTATTCTTTAAATATTTGCCGCTTGAATGTACATTTCTTTCGAAAGACACGGAGATTCTTTGAATTTTCTCGACAATAGGTTTTTTATTTCTCTGGATCTAAGTATGTACGGTGGTGCTCATGGAGTTCAATTTCATAATCACTGGAGTCGGTGGTCAGGGTGGTTTGACTCTCTCGCGTATAGTCGGGAACGCCGCTATGGCCGAGGGATACAACGTTAGAATCGGTGAAACTCTTGGAATGAGCCAGAGGTATGGGAGCGTTCTCAGCTACCTTCGCTTCGGCGAAGAAGTCTACTCCCCGCTCATCGAGGAGGGAAAAGCGAACCTTATGCTCGCCCTCGAGCCTGCAGAAGCCCTCAGGAACGCCCGCTTCCTTGGGAAAAACAGTTACGCAATAATCAACGCCTATCCAATTCACACGGCAACAACCCTTGTTGGCAAGGAGAAGTACCCTGATCTCGATGAAATTAAGGATGCCATCGGTAGGATCTGCTCCGTTGACATGCTCAACTTCCAGGAGGAAGCCGACAAAATAAACCCAAAAACGCTGGGCGTCCTCATGCTCGGCTACGCCTACGGCAAAGGGCTGATTCCCCTCAAGAAGGAGAGCATCTACGGAGGTATAAAGGCCACCCTCCGCGAAAAGCTCTGGGAGGTAAACTTCAAAGCCCTGGAAAGGGGCATCGAGCTTGCCCGCTGATTTTCACTTATTGTGTTTTATGAAAAATGCATAGAAAATCACCGTCGCTACTATGTAGAGGAACGCCGTTGTGTAAAATGGATAGCTCAAGGACATGCCGAAGAGGAGACCACCTATATAGTTTCCAGCGCCACGCATGAAGGTTGAGAAGGCCCTTCTTATTCCGGCCGCGGTCGCCTTCTCCTCGGTACTGAAGAAGCCCATCATGAAGGAGTCGTTTATGGGCCAGACTATGTTCATGAGTATGGAGCGGAGTATGTAGAGCGCCGCCGCCAGCAAAAACGTCTCTATCGATGGGAATATCAGGAAGAGAAAGGCTGCAAAGCTTTGGAAGGACGTTATGACCTTAACGGGCCCTATCCTTTCGACAAGCCTTGGCAGCCCGAAGGAACCGAGACCCATCGCGAGCTGCTGAAAGAAGAAGATGCCGCTTATCGCGGCGAGCGTTTGTCCGAACTGGAGCTTGAAGTAGAGGCTCATGTATGGTATTGTTATCCCCGCGCCGAGACCTATTAGTGCGCTCGGCAGGGAGAATTTGAGTATCTTGATTATCAGCTCACGGTTCCAGTCTATCTTCGGGTTCTTAACTGGGACGTCGCTGATTATGAGGAGCGCAGGAATAACCAGGACGAACTGAAGGAGCGCGAGCGAAACGACAAGCCTGTAGGCTAGGCTTTCCGTCAGTCCAAGGCTTATGAAGAACTCGGGGGCAAAGCCCGCTATGAGGACTCCAAGGGCGTTGAACAGTGTTCCCAGCCCAAAGCTTATCGAGAATGCATGGTGTCTCTGCTCCTCCTTTACCTCCTCACTGAGGAGTGCCGAGAAGTTGGGCTGTCTGAGCCCCATATTTGCGCCCACCAGGAAGAAGCCGAGGGCAAGGACGTAATCGTTAATTGCGAGCACCTGTAGGAGTCTTCCAGTCAGTCCTAAGAGAGCGCTTAGTATTAGGGTTTTCTTGTATCCCATCCTTAACGAAATCTGGCCTGCTATGAGGAAGAAGAGGCCCCCGACGAGAGTCTGGATTGAAAAGAACGTTCCCATTTGGGCCATGTCGTAGCCGAGGGCGGTCAGGTAAAACGGCATTATGAATATCGAGAACTGGAGGAAAAGCTGTCCAGCGGCATTCGCGAGTATGAGCACCTTGGCGTCCTTGGTGTACTCTCCAAGCATGTTTGCAATCTAAATCTTAGCGTTTATAAGATTGTCGAAGTGAAGCCTTTTATACATGCCCAGTTAGCTATATACCGACGGTGATATCTATGGAGTTCAGGAAGATTCAATTTACCGGAAGGAGCTCCTACATAATTTCTCTACCCAAGAAATGGGTTACGGAGCACAACCTGAAGCAGGGCGACGTCGTTCCTCTAGCTATAAATCCCGACGGAAGCATAACGATTTTTCCAAAGGAGCCGAGGGAGGTAAGTGAGAGAAAGATTCTCAAGATTTCGCGTGAGTACTCACCAGACATGGCAGTGAGACTTGTCATCTCGGCGTACATTCAGGGCTATGACGTTCTCGAGATACATCTCGCCGAGGAGATGCCAATATATAAGGTCAAAATACGCAAGGTTCTCCAGAGCCTTCCTGGTGTTGAGATAATTCTCGACGAGCCTCAGCGAATGGTTGCCAAGAGCCTTCTTGATGAGGAGGAGGTCAATCTTGCGGAGCTTCTCAACAGGATACGCTCACTGATAATCTCTATGCTCGGTGATCTTGAGATGCTTATAGCCGCGCCTGGGGAGGAAGAAATACTCCGTGACATTAATGACCTCGAGAATGAGCTCGACAGATTCTACTTCCTCATAATTCGTGCAGTCAACAGGCTCCTCACCAAAAGAGGCGTCACAGAGGAGAGTGGCATAATCAGGAGGACATTCGATCTTCTTGGCATACTGTTCATAGTCAGGAACATCGAGCGCATCGGTGACCACATAACGCGCATAGCCGAGAACCCGAGCGAGATAAACGTCCCGTACCTCAAAGAAAAGTTCAGTCAGATGATGGCACAGATAGAGGAGCGTGATCTGGGTAAAATAGACCGGCTGATGCTCGAGCTCAAGGAGGAAATACGCTCCATTGACTACCGCAGCTCAATAGCCCTCGAGAGCTACCGCAGGATTCTGGAGTACCTGGAGAACATAGGTGAAACTATAATCAACATGGCGCTGAGCTGAAGTTCCAATCTTTTCGTTTCCACAACTCTTTTAACCATTCGAGATTCATTGCCTACGGTGATTCTCATGGTCGCGATAATAGTTCACGGTGGTGCTGGTACCATAAGGAAGGAGGAACGTATTCCAAAGGTTATTGAAGGTGTTAGAGAGGCTGTTCTTGCCGGCTGGCGCGAGCTGAAGAGGGGTTCGGCTTTGGATGCCGTTGAGGAGGCCCTCAAAGCTCTTGAGGATAACCCTATCTTCAACGCCGGAACTGGTTCCGTCCTGACCCTCGACGGCAAGGTCGAGATGGATGCGGCAATAATGCGCGGCAAAACCCTTGAAGCCGGTGCAGTTGCCGGGATATGGGGCGTTAAGAACCCCATAAGCGTTGCGAGGAAGGTAATGGAGAAGACCGATCACGTTATCCTCAGTGGAGAGGGTGCTGTTAAGTTCGCCCGGTTGATGGGCTTTGAAGAGTACGACCCGAGGACAGAGGAGAGACTCAAGCAGTGGGAAGAGCTCAGGAAGAAGCTCCTTGAAACTGGAGAAGTAAAGCACTGGAAGAAGCTGAGTGAGTTGATTAAGGAGTATCCCGAAGTCCTGAGGAGCACGGTTGGTGCGGTTGCCTTCGACGGCGAGGAGGTTGTGGCTGGTACATCAACCGGCGGCGTTTTCCTCAAGATGTTCGGCCGCGTTGGTGATACACCGATAATCGGAGGCGGAACCTACGCTAACGAAGTTGCCGGGGCTTCCTGTACTGGCCTCGGTGAGGTCGCTATAAAGCTGGCTCTGGCCAAGAGCGCGACCGACTTCGTCCGCTTGGGAATGGATGCTCAGGCTGCCAGCGAGGCCGCGATAAGCCTTGCCACAAGGTACTTTGGCCCCGATACCATGGGCATCATAATGGTTGATTCCCGCGGAAACATTGGCTTCGCCAAGAACACCAAACACATGAGCTACGCTTTCATGAAAGAAGGAATGGAAGAACCTCACGCAGGTGTCTGAATGGGAAAGTGGGATATCTGGTTCCTCCACGCTTCAACGTTTTTCTTCTTCCTTGGAATGGCGGTAGTCAATCCTCTAATCTCCCCCCTAGCTATGACCCTCGGCGCTGATCCGTTCGTCGTCGGAATGATTGCGGCGATAGCCTCAATAGTGGCGTTGGTATCCAAGCCCTTGGGGGGAGTCCTCGGCGACAGGGGCCTGCGTTTTCAGATGATGGCTCTTGGATCTTTCTTCGGCGCACTTGCGGGTGGTCTCTACGTTGTCTCGATCCTAACTGACAATCTGATGATCTTTGCCATTGGCAGGGCAGTTCATGGCTTCGGAATGGCTCTGTTCTTTCCATCCTCTCTCTCCTCCGCTATAGACCTAGCCCCTGAGGGAAGGATTGGAGAGACCCTTGGATGGCGTGGGATGATGTTCTCCTTTGGCAACCTTATGGGGCCTGCCATAGGTGGCTTCGTGGCAGATTTACTTGGCTTTCAGGCGGCTTTCCTGCTCACAGTGCTACTTTCAATAACAGCTATAGGCTTCGTTCTCTTAGCGTATTCTAAGGTCAAAGGTAGGGCTGAACTTCGGCACCATGAGAGGCACGAAAAGCCGCAGTACAGGGCTCTGCTCAAGCCCTTCTTCGTGGCCGCTTCGCTCGCCCTATTTTTTATGGCGGTTGCCTACGGTGGGATGAGTACTTTCCTTCCGGCCCTCTATAAGTCTATCGACCTTGGAACGAGCGTCTTTGGCCTCTACGCGAGCGTGATGGGCGGGACCAGTCTTCTGACGAGGGTACTCGGTGGGAAGGAGGCTGACAGGAGGGGCCCCCTGCCGGTGGCAACGGTCGGCCTGAGCGGTGTTCTGATAGCCTATATTCTACTGGCCCTATACACCGAGCCACCTTGGGCTTACGCTAGCGCCGCCATACTTGGAGCCGGCTTCGGTTTGGCAGTTCCATCCCTACAGATGATGGCATTGGCGAATCTGCCAAAAAGGATAAGAACCTTTGGTTCCAGTGTCTATACGATGTTCTTTGACCTTGGCTACTTGACTGGGCCAATAGTCCTTGGATACGTCGCCCAGCTCAAAGGCTACACCGCTGTGTTTCCGCTCCTACCCATCATAATGGCGCTGTCCCTTCTCATTGCCCAGTTGCCAAGGCTTTTAAAAGATGGTAAAAACTCCACAGGGGGATGAGGGTGCTGATAAGGGTCTCCTATGGGACGGCTATAGCGATGGGTCTAATCAATGCTAGGATGCTCGCCAGACCAACCACCGCTTACCTCATGACACATTACGATGGCCGCTGCAGGAACAACTGTGCCTTCTGTCCCCAGGCAAGGGAGAGCAGGGCGGATCTAAGCAGACTTTCCCGTGTGACGTGGCCTACTTTCGAGGTTGAGAGGGTCGTGGAGAAGCTTTCCGATGGGAACTTTGCCAGAATTTGCCTTCAGACGGTCGATCATCCAGGGCTAGTGGACGATGTTCTTGAACTCCTCGGACTTTTCCGGCCTTTGGGCTTGCCCATTTCCGTCTCCATAACACCAGTGGATAGGGAAATCTTGGAAGAGTTTAAAGCCCTTGGCGTTGACTACATCGGTGTTGGCCTTGACGTGGCTAGTGAGAGGCTCTATCCAGAGATTAAGGACTCTCTTTACTCGTGGGACGATATGTGGGATTTTACTGAGGATATCATCGAAGTTTTTGGTGATGGTAAGGCTTTTGTCCATCTGATAATTGGCCTTGGTGAGACTGACAGAGAGGCAGTTGAAACCATAGCAAAGGCTTATTCTATGGGTGCCCAGGTCTCGCTTTTTGCATTCACTCCAATTAGGGGAACACTCCTTGGGACCGCACAACCGCCCAGCCTCGAACGCTACAGAAAGATTCAGCTCGCGAACTACTTGCTTGGGGAAGGAATTATCGGGCTGGATGATCTCGAGTTCGACGTGAACGGCTCGCTAATAAGCTTTGGGATTCCCAAAGAAGAGCTGGTTGAGATAGTTCCTCCTGATGTTTTTGCAACCCACGGCTGTCCTGGCTGCAACAGACCCTACTACAATGAGAGGCCCAAAAAGGAGCCTTACAACTTCCCTCTAAGACCAGAAAAAGAGTACGTAAAAAGAGTCCTCGACTCTATTCTTTAAGTGCCTCTATAATTTCGTTGAATTCCTTCAGCGAGAAGTCTGGCTTGACATTTTCTCCCTTCGCGAGCCTCACCAGAGCTTGAGTGAAACGGTGCAGCTCTTCGTCATCCTTTACGAGGCTAAGCGTGACTTCCATACTCTCGGCCAGTTCACGGAGCCTGCCTTCTTTCTTCATAATAAACAGGAGATCCCCTAATCTCTTGATGCCGAGCCTGTAAAGGTCCCTACTTGGAGCTCGGTATATACCCCTGATAGCGCACTTAACAGCCCCACGGTAGTTGTCCTCCTGAACAAAGACGTCTGCCATTCTGAAGCAGGCCTCGAAGTAGAACTCTGGCTCTTTGTCCTTAGCGAGCTCCATTATCTTATCGAGCTTCCTCTTGGCGGCATTCAAATCCTTCACGTTCTCGGCCTCTATGGCCTCTCTAAAAAGTTTCACTATTCTCTCCCGTCTGTTGAGAGGTTCGTACTTAATAACCATTTGCCTCCCCCCTACTCTCGTTCCAGGCCTCCTCAAAGGCCGGCCACACATTATCAAACTTCCTCTCGATGCGCCACCTTCGCCTGAAGGCGTTAAGGAGAACTGTTATGTCTCTCTTCAGAAGCTCGTAGCTTTCAGGATAGGCTGTCGTCAGGTACTGTGCCCAGTCGATTATTAGAACGTCGTCATTGCTTGTTAAGACGATATTGAACTCACTCATGTCGGAGTGCACTATTCCAAAGCGCACTATCTTGAGATATTCCTCGAGGACGCGGTCAAGTATACGCTCCGCTTCTTCTCGGGTTAAATCTGTGTCACGGAGCTCCGCTAATTCAGTTCCTTCCACGAACTCCATCACCACAACATGCCTGTTCCAGGCTATTGGCTTAGGAACTCTGGCTATAGGGCTGAGCAGAGTCAGTGCCTCATATTCCTTCTTGGCTATCAACCTCGAAACGTAGAGCCAGCTCGTATGGTGCTTATCCTGAAAGACTACTCCGTGGTAGCCAGCTTTTCTGGAGCTCGTTCTCCCGCCTATGCGGTTGAACTTGACGGCAACTTTCTCTCCGCCTGATGTTATGCCAATGTAAACATCCGCGTCCTTGCCAACGCCTATCTGTGCCGTGCTTATCGCTTCTACAACGCCTTTTTTCGCCAGTGCCCTTATGGCTAAAACATCATAGCCGTGTATCGTCAGCTGGTAACCGATGTAGCCGATGTCACTCTTTCTCTTGACAAGCGACCAGTCGTCGAGCTTTCCGAGGCGGAACGAGGCTGTTTCAATATCAACCCTCGCAAAGCGTGCTATGTCCTCCAGAGGGACCCACTTGTGGTGACGCATATTGAGCTCTATCCCTCTGAGTATGCGGAAGTCCAGGTCTCGCAGTTTTGGATAGGCCTCCAATGCAAGTAACTTGCTTACCATGTTCTCTCCCTGAATTCGCTTTGGGTTGGATATTTATAAACGTTAGTTGGCCTGGGAGCAGAAGTTGTAGACGAAATGTACCTTTCCAGAATATCTCTGTAATCCATTTCTTAGATGAATTTCTACGCTAACTTCAACTGGATTGGTGAAGTCACAAATTGGTGCGATTAAATATTCAAGTGTAATTGTTCCTTTTCCTAGAATGCCTAGATCGCTGAGTTCCACCACGTTGATCGTGAGGTAGTCTTCAAACTGCTTTTCCATCCTAATGCTCTTCCAAGGACCACCCCTCGGGAAGAGGAAATACACTGTTCCGTCTCCGGGACTCTTTATGGTCACTTTGATGGAAGTTATGGCTGTATCTCCCGAATGGGGGATCGAGATCAGGATATGCCCGTTCATCTCTGCTCGAGTGCTGACGTGGGCTAGATTCTCCCCCTTGTAATAGAGCAATACGGTTGTCAAGTTACCAAACTCCACAGGCCCACTTAGATACTCTTTGACGGTCAGTTCCCTTGGAGCTGTCAGATATAGCATTCCAATCATGACCACTGCAATGATCCCGATAGCTAGGAATAACTCTTTCTTCGTCATAGCTGCCCATAAATTACTATCTATAATTGTTCTTAAGCCTTTGGACAGACAATTTTTTAAGCGCTTAACTTTTTATCGAAAACATGCGCCGCAGGCTTTTACTCCTTGTATCCCTTGGCTGGATTTTCAACTACGCCCACAGGATGGCGATTCCACCCCTGATTCCGATGATAAAGGCAGAACTCGGAATAAACAACGCTGAGGCTGGGCTTCTGATGACCTCCCTGCTCCTTCCTTACGCTCTCATTCAGGTTCCTGCGGGCTATTTCGGCGATAGAATCGGGCGAAAAAGACTCCTCGTGCTCAGTATAATAGGTTACTCACTTTCATCCGCTCTGATAATCTTTGCACGGGAGTACTGGGAGCTTCTTGCAGTTAGGGCCATCTACGGTCTATTTTCTGGTCTCTACTATGCCCCTGCAACTGCTCTAATAAGCGAGGTCTACCGTGAGAGAAAGGGCTCTGCCCTGGGCGTCTTCATGATAGGTCCGCCGGTTGGAAGTGGAATAGCACCCATTATAGTCGTGCCCATAGCTCTCGACCTTGAGTGGCGCTATGCTTTCTTGGTTCTCTCTGTTATGAGCCTCCTCGTTGGCCTTGCGCTGGCCTTTGTGGTAAGGGGAGAAGTTTCAAAGCCAAGCAGAGTGAGCTTTTCAATCCCCAAAAATGTTTTCCTCTTGAGTGCTGCCAACTTCATAGTTCTAGCTGCCTTTTTCGGCCTTCTCACATTCCTCGTTTCATTTCTTGTAAATTCCGGCGTTTCCATTGAGATGGCCTCCCTGCTTTTTTCGCTCCTATCTGTCATAGGCATAGCGGGTTCTCTCTTTGGGGGAGGACTTTACGATAGAATCGGAAGGAAGAGCATCACGGTTGTATTTGGACTCAACGCCTTGTTGACCTTTGTTTTAACAGTTACGGCATCGCCCTTGGTCATCGTACCTCTTGGTCTCACCTTTTACTCCGTGGGAGCCATAGTCACAGCTTATACTTCGGAGAAGGCCAGTGGGGAAAACCTCGGCTCAGTCATGGGCTTCGTTAATATGGTTGGATTCTTCGGGGCAACGATAGGCCCTTACTTCCTTGGCCTTCTGATAGATGGCTTTGGCTACAAGATGGCTTTCTTATCAATTCCTGTGATGTATCTCCTCGCCTGGGCAATAATCAAAGTTGAAGAAAAGCTGGAAGAAAAGGAAGATCTCAGCCGTACATGACCTCGTGCATGGCTATCTGCTGGGAGAGCCTCTGCTCCGAGCCAAGAACTTTCTCAATAGCTTTGAGGAAGTCTTCCTGTGTCACGTACTCACGTCTGTCCCTTATGGCAAACATTCCAGCCTCCATGGTTATGGCCTTCAGATCTGCACCGCTCGCTCCCTCAGTCATTTCTGCTATTATTCTCAGGTCGACGCCCTTGAGGTTCATCCTCTTAGTGTGGATCTTGAGTATCTCGAGCCTGCTCTTGAAGTTGGGCAGTGGAACTTCTATGAGCCTGTCGAACCTCCCCGGCCTGAGGAGTGCTGGATCGAGGATGTCCGGCCTGTTGGTGGCGGCGATGATCTTGACATTGCCGCTTGGGTCGAAGCCGTCCATCTCCGCTAGAAGCTGCATAAGGGTTCTGTTGACCTCCCTCTCACCACCAGTTGTCTCGTCCATTCTCTTTGCTCCAATGGCGTCAATCTCATCAATGAATATGATAGCAGGTGCCTTCTCCTTTGCCAGCTCGAAGAGTTCGTGGACTAAACGAGCGCCCTCACCGATGAACTTTCTCACGAGTTCGCTTCCAACGACGCGGATGAATGTTGCGTTAACCTCATGGGCTAGGGCCTTTGCCATGAGGGTCTTTCCACAACCGGGTGGGCCGTAGAGGAGAACACCCTTGGGGGGCTCTATGCCGACCTTCTCGAAGAGCTCGGGGTGCTTGAGCGGGAGTTCTATTGCCTCCCTCAGCTCCTGGAGCTGTTTGTCCAGACCGCCTATGTCATTGTAACTTACTGTCGGCCTCTCAATGACCTCGAAGCCAAGGACACTTGGATCCTTTTCGCTTGGAAGGAGCTCAACGATGGCCATTGTCCTCTGGTCAAGGGCAACCCTCGCGCCGGGCTTCAAGTTCTCCCTTTCGATCCAGGGAGCTATCCTGACGACAAAGCGCGGGCCGTTGTAGTTCTGGACTATCGCTCTGTCCTCGTCGAGAAGCTCTATCAGTGTTCCAGCGAAAGCCGGTGGTTGCCTGAGTCTTGACATCTCCATCCTCAACCGTGAGAGCTCTCTCTCGAGCCTTTCCTTATCTGCCTCAAGGGTTCTTACCTGGAGCTCAAGCTGCCTAATCCTCTTTTTAAGGTACATGATGTAATCATCGTACTCTTCGGAGGGTTTTATCCCGACATCTTCAATACTCATAATCTTTCACCTCTCACGGGTCAACTTGTGTAGAAGGGCCTTTTTAACTCTATCCTTACATTATAAGTCCTTCCTTATAAGTTTTGATTTGTGTTTCTTTATATATTTTTGGTAACAAATGTGTGGACTCTTCTTGACTTAGTTTTGAAGTAATGGGTAGCGGGTTTCTTTGCGAAATTTTTATTAACTATGAGTGCCAATTACAGAGGGGTGCTGTAGCAAGGGGTGATGGAATGAGGGTTGAGATAAAGTTTAGACCCACAGAGGAGGACACGATTCTTCCTTTCAACTACAATTACGATATCTATACTCAGCTCATAGAGAAGATGGCCATCGTTTCTCCCGAGATTGCCCGTGAGGCTGAAGTGAGCCACGTTGATTACTTTACGTTTTCCCGCATGATGGTGAGGAAGCGCGAGCTCATTCCTGACAGAGGCATAAGAGTTCTCTCTGATGATGTCTCTCTCTACGTCTCTTCCTCTTCTAGTGAGCTCATAAGGGCCGTTGTTGAGGGCTTCATCGACAGTCCTATCCTTCAGATAGGCGATGCTACCTTCATAACTGAGGATATAAAAATTTTGAAGGAGCCCAAGATAAAGGATAGTGCCCTCTTCTCTACCCTTAGTCCTATCATGGTAAGAACAGTCAAGCTCAGCAGCAATAGGATGAAGATATGTCATCCCCATCGGGTTTTTCCTTGCCCTGTTTGACAATTAGAGACTTCTGAGGGCCAGTTTGTTTTCATCCCTACTGTCGGATTTTTCATCCCTGCTATCATGCCGATGGACGAGGATAGGGTAGTATTCGCTATATACAAACTCCTTAATAAGTCTTTTGGAGGTTATGGATTGTAATCATCTCCACTATGCTAAATAAGAGATAATAGCTCATGTTAAAGAATTAGAGACCTAGAGCCTACCAACAAATCTGAGTGATATTTTTAGCCTCGTCTTAATATTTCTTCAAATATTGCGTTCAACTTCTTTAAGACATCTTTTGTATCTTTGCCTTTAATTTCCCTTTCTCTAAATTCCCGGAATAACTTCAGTATTTCATACTTTTCATCAGAGGATATCTTGTCGAAATCAACGACAAGAGCGTTACTGACGTCTTTAGGCTCAACCTTTTTTAGCCCTTCGCCATATTCTCTCATATTGTCCTCCAAGATCTTCTTTGCAACGTCAGTAATGAGATATGCCATTATTAAATCTATCTCATCTTCATATTCTGGTTTTATATATACACAATGAAATGCAGTCAGGTTGTAAACTCCAGCCTCATTTCTAACAAATCTAATTCCCTCCCGATGGAACACTGTTACCCATATAGGCGAGGGAGGACGATTTTCAAGTTTGTACCAAGGATTGCGATGACTTGTTAAGTATCTTTTATGAATCCCCTCTTTCTCTCCTTTTTTTATGTACTTATGGACGTTTTCATCATCCAAATCGACTACGTTTAGTAACAAAACTGGTTTGTCATTTTTCAACAGTTCCTCAAAATTTTGTTTTGTGAAGAAATGAGTCCTTGCATAAGATGCCCGGGGGATACAGGGCAGAAAATACTTATCAGGTATTTTATATCTTCTTTTTTTGGTTATAGAAAACAGGAAATAGTTGTTTGCTCCAGTAGCAATACCTCTTTTTACGACGGCAAACTTAGAAAACGGAACCAGGTTCCTGTAACTTTCACCGTTTTCTTTTTGATAATATATCTTCCACTTTTTAGTCTCGTCGAGTTCAGATAAGCGATAAACTTTCCCCACTGGACTGGACGCTAAGGGATATGTCAAAATATACTTTTCAAGTTCTTTGAGTTGGTTTTGGTTTTTAACTGTAACAAAAGAGACCTTATCAGTGTGATTATCATTGGAAAACAAGAGAATTGCCGCTGTTGTTGTTGCATCCTCGAATACAGGATAATCTAAAATTATAACATATCTAAGGGTTTTTGATTCCTTCATATATTCTTTAACTGCAATTCCATAATTTGAATTAAGAAATTCCACCGGCACAATAAACGAGGCTCTCCCTCCTTTTTTCAGCTGTCTAATTGATTTCAATATAAAGAGTGCGTAAATGTTAGTCAGCCCGGATAATTCAATTCCCATATTCTCTTTGAATAATTTGATAAGTTCATTCCTATTAGGATAGTCATGAAATTTTAGGTAAGGGGGATTGCAAATAATAGCATTATATTGTTCTTCCCAGTCACTAACTAAAAAGTCGGACTCTCTTATATCAACGGATATATTTAGCTGAGAAAAGAGATCACGGACTCTTTCCAAAATATTCCTGTCAATCTCATATCCTATAAGAACGGTATCTTTGGGAATCTTATTGTTTTTAGCTAATGCTCTGAAAAACACGCCCAAACCTAGGGCAGGATCAACAATAACAGGATTCTGTTTCTTTGTACTAGGATAAAGCCATTTTATCATAAACTCTGCAATATAGAACGGTGTGAAAAACTGTGCGTACTTTCGTCTATGTTTACGACTAACACGTCTTATATAGTCCTTCTCTGGTCGATCAGAAAAATATAAGATAGTCGTATTGTTTCACCCGTCATTATTTCTCAACCCGATAAGGCTGAGAAACCTGTCTTCATAAATTTTTGCATATCCTCCTACAAAATCCACAGCTACGATGACTCTACCATCGTTTAGAACTGTGTACTTCCCAGCTAGTTCGGGAAGATGATTTTCATCCGTTGGGCAGTATTCCCCTTCACATACATCTCCAATATGAACACCTTCGTTGATATCAAGATAAATAGTTATTTTAAACTGATTTTTTGGTTGTCTGTCAATTTTAAATTTTTCACTTTTCACCATCTTAGGCAAAGGTCTTCTCTTTATTTGTTGCAGTCCATTTGAGACAATCTCAAGAATTCTCGTGAAAGATATTGCATAGATCCTATCAAAGAATACTTGGACATAATAATGAGGAACGCCATATGTGTTAATCCACTGTTTTATTACTGCTAAGTCTTCAACTTTAGGCGTAAAACTCAATTGTTTTGAGGATAATGCGTCATATTTGGTCTTAATCATTTTGATAGTATCCATAAATTCCTGTATTTTAGCATCTCTGGTTTGTGATAATCTGGGAATCTCCGCGAGTGCATATCTTAAGTCGTTAATTGAATTAATGTGTGCTATCCATTTTTTCCAAGGGCTCGGTAAGGATGACAATTTCCGCTCCCTAATGGTCTGAACTAATTTAAGGGCTTCTTCTAGAAGTTTTTGTATTTCAGTTTCTATGTAAGTTCTATGTTTATCTACCAAAAATGAACTTGATCTAACTTCTAGTCCAGCGATTGCATGGGGAACTATCTTATCAAGTTTGTCGCGAGA
The DNA here is from genome assembly GCF_000018365.1 of Thermococcus onnurineus NA1. NCBI lineage: Archaea > Methanobacteriati > Methanobacteriota > Thermococci > Thermococcales > Thermococcaceae > Thermococcus > Thermococcus onnurineus. Next base: position 1,255,940 of record NC_011529.1, on the reverse strand, counting down.
TTGCATACTGATGTCGTACTTGTTACCATGCAACGAATACAATGATCTCAATTTAAAATACTCATCTTTGTAAAATATTAAGATATCAGGACGTTTTCCAATCTCGGAGAGCTCTCTCTGGTATTCAGCGTAAAACTCCTCAAAACCCTCTTCCCCTGCAATAATATCTTCAGACCTGCCATACCTCACAGCAATTATATCATCAAATGTTTCATTGATAGCATTTAATACAATCCGTTCTGCCCAATCTCCCTGCCTTTTATTTATTAAGAACTGAGAAAATGCCTGCGTGGGTGTACGTCCCGGACTAAATTCTGGAATTTCTAGTCCACAACTCTCTATTTTTTCCAGCAAAGAGTTTACCTTATCCCGGTACTCTTTCGGCATCTGCAATCACCCCATAGCACTTTAGAATTGTTAAAAGAACATGATAAAAGTCTTTTGCGGGAATTCTTTATAGATATGAACTCAAATATGTTACAATCACAATCAAATAGTCACATTTTAATTGCAAACATTGCTAAACTCTATCTACAAATATACGACACTCTCAAAGAATATACTCAAAAGAGCAGAACAGATTTCAGAAACGAATTTTCAAAAAATCTATTAATGTCACATAATGTCCTGCGGCGATAATTCAATCCAGTTAGAGTGAAGAAACCCACAAAAGTCAAAAATTGTTAATTTATACTTCTATTATCCCTTTGACCTGTGATATTGGGTATTACATTTATATACAGTAACCTTGGACAGGATAGAGTATGTAAATATCTAATTAATCTTCGCCAAAGTAATATAATCCATAGTGTGAATTTGAAAATAATGGGGTTTTCATAGATGTTTATAAAATTTGTGGAAGAGTGTCAAAAAAGTCCGGTTTTTGTATTAGTGTTTAAAAGTCTAAACTTATTATGATAAATTGGTGAAGAAAGTGAGTGAGAAAAACTTGACTGCTGTCGGGTATGTCCGCGTCAGCACGAACAAACAAGATGAAGAAAATCAGGTCCGGGCAATCGAGAAGTACTGCCGAGGACACAATATCCGGCTAATGAAAGTCTTCAAGGACCGAGGCGTCAGTGGACTGAAGAAGTTCTCCGACAGACAGGGTGCGTCAGAACTGCTACAATATATAAATGAAAATAGTGTTGATGCTGTTATAGTCACGAGTATTGACAGGATTGCACGTGATAGTCTTGACCTGAAGAATATGATTGAGTATTTCAAAAATAATAACATAAGGATAATAACACTCTCAGATTCCGAGGGCTGGATTAACTATTTGTTTGATGACAGTGTTGATGATGTCTACAAACTGGTAGCAAACATTCTACTTGAAACACTCTCCTTCTTCGCACAGTTCGAATTGAAGAAAAGGCGCGAGCGCCAGGAGTTGGCATGGGCTAGTGGAAAACAAAAAGGAAGACCGGTCAAGATTACCGATGATGAACTACTCGAATACCTAAAGAAGTACAGGAGTAAGGGGCTCAGTTATAAGGCGATATGGGCAATCCTAAACAGCGACCTCGAACGCAAGAGAAGGGAGACTATTTCCTATCAGGCATTTATGATGCGGGTGAGGAAACTTCGCGAGGAGGGTAAAATTAGAGAGGTCATCTCTTCCTGACTCTTCTTATTCCTTATTATTCTATTTATGATCTATATGAACAAAATCTATGTCAGAAATGACAGAGAAAAGTTCACTAACAATACTGACAATGTCCTATATAGGTAATTGACTGAATATCCGGGTTTAAACTTGTAAGATGTTTTTTATATATGGTGATTGATATGGCACGAGCACGAACAAGTGTTCGGCTCTCTCATCATGCACTCGATGCGATGTCTGAGAAAGAGAAACTACTGGTCAAATTGTTTCCAACCACTGCAACCGAGGTCGCGCTAATGTATGCGCTATTCAATAGTGATGAGTTCGCAAGGCACATTCAAAATAGCACAAAATTCCAGGGCGATAGAGAGAATGACATACTTACGTACTTGAACGCAGCATTGTTGGAATTAGCAAAAGAGAGATTTTCACAATATGGAATTACAATGAAGGAACTTGTATCGGCGGCAGTCGAGTTTGCATATGATAGACTTGGTAGTGATTACATAGAGCTCATCAAGGTAACAATCCCGCTCTCTGCAATTAGAAAAAGAATCAAACAGACCGAGCGTTCACAGTAATTATCTATATATATAGGGGGTATTTGGTGGTTGTTCCGGAGGATTTCCGCACAAATATTCACCCTCATTATTTTGATTGCCTTGATGATGTTAGCGAGACAATGTTCATAAAGTTTGGATACTTAGAAAGTACGAACTGTAGAGCATAGGTAACGATGTCAGCCTTCGTGAATTTCTTACCAACTCGTTCTTCAACATCACTCTTGAATCTATTGAGTAGTTCGTCCGGTACCTTGGCTGTCTTCCACATATACCAATGCAGGGTATGTGTCTTCACGAACTCAACAAACTCATCAATTTCGAGGTATGCGATCACAATCGCAATCATAATGGAACGGTTTAGGGGGGTCAGGTTGCTACCCTCGGGTATGTAGAACTGAACTGTCCTCAGCATAGCATCACCATCAGTATAATAATCTGACGCGACTTAAACTATGTCAGAAGTGACAGAGAAAAGTTCCGGAACTTTTGTGCGGCAAAACTGACAGCGAAATTTTCGCTAGCAACTCTGACAGAGATTTGTTACTCACCGACTCGTTCACCCCATATGTATAAGATATATATATCTAGTGTATGGGGTGAGTGTCCGCAGGGGGTTGCAATTTGCATTGAAAATCAGCGCTCAGAGGCGATTTTTTGTCGAACAGGGGACGGAGAGCAGTGACAGCACTTGTTACTAGTGTTCTGCTATGCCACTACACAATAGTCAGTGAAAAACACAAACAAGAAAGGCGATTTTGGGGGAAAGAAGGAAGGAGAGAGGAGTTATTAGTGACAGGGGTTGTCACGTGACACACATAGTCACTTTCTTGACCTTGCAATAATGAGGTTTGTGTACTTCCATTTGTATTTTGTGTGTGCGAAGAGAATCATTGCCGTGAAGAGTTCCTTATAATTGTATTTCCTTAACTCCCTACCTCTATCCCTAGATTTCAAGTAGTCTATATAGTCAATAATTCCTCTGCGCACGCTAGTAAAAATATCGCCGTGCCAGGTTGCAGTAGTTAATCCATCTAGGAACTTTTTGAACTCTTCAAGTTCTGCGAGTGAGATATGTGCCGCGACTGTTAAGGCGCTAGCCGGGCGCGATAGAATAACCTCACGCGCCTTTTCATCATCAATGCGGCGGAGCGGTGAGGAATAGAGTCTCACAGATCTCCGCCTTCCCATTGCAATCACCACTTATATAGATTCGTAACCACCCTTGAACACAGTTTTTGGTTTTATGTACAAGTACCTACTTGTCTCCACTTCTGAAACAAGGTATTGGGTAGCAGGGTGTACGTACACCATCTACAAACCCTCACATTATATAGTGTGGGTGAAAAGTTCCCGAGTTCCCAAAGTTCCCGGAGTTCCCGAAGTTCCAAAAGTTCCCACCACTTTGTCCCGACACAACCTTGGTACTTCTGGAACTTTTGGAACTCGCGGAACTTCGGGAACTTCTGGAACTTTTCTGCACTTCTACCCCCCTCAATCTCTTTACATTGATAAAGAGACAGCAAACAATTATCGACAAATAGAAAGAGTGTGGAGAAAAGAAAATGAACAAAAGTGTTCACGCAACTGGAACAGCTACTCTATTAACAAGTGAACCCTGTGCACGACTCTCATATGACCTTATGTAGTATAGTTGCTCGTACCTTCTGGCGACCGGCTGATCGACAATGAAGAGGAATTTCCTTGCTCTTGTAACTGCCACATATAGGACCCTCTTCTCGCCCTCATAGTTTTCGAGGATTTTCATCTTGGTTTTGTGTGGCACAGAGTTTATCAGAAAGACCACATCGGCCTCACTGCCCTTTGCGCTGTGTATCGTGCTGAGTTTGATTTTGAAGTTTGTGTTCTTGGCAGTGGTTAGTATCCTCTTGGCAGTAGTTTGCTCGTACGCCAGGAGGAGAATACCGAGTACATCTTTCTCGGTCCAGTGCAACTTATGCTGGAACAGCCTCTCCTTGAGTTCTTCCTCCCTCGCGACCTTGTTGCGAAGGTAGTTGTAGATTGTATATATATCATCATTGGTATATTCATTTCTCATAAGGCGGTTCAATGAGAGCAGAAACCTGTCGAAGTCTGTGATTCTCTCATTCTTCTTATATTGAATCTTATACTCATCGAGGACTTTTGCTACATAGTTCAGGACCGCATTTGTCCGCGCCAGTATATATACAGTAAGGTCTGTTGTTGCCATATTCTGTAATATACTCATCATCTGGAAGAGGTCGATGTGGGCAACCTTTGTGCTATGGGTGGCGGCACTCAGGACCTCTCTCTTTTGTATGTAGTTCATATCATCGATTATCGCTGTCGCCAGGTTGGCGATCTCACTACCGAACCTGCGAGTTTCTGTGAGGTTCAGTATTATCTCTGAGCGCTCGATTAACTTGTGAAATAGTTTATAATTCGCGCCTCTGAAATCATAGATGAGTTGCGCATCATCGCCTGCAAGAACGAGCTCGGTTGCATTGTTCTTCGCTATTGGTAGCAGTGTAGCATAATCTAACAATGAATTGTCCTGGGCCTCATCAATTATCATATATTCAAGATCCACTACAATGTCATTACGGTAATCGTACGCCCTCATTAGTATGTCTTCATAGTCCACAATTCCCAACTTCTCCTTCTCGCGGATATAGTCCAGTAGTAGGTGCGACTTGGAGTGCATTTCTATTATTTCACTGAGACTCTTCACGTGATAGTAGGTATTCACGAGCCTGCTGTATTCAGCGAAGAATTCATTTCCGCTGTAGCTAATGTCATTGTCACGGGGTTTGTAGTACATACCGTGCTCCCGCGCCCACTTGATCCTGAACCCTTCGAGTTTTGATACTGAGCGAACCTCCTCGAAGGTCATCAGGTTGTTCTCGTACAACAGTACCTCTGCCAGCCCTGTTACAGTGCGGAAGTACCTGCCCGGGGCGCTCTTCTTTCTTGCCTTGATCTCAATTCCAGTTCTATTCGCAATTTCCTGTATCGCGGTGTTGCTGAAACTAATGAATGCGATCCGGTTGAGTTCGACTGGCTCGAAGTGCCGCTCCCATATTTTCTCATTTCTTGAGTTCTCAAAATTAAGGTAGTTAAGGAGGTCAATGAGTTGTGTTGTCTTGCCAGCCCCTGCTACACCCAATATTGAATATGTTGTTGGAATGGGGGCGGTCATTCACTACCACCCCCTGCGAAGAGGCTGTCGATGAGGCCCTCTTCCTGTAGCATCCTGTAGTCTGATGCCCTCTCCTCTGCCAACCGGTTCAACTCTTCAATTATGTCTACTCCAATTTCTTTGAACCGCTCTGCATTATACATAAATGCATGTAGCCTCTTGCCTCCAAAATTCGCCTTCTGCACCTTGTCGCTCGCACGGAGCACAATGCTCTTCTCCTTCTCGGTGAGTGCACTGTTAGTTAGTATTTTCTCAAGTAGTGGTTTGGGAATCGCTATGTATTTTCTGCCATCGCGCGCATTCACTACCTTGAAGAAGATGTCCTCATTCTTTGAGGTCAATTCGAGATAGTACTGGTATTTGTGTATGTTTGTTATTAACAGGTCGTACAGTATGGTTATCGCATCGATGCTGTAGAGGTCCATGTTCACCTTGTAGGCAATGCTCTCAATGTAGCTAAAGAGCTCGCGTACTTCATCCTCGGTTGCGTGCTCGATCTTCAGTCCATAGTTCTTGTAAAGGGTGTCCGCGAGTTTCCTGAAGTTATCATCGAAGTTCGCGATATAGTGCACCTCATCGCCGACCTTTGTCTTCTTAATACTATACTTGTAGTCGAACTCGATGTCACCAATTCCGCGCAGTTCAATCCTTATAATATCATTATAAATATACACAGCACTGATGGTAGATATTAGTTCCTTCACGGTGATCTTTCTAATTTTCTGGGCAGTCTGTTGCAATAGGACAGCATCAATATCGTGAATTAGTCTCCTTAATGTCCTCTTCAGGGTTGCTAGTTTTTCCGAATCTACTTGTAAGTAATTTGTGTATTTCACGACAACCTCTGCGAAGTTGGTGTTGTCCCCAGCGAGTTCTTCTTCTATGATATCGTACGCGACCGAGAAATTTTCAAAGTCCTTGAAGAGTTTGACCAGTATGTTCTTATCAATGTCGGCACTGGCTCTCAGTTTCCTGATAACCAGTCTGACAACTAATTCATAGGTGATGTTGTTTAGCCCTACCTTCTCATCAACTATCTCGATTGCACTCCTGATCACATTTCTGAGTTGCTCGATGTCCTTATCGCTGATGACTACTCTACCAATAATGTAATGTTCCTGTGACTGTTCTTCGAGTTGTTTGAAGTGCCTCCAGAGATTATCAACATCTGCTATATTGAATATTCTCTTGACCTCGCGGTGGTAGTTCCTGATCTTCTCAATAGCCTCTTCCTCGCTGATGCCCCAGGCCTGCGCAAGTGCAGGGGTTACCTGAATTAGCCAGTATAGTGAGGCAACCCTTTCTTTCTCAGCATTGAATACAGCCCTTGCCTCTGCGTACTTTTCTCTTCTCTTCACTGGTTCAACATTAAAGTGGTTGTGTATCGCATCGAGAATCTTCTCGAACTCCTCATAGGTGATGTTTGTCCTTTTATGTAGCAGTGCGGCCAGGTGAAGAGTTACAGCGCTCCGGCTGATACCAGCGCGGTAAATGTCATATTTCTCGATGGTCTCGATGAGTCTCCTGACCCGGTCATCATCTATACTGATTATGATATTCGATGATATGTTGCCTCCATCGGAAACATTTGCTACACCGAGCTCGCTGAGCAGGTAGTCGAGCATCTCTTTTACCTTGCTATATTCATTGATATTATATTGAATAAGTTCGGTTCTGATTGGTTCTGAATATTTCATATTATATGTATATGGTAGTCTCATCACTCTGGCAAAATCATATACAGCACTATCGACCTCGATGGCTAACCCTTTTACTGCGAACTCCTCGGCAAATCTGTCGCCAAGTATGCCAAGTATCTTCTTCATATTGCTGTCTGCAATTCTGTACAACTCCTCGTCCGCGCCGCGGAGCTCAGGACCATACTTCCCATACAGTTCATTAAACTGCTCGGTCGAGATAAAATCTCCGAGGGTTATTTGCCTATCTGGCAGAATGAGAACCTGCACGCCACCCCCGCTCTTGATGACTGTTACTCTGAGCCCAGTCGCGCTCTCGAAGTCCTCGATGACCTCCACTATTTTTTCGAGTTCCTCGGTAGTAACTGGCCTTTTGAGGTCGAAGTCGAATTGCAGTGCGAGAATGTTAGCGACCTCACGTGCACTCCTTTTCGCACTCTTGAATGTGTTTATTGAGTAGTAGAGGTTTTTGTCAAGATTCTGCTCGATGAACTCCTCAATTACTGATGGATTCTCATAGAGTTCCTTGACCTTGAAACCCCTTTGTACGAAGTGCCCACCCCTGTCGAGATAGGCAAGGAAAAAGTATGTGTCATTGTCAGCCCTACTGTAGTATTCCTGCAGATATTCTATAGCATTGCTGAGAGTAAAGTTTAAATCATCAGAAACATTTCTAACTATGGGGGTTGTCTGGGCGCACATGCGCCATCACCTCTCTTCGCTGTTTTTTCCTGTAATTTTTATGGGCTCGATCACAATCTTCTCACCCTCGCGCCGCACGACAACCCAGTCGCTGATGATGTAGTCGAGCGGAAGGTACAGCACTGCACGGCGGTCCTTCCTCACATTCAGTTTTCTCACGATGAAGTTTGACTTCGTACCGGTCATTGACTTCACCACTACAATACATAGTTTTGAAGGTTTAAACTCAGTAAAGAGAAAAGAACCATCAGGATGCACCTTCCTGTCCACTGGTGTCCAATCCTGTGTCAAGATGGGGGTCGAAGTTTATGTTAGCGAAGGCGGTAAAGTATTCTTGACGAACAATTGGAATGAGTTTTGCTCTCGCGATATAGTGGACAAAACTGATAGTTTTGATGTTGTTACGCACCGAGTGCCCCATTAGGTACTCGAAACTCAGTACTGCCCCCGACTCGATTAGGGTGTTCGCGAAGAACTTGCGCATATCACGCAGTCTGAGCATTTTTGAAATCCCGTAACGATACAGATACTTGTCTATGTCTATTCCGCCTGTTTTGACGCTACTCCCGAACAATAGATCGCCCCGGGATAGTCCGTACTTTCCGATGTAATACTTCAGGTATCTAGACAACACAGGGTGTATTGGGACTAAAGTCATTTTCTCGTACTCGTTCTCGATTTTGTCCCTGAAGAGCTGTAGTAGCCCCTCCTCGAAAAAGATGTGTTTAACCTTGATCCTGGACATCTCTGTGCCTCTTGCGCCAGTGTATGCCCCAAGAAGGACTATTAATCTCAGTCTGTCATAGACTAGTTCGGAGAGCTCCCCTCGCTCATAGCGGTGGTGTAGTTCATCGAGGGTATGTTGTATATCTTCTGCGTCCGGGGCATCCCAGTCCAAATCGTCCGAGTCGAATCTTTTGATTCCCTTGCCACCAAGTACTGCTCTATAATTGAACTCAAACCCGAGAAATGTCAGTTGTAGCATCTCTATTCTTCTAATTAACTTACCAACATATGTTATCAGTTTCTCGAGTGTCCTTCTCTTGTATCCCTTCTTCGCCGCCCAGATAAAGAAGTGTTGCAGTATGTCCCTGTCAATCTCATAAACTTCCTGAACGCCCACAACCTCGACCAGGAACTCAAAGAACCTTGTTATTGCAAAACTGACATTGCGGTAGGTGCTGTATGCTATGACACCAGCCTCGTACTTCTCTCTATATTCGCGCAAGAAATCATCTGCCATATCCCATGTCACTCTGATGCTCCTCTTATGCTCCCTGACGTTCCTCCAAGTTCCAACACCATTTCCCAACACTTTTTCCCTAAGACCCCGGGCACCTTGTACATACATCACGTGCCCTCATCTCCATTTGCCACTTTGGAATTTTTAAAAGTTAGTTCAGCGAACTACCCTATCCTGCCTCCTTTTTCGCCTGGAGCGCAAAGTTTTTAAACACCTGTGTGTAGCATTGCACTGAGGTGTGCACGCCACCAGTGATGAGTGTCATCCCTCCCGAGGAGACGATGAGGACATTATCCCCACCTGAGGTGGTCTCATGTTTGGATTTTTGAGACGAAAGAAAAAGGAGAAATACGGGCCGCTCGTTTACCTGAGCGAACCCACGATACTTTACCACACCCACACAGAGAAGGTCATCCTTGAGCTACTTGAGGAGAAGCTCGGCTCGAACAACTTCATAGTTCCTTCAGACTATGGACTCAAGAGCACAGATCACATGATAAAGGACGCGGAGGTATTTGTGGCTATAGCCATAGTGGGCAAGTTCACCTCCCTCGTTGTCAGGGAGATAAAAATCGCCCAGGAGCAGGGAAAGAAGATCTACACTCTCGATGTGGCCAGAAAGGGCGACGAGATTCTATACCTCTTTGAGGAAGGCATTCCAGAGAGGATTGAATGGCTCTCCCCGGAGGAAACGCAGAGCCTCTACGCGGCCTTTCGAGGCGAGGATTTCTCAGGCTTCATGAAGTTCTTCTTCGGTGACAGGAAAAGGCAATGGTAGAGAAGAAAAGAGGTATCAAGCGTTCGCCTTCTTGGCCTGTATGTAATTGTGGATGGCCTTTGCCGCCTTCTTTCCATCACCCATCGCTAGGATGACGGTCGCTTCTCCCCTTATTGCGTCTCCGCCTGCAAAGACGCCCGGGATGCTCGTCATGAGGTTCTCGTCCACCACAAGTGTTCCATCGGAGTTCGTTTTGAGACCGGTGGCTTCCTCGCTTATTATTCTGTTGGGTTCAAGGCCAATGGCGATGATGACAGTGTCGGCTTCCAGCGTTATGTACTCACCGGTGCCAACTATCTTCCTCTTACCTCTGCTATCGCGCTCATCGAGCGGCCTCATCTTCTCGAACTTCACTGCCTTCACTTTACCGTTCTCGTCCCCTATGAACTCGACCGGGTTCACGAAGAACTCAAACTTAACACCTTCTTCCTCAGCGTGCTGAATCTCTTCGATACGGGCGGTCATGTCTTCCCTTCCGCGACGGTAGGCTATCGTAACTTCAGTACCGAGCCTGAGGGCGGAGCGCGCTGCATCCATCGCCGTATTTCCAGCCCCAATAACGATTGTCTTCTTTCCTATCGCTATCGGCTCGTCATATTCGGGGAAGAGGTAGGCCTTCATGAGGTTAATCCTCGTGAGGAACTCGTTTGCGGTGTAAATCCTGTCGAGAAGGATCCCGGGTATGTTCAGGAGCTTTGGAGTACCGGCACCGGTGCCGATAAAGACTGCATCGTACTCTTCAAGGAGTTCCTCAAGAGTTACAGTCTTCCCGACGATGTAGTCTAGCTTTATCTCAACTCCCAACTCCCTGAGCTTTGCTATCTCCTTCTCGAGTATTTCCTTCGGGAGCCTGAATTCGGGAATTCCATAGATGAGTACTCCACCTGGCTTGTGAAGGGCCTCGAAGATGGTAACCTTGTAGCCCATCTTCGCAAGCTCTCCCGCACAGGTCAGGCCAGCAGGCCCGCTTCCGACCACTGCGACCTTTCCCTTCATTCCCCCATTGCCCCCCATGAATTCCCTGAGGAGCGCCTCCTCTATGCCGTGCTTCCTCGCGTAGTCAGCCACGAACCTCTCCAGCTTGCCTATGTTTATCGGCTCTCCGACCTTACCCATCACACAGGGAGCCTCACACTGCTCCTCTTGCGGGCAGACCCTTCCCGTAACAGCAGGTAAGGTATTGTCGTTCCATATTACACGCAGGGCGTTCTTGACGGCTTCATCCGGGTTATCAGGGTTCTCACGGAGGGCCCTTATGAATCCTGGTATGTTTATATGGACAGGGCATCCTTTGATGCATGGCGCGTACTCGGGTGGACACTGTATGCAGCGCTCCGCTTCCTTTAGGGCCGAAGCAAAGTCATAACCGAGGTTAACCTCGACGAAGCTCCTCACCCTCTCCTCCACTGGCACTTCCGGAGTGGGAACGCGCTCCTTGATAAGCTTAGGTTTGGCTCTCGCCATTCAGATCACCCCCTTCTCCCTCAGCTTGGCAAGGTATCTCTCTCTTGCAATTTTCTCCTGCTCAGCAAAGCGGGCGTTCCTCTTTATGGCATCGTCCCAGTCTATTTTGTGAGCATCCATCATCGGCCCGTCCCTGCAGGCGAACTTTATCTCACCGTCGTAAAGAACCCTACACGAACCACACATTCCTGTTCCGTCAACCATTATCTGCCTGACCGTGACTATCGTGGGGATTCCGTAGGGCCTTGTTAGCTCAGCGAGTTTTTTGAGGGAGCCGAGCTTTCCACCGCCGAAGACTATATCCACCTTGTCCTTCTCGATGAGTTCCTTGAGGACATCAAGGTAGTGGCCCTTTATGCCAACGCTCCCATCCTCCGTTGTGAGGTAGTGCTCGTCTGCCACCGGTTTTGCTAGGTACTTCTCTGGATAAACGTTTGCGGCGTTCTCAAAGGTCTGAATCGCTATAGTGTAGTTTCCAACTTCTTTCATTGCCTTGAGCGTTGCGTAGCTCTCGGCCTGTGCACAGACGGCATCCGAGACAAAGACAACGTTGCCGTAGTACTTGACGTCAATCGGCTTTCCAAGAGGGCCTGTTATACTGAGAATCTCGTCTCCAACGTCAAACTCATACCAGAGCTTGAAGGTTGTGATTCCATGGCGCCTGAGAAACATACCTATCCTTCCGTCATCAGCATAATAGACAGACATCGGGACTCTTTCGCCCTTCTCATCGGGGATCAAAACCACAAACTGGCCCACCTTCCAGGAGCGAGCTATGTGAGGTGCCTCGACCTCCATGAAGAAGTCTATGGCGCTCAGGTTCTCCTTTTTTGTTATCTTATATCCCATAATGCACCACCTTGAGCATGTGTTCAAATTTGTTCACCTAAGGTTTTGAACCTAAGGTTTATATTCCTTTTTTAAACCAAAGGTTCAGAACCCCGAGCCACCCCAAAAAGTTCTCTGCAGGCTTTATTAGGGACGGCTAAAAGGATAAATCCTGCTGGGAAGGCTTTTTATCATATCATGCCAAACCAATACAAGGTGATGTAAATGGTGAAAATACCCAAGAGCCATCCACGCTACTGGAGCCTCTACTATAGAGAGAAGATCATCGAGGGAATGGAGAAGGGAATGACGGCGAAGGCCGGCTTGATCGCCCACGGTAGGGGAGAGGCCTTCGACTATCTCATCGGCGAAAGGACGATAGAACCTGCTGAGAGGGCCATGAGAGCAGCGGTCGCGAAGCTCCTCCTTGCGGAGAATCCCGTTGTCTCTGTGAACGGCAACGTTGCCGCTTTGGTGCCGAAGGAGACAATAGAGCTCGCCAGAGCACTCAATGCCAAACTCGAGATAAACCTCTTCTATCGCACGGAGGATCGTGTTAAAGCGATAGCAGAAGAACTCCGCAAATACGATCCCGAGATAGAGCTCCTCGGTATAAACCCAACAAAGAGGATTCCCGGCCTAGAGCACGAGCGCGGAAAAGTCGATGAGAATGGCATCTGGAAGGCCGACGTGGTAGTCGTTCCTCTGGAGGACGGTGACAGGACCGAGGCCCTCGTTAGGATGGGCAAATTTGTGATAACCATTGATTTGAACCCATTATCTCGTTCAGCGAGGATGGCAGATATAACCATCGTAGACAACATCGTCAGGGCTTATCCGAGGATGACAGAGCTCGCTCGTGAAATGAAGGACTACAGCAGGGGGGAGCTCATCAGAATTATCGAGGAGTATGACAATGGAAAAACGCTGAACGACGTACTTCTCCACATAAGGGACAGACTAACTAAGCTCGCGGAAGGTGGGATATGGCGGAAGAAGCAGCTCGATTAGAGTTTGCCCATTAGAGCTCCATCTCTGTCTTTTCTACAAGTCTTCTCAGCCCCGTTATAAGTTCTGCCTCACTTCCCGCGTGGGAAATCACCAGTGGGACCCTCTCGCGCTCGGCCAGTTTTACCGCAAGCTCATCGAGCTTCTTGATGCCGTGAAGGACGACTACTGCCGGCTTGAGCCCCTGAACGCGGACGGCTATCATTGGACTCCTTCCGGTCGTTACCTTGGTGAATATTAGCGCCCTCTCAGTCGTCCAGCCGTAGAGCTTGAGGAACTCTTCCGCCGACATCTCAAGGATCGCCTTTATACTGTCAACGACTGTATATCCGTATATCCTTCTATCCAGAAGGTGCATGTTTGCAACAACTTCACCCTTGACGGCTCCAACGAGATCTTTGATTGTGATGGGCAGTGCGAACTCCCTTATATCAAGGATAGCGCTGGTCGGAAGCTCACTTCCAATGGTCTTGCTAAAGGCTTTTATGACGTTTCCTCCTCTCCGCTCGTCTATCTCCAGGAGAGCCTCAACGAACTTCCTGATGGTTGAAGCACCGGGGCTCTTTCTTCTCCCACCCTCGTAGTCGCTTATGACAGAAGAAGAGACGCCAAGGTATTCGGCGAGCTCCGTCTGACTTATGCCGAATATCTCCCTCCATTTGCGCATGGTCTTTCCGGGGTCGGAGGAGAGGGTTATTTCTCCGGCTATCCTCTTGGCAAGAGCTTCTTTCTCCTTTTCAAGCATAGTGGATGATATTCGTCAATCATTATAAACCTTTCGGCAATTGCCTAACAGGCAAACTTCTCTTGAGAAAAGGTTGATCAAAAGTAATTAACTTCCAAGATTGCAGTTTTACAGTTCATTCTTCTTATTTGGCTTGCTTGTTGATGGGTTCATTCACCGAACAGTAATATTTATGCGAGTTCTCTCCAACCTGACGTCGTGTGGACATCCAAAACAAAGTGAACTCGCGTTAAAAGGGTCATTTTAAGTTGGATCCAGGTTTAATCAGTAATTGAGAGATTAAATGAAGTTTCAGAGTTTCCCACATTGGCGGTCAAGCTTAAAAACCCCCCCTCCTACGCTCGGTCGGTGGGGAAAATGGCGATATACTTCATTGGGTTGGGACTCTACGACGAAAAAGACATCACGCTCAAGGGCCTGGAGACGGCCAGAAAATGCGACCTCGTCTTTGCCGAGTTCTACACCTCGCTTTTGGCCGGGACGACGCTTGATAAGATTGAGGAGCTCATAGGGAAGCCCATCAGGAGGCTCAGCAGGGAAGAGGTCGAGCTCCAATTTGAGAGAATCGTTCTTAGCGAGGCGAAGGGCAAGGACGTCGCCTTTCTAACCGCGGGTGACCCTATGGTGGCAACCACTCACTCCGACCTCCGCATAAGGGCGAAGGAGATGGGAATCGAGAGTTACGTCATCCACGCGCCAAGCATCTATTCCGCCATAGCAATAACCGGCCTTCAGGTATACAAGTTCGGCAAGAGCGCAACCGTAGCTTACCCAGAGAAAAACTGGTTTCCAACGAGTCACTACGACGTGATAAGAGAGAACAAAGAGCGGGGGCTTCACACGATGCTCTTCCTTGACATAAAGGCTGATCAGAATCGCTACATGACAGCTAACGAGGCTATGGAGATTCTCCTCCAGGTCGAGGAGATGAAGGGGGAAGGTGTTTTCACGCCTGATACGCTGGTAGTCGTTCTTGCGCGTGCGGGCTCGCTCAATCCGACGCTCAAAGCTGGCTACGTTAGGGACATGCTCAACGAGGACTTCGGCAGACAGCCGCACGTTATGGTCGTTCCGGGGAGACTGCACATTGTTGAGGCGGAATACTTAGTGACCTTCGCCGGTGCACCGAGGAAGATACTCGACGAGGTCTAGCGAAAGCTTTATATTTTCGTTCCCTTCCACTATTCCCGGGACGGGCCCGTGGTCTAGCCTGGTTATGACGCCGCCCTCACACGGCGGAGGTCCGGGGTTCAAAGCCCCGCGGGCCCACCAGTTCTACAAACTTCGCCTGCGCGAAGTTTGATCAAGTTCGTAGCTCTTTCTTAAAGAGGCCAATCTTTTGGCAGTTTCAGCGTTAAACTGCGGTTTTCAGTGAGAACACTGTTGGTGGCTTCCTTGGAGGAGTCTACTTTTAAGAAGACGCCCTCCGGGCGTCAAAGAATGTAAACCCCTTTTAAAGGGTGGTCTTAGAGCGTTCTCTCCTAACGGAGGACGTTGGAAGTTTGAAACTAGTTCACTTCAACCCTCTAAGTGGAGAGCTACGAACTTTTGGTGAAGCTTTTTCCAAAAGCTTCCTGTACTCTCAAACCCCCGTAGTGGGGCAAAGCCCCACAGGAGAAAACTTTTCTGGTGAAAAGTTTCATCAAAGTTCATACGTGCTTTTCACGCGCTTCGCTCCCCGTGCTTTCGCTTTCAAACTGGTTTTGATATGGGTCTGCTTTTAACGGCGCCCAAAGGGCGTCAAGGAAAGAAACTCCTTGAGGGAGGCATTAATGGGAGAATTCAATTCCTACACGGCTTGTAAAAAAGGAATCCTTACTGCAATATTGATATTTCCAAGAGAACCACGAACCTTGATCAAACTTCACGAAGGTGAAGTTTGTTTTTGGCGGGCCGGGCGGGATTCGAACCCGCGACCTTCGGCTCCGGAGGCCGACGCTCTATCCAGGCTAAGCCACCGGCCCATGCCCATAACTACTCGGGAGGTAGATTTAAAAACCTAATTCCAGAATTGACTGAACTTAAAAGTACATGGAAGCACCAAAAAGCACAAAAACTTTTTAGCTAAAGCACCCTAAATAAAATAAAGTAAGGTAAGGAAGAAAAAAGGTGATACCCATGGAGCCCCACGAGTTCAAGCTCACCGAAGAAGGTATAAAGGCGGTTCTCCCACCCCTCGAAGCAGAGATAATGGAACACATGTGGAGGGTTAAGGTGGCCACCGCCGGCCAGGTCTACGAATACATGAAGGAGAAGCATCCAGACATAAGGCGCTCCACTATAAGCATTCTCATGAACCGCCTCTGCGAGCGCGGTCTGCTCAAAAGAAGCGTTGAGAAGGGAAGGGGTGGTATGAGATACGTCTACTCAATAACCACCACAAGGGAGGAGTTCGAGGAAAAAGTAGTGAAGAGTATCCTCGACGCCCTCATGACAAACTTCAGGGAAGCGACCTACGCATACCTCTCCAAAATTAAGAAGTGATGAAAGATGCTCTTCATCATAATAACCCTAGAGGTCCTGCTGGCAGTAGTGGCCCTAAAAGAACTGGGCCTCAAGATATCACTGACGGCATTTGGCCTCATCTTCGCATTCTATCTCTGGGTCTCCACCCACGACATCAAGGGTAACTATATCCCCCTTGAAAGAAGTGAGATCCCCTGGCTCTACGACGGCATAGCCAGAATGGCAAAGAAGGCAGGCCTCTCAATGCCAAGGGTTTACATCCTTGACGACTACATCCCAAACGCATACTCATTTAAGAACACGGTGGTCCTTTCCCTCGGACTTTTCGAGGTTCTTGACCAAGACGAAATACTAGCCGTTGCCGCCCATGAACTCGGCCACA
Organism: Thermococcus onnurineus NA1; assembly: GCF_000018365.1. NCBI lineage: Archaea > Methanobacteriati > Methanobacteriota > Thermococci > Thermococcales > Thermococcaceae > Thermococcus > Thermococcus onnurineus. The sequence goes on along the minus strand of NC_011529.1, from coordinate 1,239,277 downwards.
TAAAGAATGGCGACACAAAGATGTTTCCCATTATAGCCTACGGCAGGTACCTTATGATTGTGTTCACAGCGGTGCTGATTTTCCTAGCCCACAGCCCCACTGTCACAATAGCAGCACTCGGACTATACGGACTCTACGAGGTTACCCGCGCTAGCTTCCTGAAGAACAGGGAATTCCAGGCGGACGAAACCGCACTCAGACTCTTAGACGTCCCTATGAGCCTGAAGCGCGCCCTTGAGGAGCTTAAATACTACGAGGATCTCAGGATAGGAGTCAGGCTGAGCTCGCTGCCGAGCATTGAGCCGGCAATAGAGAGGAAGCAGAAAACAGCCATAATAGAGACCCATCCAAGTTATGATGAGAGAATATTCAGAATCTTGGTTGAAATAAATGGTAGTAACCTGTTCAACAGGCGCATGCAGTGATGGCTATGAGCGTTGAAATCTTCCTAGACCGGGAAAAGGCAGCGCGCATAAAGCGCATCAGGCCAACCAAGGACGAGTACTTTATGCTGATAGCGAAACTTGTGAGCCTTAGAGCAACCTGTCCAAGGCTCCGCGTTGGCGCCGTTGCCGTCAAGGACGGGTACATACTTGCAACAGGCTACAACGGTGCGCCGAGGGGAATGGAGCACTGTATTGATGTAGGCTGCCTCATAGTGGACGGCCACTGCCACAGGGCGGTTCACGCGGAGCAGAACGTCATAGCCATGGCAGCCAGAAAGGGCATAAGCCTCGAGGGGGCAACTCTCTACGTCACCCACTTCCCCTGCGACACCTGCTTCAAGTTAGTCATCAACGCAGGCATAAAGGAGATAGTATACGAGGAAATGTACCCCAACGAGGCAACTGAAGTACTCCTCAGGGAAGCACAGGAGAAAGGAATAGTGAAGATAAGGCAGTTCAGACTCCCGAAAGAGAGGGTGAAGCTCTTCCTGGAGGAGCTCTTCGGAGAGTTTGTGGAGGATTAAAGGTTCTTCTCTATTTTTTCCAGTCGCTTGTTTATCTCCTCCAGCTCCATGGCGATTTTCCTTGTTAGCTCGGTTATCTCGCGCTCGGTTTTGTCGACAGCGAGATAAACCCTGAACATCAGTATGTATGCAAGGCCAATACTTATAACGAAGAGGGCATCGAGACCTCTACCAAGACCAAGAATGTGCTTTATTTCGTTGGCTATCTCCAAAGGAAATATTGCGACTATTAGGAGGCCAAGCAGGAGTGCTTCCCAGAACAGGAAGTCTCCCCACTCAAATTCCTTGCGCCCATACCTTCCAAGCACATAGACCATCAATGCGAGAACAATAACTATAGTTATGTACTGAACCGCATACATACCCATCACCTCAGTTTATCGAACAGCAGATTAAGGGCTATCTTAACCCCCTCCAGGATGTTTGTGCCCTTCTTCATGGAGTACTCCGTATAAACTGCTTTAATGGGAACTTCCACAATCCTGCAACCGTTCCTCGAGGCCTCTATGATTATCTCGCTCGAAACTGCATAGCGGTCGCAGGTTATCGTTATTTTTGACGCACACTCCTGACTGAAGCATCTCAGTCCACTCTGGCTGTCGCTGACGTACTTCCGCGCGAAGACCGCTGTTATAGCATCAAGGACGAAGTTACCAAAGCGCTTGACGAAGGGCATCTCGCTCGTGTCGCCCTTGAGCCTCGAACCAACTGCAAAGTCGGCTTTGCCCTCAGCGACTGGCTTCATAACACGAAGGGCATCACTCACTAGGTGTTGACCATCGGCATCAAAGGTGAGTATAAGTCTCGCATTCTTCCTGAGGGCATAGGCAATGCCAGTCCCAAGGGCCCCACCGAGGCCTCGGTTGACAAGGTGGGTAAGGACGTGAACGCCTCTGGAGCGTGCTACCTCGGCTGTTTTGTCCCTGCTGCCATCGTTGACGACGATTATCTCTTCAGCCCGGAAGTAGCGCAGGAGATCGTCAAGAACTGTCCCAATGGTTCTCTCCTCGTTGTAGGCAGGAACGACCACGTATGTACTCAATAGGTTCTCCAACAGCGGAAGGAGGCCTTTAATCGTTTCAATCTCGAAGTTCGGCTTCGCCTCAACGCTAAAACTCATCCTCCCAGCGGTGTGGTCAGTGATCATGACGCTCAGCGCACCTAGCTCCCGGGCGGGAATTATATCGTAGCCGTGATCTCCAACGACGAGAACCTTGCTCGGCTCGACCCCAAAGGCTGTAATTATCCTTTCAAGCTGACCAGCGTTCGGCTTGACTTCCCTGGCCGGAACATCGTCCCGGGTGGATATCAACGAGAAGTAGTCCTTAATACCGTTCATCTCGAGGGCCTTCATCGTTGCCTCGCGGGAACTCCTTGTCATTATCGCCATTGGGATGCCCCTTGCCTTTAGGAACTCCAGAACGTCGAGAACGCCATCGAAGAGAAAGCTCTCCGCTATTCGTCCCACCTCGAGCCCGACCATTATCGAGTATAGCTCCTCAAAGCTTCTCCCCGTTTCCTTCGCTATCCGATGGAGATTTTCGCACATTGGAGTGAGATCACCAATGATATCCTGGGGGATTCCCATCTCCAGCAGCCTTGATTTAAGCTCCTCCTTGACTTGGGCAAAAGGCTTTGGTGCCCCGATGAGGGTTCCGTCGAGGTCAAAGACAACGAGCCTTATATCCATGGTCTTCACCGAAGGGTTTATTTTTGGGCCGTTGTAACACCGAGGGGTGTCTAATATGATAGTCGTTGCTCCTCTTATAGGTTTAACTCTGACACTCATCATGACGCCATACATCGCGGAAAGGATGAGAAGAGCCGGCATTGTCGGGAGGGACATCCACAAGCTTGACCAGCCAGAAGTGCCGGAGATGGGGGGGATCGCTCTTATCCTGGCCCTGCCAGTTGCACTTTCGCCGTTTTTAACCGAGAAGATTTCCCTGGCGACAACGGTGTTTCTCCTTTTCGGAATTATCGGCGTTGTTGATGATCTAACCAATCTGAGGCAGCTTCACAAGGTCATTCTCTCACTTTTCGTATCAATCCCAGTTGCCGTCATAGGAGTTTCATCCCATATCGATATCTTCGGCTTTGACCTGAATCTCGGGGTACTCTATCCCATCTTTGCCGTGCTCTTTGTAACAGGTTCAGCCAACTTGGTGAATATGCTTGCTGGATTCAACGGACTCGAGATCGGCACCTCCACCATAGCACTTCTTTTCCTAGCACTGATAACAGACGGAAATGCTCAACTGCTTGCACTTACTGGTCTCGGCGCGGCTCTCGGCTTCCTGCGTTGGAACAAGTATCCAGCGAAAGTCTTTCCCGGCGACACGGGAACGCTCAGCATGGGGGCACTTATAGGATTAATAGGGATTATTGGAAAAGTCGAGGTTTATACTGCAATACTCCTGATTCCACACTTTTTGGACTTCATCATAAAGGCAACAAGTGTACGCTTTGGGGTGAGAAGACACGGAAAAACTAAAGTCCTCCCGGACGGGACGCTCCAAGCACCACCTTATCCGAGCTTTTTGGGGACGATAATGAGAAAAATAAGAGTGAACGAGCCGAAGCTTGTCGCGATAGTCTGGCTGGTAGAGGCTACTCTTGGTCTTCTCGTCTTAGTTCTTCGTCAATCACTTTGACCATACCAAAGCCATATCTGGTTTTTTCTCCAAAGCCGTTCTCATAGCCGAAGCGAGCTATCTCGAGGGAGCCGCGATAGCGGAATATCATCAGAGAGCCACGATAGTATGTGTCCTTAACGAGTATCCGGACGGGCTTGAACTTGATAACATCTATGCTGAAATCCCTATCCTCAGGCATGGAACCCATGATCGCAGAGTAGCGCATCAGCATGACCTTGCGGAGCTTATCGAAGAATGCCTCCTCGTTCGGGTAGAGATCCCACTCATCATCGGTCAACCTCACTAATGGGTAGGGCTTATTAAGGTTTGGCCCTCCATTTTGTTAGGTGATGGAATGCGCGTCATCCCACTCGCGTCGGAGAGCCTCGGCGTGAGGAGCTTAGCCACCTTCGTAGAGGCCTCTGGAATAAAAATCCTCATCGACCCCGGTGTCGCCCTCGGGCCGAAGCGCTACGGCCTTCCACCGGCTAAGGCCGAGATGGAGGTACTCCAGAAGATGAGACGGAAGCTTCAGGGCTACGCGCGGAGGAGTGAGGTTGTCGTTATTTCCCACTATCATTACGACCACCACACACCGTTCTTCGAAGGTCTGTACGAGAGTTCAAGCGAGAGCTACGCGAGGGAGATATACGAGGGAAAGCCCCTCTTCATAAAGCACCCCCGGGAAAACATAAACTTCAGCCAGAGGAAGCGCGCTTGGGCCTTCCTCAAAAACACCGAACCGATAGCGGGGAAGATTGAGTTCGCGGACGGCAAATCTTTTGACCTCGGCGGCGTTGAGTTGGAGTTCTCTCCAGCCGTTCCCCATGGAAGCGAAGGTTCCAGGCTCGGCTTCGTTGTGATGACGCTCATTGATGACGGCTCTAAGAGAGTAATCCACGCGAGCGATATTCAGATGCTCAACAGAAAATCTGTAGAGTGGATAATCGAGAAGGTTCCAGATTTGCTCATAACTGGGGGACCACCGACATACCTCGGTAAGCGCGCTGAGGGAAGCTGGCAGGCTGGCATTAAAAACCTCAACGAGATAATCCGCGAAACAGGAGCGGAGATAATACTCGACCACCATATCATCAGGGATAAGAACTATCCGAGGTTCTTCGACGAGCTCGAGGAGATACCAAAGACCTTCGCGGGCTACCTGAAGGTTGAAGATCGACCGTTGGAGGCTTACAGGCGGGAACTTCACAAAATCGAGAAAGGTGGGGAGGCAGAGATACCGTTCAAACTAAGTTGAGGAAGCCGCCGTCCCTAGGGATAATCACTCGTCGAGTGCGTGAAAGGACAGTTCCTATATAATCACCAGATTGTGGTCGTCAACATTGGGTTTTTCGGTGACCCAGGCCACTTTACCTCACGTTACGTCCTTTATCGCCCCCGCCATCCAGTGAGCGACCTTCTCCGTCGAGCATCACTTGGTGTTGTATATTGTGCAGACCATGATTTCACCTACCCACGGGGTCAGTTTTGGTACTACTTAGACCTTTCAACTGAGGAAAGCCTTAAATCGAGGGGGGTAAAGTTGTTTTAGGTGAGGAAAATGAGGGATTTCTATATCGCCCACGAGGAAGATATAAAAGCCGGAAGGACCACTGACGTTTACTTCATTAGGACAAAGAAAATCCTTGAGAAAAAGGGCATCCACAAGAAGGTTTTCGCCGACGTAACCACGACGGGACTTCCAAAGGGCTGGAAGTGGGGAGTTCTGGCTGGAATCGAAGAAGTTGCCAAGCTCCTCGAAGGTCTGCCGGTGAACGTCTACGCCATGCCAGAGGGGACGATATTCCACCCCTATGAGCCTGTTCTTCAGATTGAAGGATACTACGAGGAATTCGGCATCTACGAGACTGCCTTACTCGGAATGCTCAGTCAGGCGAGCGGTATAGCCACCGCGGCATTGAGGGTCAAGATCGCCGCGAACTTCAAGCCAGTCTATTCCTTTGGCATAAGGCACATGCATCCTGCCATAGCCCCAATGATTGACCGCTCGGCATTCATAGGCGGCTGCGACGGGGTGAGCGGCGTTCTCGGGGCAGAGATGATAGGTGAAAAGCCCGTTGGAACGATGCCTCACGCGCTGATTCTTACCGTAGGTGACCAGGTGAAGGCCTGGAAGTACTTCGACGAGGTCGTCGAGCCGGAGGTGCCAAGGACAGCGCTGGTTGACACCATCTGCGACGAGAAGGTTGAGGCTCTGATGGCAGCTGAAGCCTTAGGAGAACGCCTGACCGCGGTGAGGCTCGACACGCCCGGCTCGAGGAGGGGCAACTTCAGGAGGATAATCGAAGAGGTCCGCTGGGAGCTCGACCTAAGGGGTTACGAGCACGTTAAAATCTTCGTCAGTGGAGGCCTAAACGAGGAGAGCATAAGGGAGATAGTGGACATCGCAGATGCTTTTGGCGTTGGCTCGTCCATAGCCAGTGCGAAACCTATAGACTTCTCCCTTGACATAGTCGAGATCGAAGGAAAGCCTTTCACCAAGCGTGGCAAGCTCAGCGGAAGGAAGCAGATATACCGCTGTGAGAACGGCCATTACCACAGGGTTCCAGCAGATAAAAAGCTGGAAAGATGTCCAGTCTGTGGGGCGAAAGTCGAGCCGCTCTTAAAGCCGCTCATTGAAAACGGTGAAATAGTGGCAGAACTTCCAAAGGCGACGGAGATAAGGGAGTACGTGCTTGAGCAAGCGGAGAGGTTCGGGCTGGGACTCGACTGACAGAGAAGATTGGATTGGCCGCCCCAATGGATCCCGTGGCTGACGGGAGCCTGATGGGCTGTTTTTATTCCTTTATTATGTTGTTAGGGTACTGTTGAGAACTTGTAGATTTTAAAGGAGTACCAAAAACTGAAGGGCAATGGGAAGGAAAACGACGAATAGTGAGAATGAAAAAGGAGAGGCTTCAAGCCTCCTCAATGACGATAGCGCTGACCGGGCAGGCCTCAGCAGCCTCAACTGCGCAGTTGTAGAGGTTCTCGTCCTCGATAACCTCCACAACCGGAACAGCCTTGCCCTCGTCGTTCATCTCGAAGACGTCCGGGCAGAGGCTAGCACAGATGGCATCTCCAATACAGGTGTCCTGGTCAACCATAACCTTCCACGCCATGGCACATCACCGCTTTTAGATGAACTTCGGCGAATATAAACTTTTCGTCGAGGAAAAAGACTCCAAACGACGAAAATTCGTGGAAGAAGGAGAAAAATTGGACTCTCATGAACAGAGAGGGACAGGATGGGTCAATAAAGTCCGAGTTTCTTTTTGTACTCATCGCTTATCCTGTCCGGCGTCCACGGTGGATCGAAGGTGAGCTCGATTTCGGCGTCTTTAACGCCCGGAATCTCGAGTATCTTATCCTCGACAGCCCTGAGAATCCACATCGTCAGCGGGCAGCCAGGGGTGGTCATCGTCATCTTGACGTAAACTGTCTTGTCTGGCCTGATGTTCAGCTCGTATATAAGGCCCAAATTGACAACATCAACGCCAATTTCTGGGTCGATGACTTCCTTGAGCTTCTCGAGTATCATTTCTCTTGTTACTTCGGCGTTGTCATCGACCTGCTTGTCCCTCTCACGGTTTATCGTGATTGTGCCAATTCCTTCGATCTTCTGGAGCTCAGTGTTGAGCCTTATGAGAACGTTGTCGATGTCCGGAGTGTCTTTTGAGAGGGTAATTGTTACAGAACCATCCTCACCGATTTCAAGCCCTTTAACGTACTTCTCATCAACTACCGCTTTAACCTTCTCCATTACCTCTTCCTTGGTTACCATAATTCACCACCTAAGCGAAGTTCAAGATAACAAATTTAAACCTTTTGGGTCAGAAATGGGTAATCAACGGGATAGGATATCGAATATCAATGCCTCTGCTATTTTTGGGGTTATTGCCCTGGCTCTGAGCTCACGGAGAACCCTTTGAA